>JAHDDE010000020.1:21945-56628 GCA_020629515.1 Saprospiraceae bacterium | reverse complement strand
ATCATTTTGTGTTATAACTTTCTCAACCAAATATTCCTAAAGCTGACGGGATTACCATGATCTTGAAGTTGTATCACATCATTGCCATGAGCCACATTTTTAGGTAAGCCGATATATTCTGTCGTGCCTTTTATCTCTGTATGATTCTGGACCAGGACTCCATTTACTAGTACCGTTATGTATCCTGAATTCGTCTTAATCCCATCATCATTGAATGAAGGAGCTTTATAGATTATATCATAAGAGTTCCACTCCCCTACTGGTCTCAGTGCATTGACCAAAGGAATCGACTGCTTATATATACTACTAGCTTGGCCATTTGAGTAGGTACGATTCAAATAACTATCTAATATCTGGACCTCGTATCTATTTTGTAGGAACACTCCGCTATTGCCTCTACCTTGTCCCTCGCCAACTATTTCGGTGGGTGACCTCCACTCTAAGTGCAACTGGCAGTCCCCAAATTTTTCTTTTGTAAAAATAGCTCCCGTTCCAGCCTTGACGGTAAGTATACCTTGATCTAAGGTCCAATTAACTGATGCTCCATCGCTGTGTGCCCAAGCTTCTGTATGAGACCCATCAAATAAAATAATAGCATCTGAAGGAGCTAAAGTCGCATCACCTGGAGAAACCGCCTTAGGTTCAGGCTCCCAAACTTCTGTTGCCACGGGATCAGTTATCTGTGCACTTAGCGCCAATGTCCCAAATACGAAAACAAGAAAGTGAAATACTCTTGATAATAGCGTCATGACGATAGTTTTACAGCTAATATAACTATTCACATATTCTCATCAAGAGTGCTGTATTGATAGCAACAGCTAAAAAGCTATTAAATTTAACTACCCGCTAAAAATGAACCGAAAATCCCGACAGCCATTTCTGCCCATAGCAATAGAAAGCAGGCCAAGCTGCCAGTGATCATTAATACTTTATACTTAGACCTCGATACATATATGCTCACTAAATTGATTGTAAGGCCAAGAACTATAAGCATAGCTCCCATGATAATAAAATCAAAGAAGCCCCAATTCACTTGATCACTAATTAGTGTACCAATAAATGGAATCAGCAATAGTACAAGTGTAATACCCAATATCCATTTCAATCTTAAATTATCCATATGATCATTTATTGAAGCGAACTTATAACAAAGTATATTTTAAAGATACCAATAGAATGTTAATCTAAGCCTTTGATAACGACAGATTATCTATCTTACTATAAATCAGCAAATGATGAACTTCTTGATTAGTATAGCTCGCACATCAGTTACCATCTGTTTTTTGCTTATAAGTATCTCCTGTAGTAAGCAAAACAGTCTCGTCATCAAAGAAGACACCTCCCCTGCTCCACATGTCGTATTTGTCATGGGCGATGAAGAATACAGATCAGAAGAATCCATGCCTATGCTGGCCAAAATCCTAAAACGAGAATTAGGTGCTCGCATCAGTCTCTGCTATCCCCTTGACGCAGATGGCATAATAGATCCTAATAGAAATGATCACATCGAAGGATTAGAAGCGCTTCAAGATGCCGATCTTATGGTAATGTTTACCCGATGGAGAGCCCTTCCTGATACTCAACTTCACCTAATCGATCGGTTTGTACATAGTGGAAAGCCCATAGTAGGTTTCAGAACTTCTACGCATGCCTTTCTCTATAAGGATGATCGGAGTAAGGAGCATTATAATGATGAATGGCCTACCCGAATCTTTGGACAACAGTGGATCACACATCATGGACACTTTGACGATGGCAAAAACCCTTTGACTCAAGTGAATTTAGCTCCAAAGGCGGAATCCTCGCCCATACTCAATGGTGTCGAGGCGTTTGAGGCCTACTCCTGGCTATACCATGTACAGGGTGGCGGTTGGCACTTATATGATGATCCAGATATCTTACTGACAGGCACCTCACTAAAAAGTGGTCACGCTATGAAAGATCAAACTGATGATTATCCCCTCACCAATCCTGTAGCCTGGACCAAATCCTTTGAAGGAGCACGAGTATTCTTTACCACCTTAGGTCATCCCTATGATTTCTTAAATGAAAATATGCGACGTCTGGCGCTCAATGGAATCTACTGGGCGCTAAATATGGAAAACAAGATCCCACCGAAAGGCATAAATGTGCAATTAGAAGCAGCATATGAGCCGAATAACTCAGGATTTGGAAAGAAATATAAACCGAATATGCTTCCTGTAAGGCTGGATTGATGCCATATGTAGGATAAACCCCAAGGTCTATAAGACTTCAATAGTCCTATCATTGTGGACTAAAAATGACTTTTGAGCTCATCAATAGTCTAAATAAATATCCATTAACATATAATTAAACAGATATGAATACTTTCTTAAAATTGATAATTCCTGCGCTGTTTTTCTTGATAAGCTGCAGCAGTGGAAACAAGACTCAAAACGCTAACAATCAAGAAGTTACAACGAATACAAACAATGACATAGAAGAAATCATCGAATCCGAACTCATTGCTGAAGATATAGACTCTTTGAGTAGTGAAATCGATGCCTTATTAGATGAAATAGAAAACTAATTACGTTTTATCCGTCATAAGAACAATTACTAATTTTTGAAAAACAAGAATTATGAAAAGAGCAAGTAAAACAATTAAACAGATTTTCATTTTATTTTTCGTCGCAGGTATATCAATGACAGTATCTGCTCAAGGAAAAGGGAAAGGCAACGGGAAGAAAGAGGAGAAAATGGCTATGAAGGAAGCTAAACAGGCCGAAAGAGAGGCGAAAAAGGCGGAAAGAGAATTACTCAGGTCTGAAATAGAAGAAATAAAAGCTAATGAAGCTTTAACTGAGGAAGAGAAAGAAGCACTCATAAGTGACAAACTGAATGCAGCTAAGGAATCTAAGATGAATGAGAAAGCCGCCATTAAAAAAGCGGAAAGAGATGCTCTAAAGAGCGAGATAGAAACGATAGAAAATAATGAGTCCTTATCTGATGAGGAAAAGGAAAAACTCATTAAAGAAAAAAGAGCAGAATGGAGAGCAGATAATATGAACGAAAAAGCTGAAGCAAAAAGAACAAAGAATGTCGAACGTAAAGCAGAAAGAGATGCTCTTAAAAGTGAAATAGAAGCAATTGAAAGTGATGAATCTCTTACTGATGAAGAAAAAGAAGCACTCATAAAAGAAAAAAGAGAGGCCGTCAGAGAAAAGCGTAAAGAATACCAAGCTATGCGCAAAGAAGAGCTTAAAAGTAAAGGAGCCAAGCAAAAAAAAGAATTGAATCGAAAAGTGGCAATGGGAAAAGAACGTTCTAAAAAAGCTAAAGCTCAACTTACTAAAGTTACTGAACGTTTAGATGAGCAGCTGGCAGACGGAAAAATCACACAAGAAAAGTATGATGAAAGAATGGCAAGAATAGAAACAATAAAAGCTAAAATTGCCGCTCTCGACGAAAGAGTCCAAAAAGGTGAGTCAAGAGATAATTAATTATCTCAGACAATCTATTGAAAGAAATCAAAGAAGAGGCTATCTAATAAAGATAGTCTCTTTTTATTTTGCGATTGACTAATGTTATTTGACAAGTATAATGTCGTCTTGCAAACTCAGATTGTGGTCTACATATGCCACTATTATGACTTTACATAAAATAACGAATCATATAATTTAAAGCTTTGTATGCAATCATTTGAACAATCCTATTGTGCTGTAGCCGCACTACCCAATAGTCTACATAAAAGCTATCATGATACAATCTATGGTTTTCCCGCAAAGAATGATAACGAGCTATTCAAACGACTCATACTTGAAATAAATCAAGCAGGTCTATCGTGGTCGACTATAGTCAAAAAAGAAGAAGGATTAATAACAGCCTATGATCATTTTGATATTAAAACGGTAGCTAATTATACTGAAGAAGACAGACGTAGATTACTATCAGATCCCAGAATCATAAGAAATAAGCTAAAAGTAAATGCTGCTATCTATAATGCCCAACAGATATTAAATCTACAATCAGAATTTGGCTCTTTTAAGAATTGGTTAGATCATCAATTTCCTAAATCAAGGGAAGAATGGGTAAAGTTATTTAAAAGGACTTTCAAATTCACTGGTGGTGAGATAACTAATGAATTCGTAATGGGTACGGGGTATCTCAAAGGTGCACATCACGAAGATTGTCCCATTTATCAAAAAGTAATATACGCAAAACCGAAATGGTCAGAAATTAAGGATTAACTCGATGGTCCACTCCAATTAGTGAAAATTCGAATTGATAGGTATCTGGTCTCAGAAGGTATTTTTCTAAAGGACCAGTCATCCAAGAATCGATTCCTCCTATTCCCATTTGCTTGTGATCTATGCATAATGAGACATCCCTATTATTCGTATTCATATTTTTTAATTCGCCTCTAACGCTTCGTGTTAAATATTCAGGTGAAAAGTAAGTAGCTGTAAAATTGAAAATAGGACTACCTTCTACTTTTATCCCTATGCCTACATCATTTGATAAGATCATCCAAGAGGCATCCTCTTTATTTCCGCTCTCTTGCGGACTAATATATGGATGATATTGATCGTAAACCGTCGAACTATACCATCCAAAATGAGCTGAGTTTTTTCTATCACCATAATTTTCATGTGGGCCTCTACCCAACCAAGATATCCGATAAAATTGTGCAGGCAACGTCAAATGCATTCCAATTCTGGGCAGTTCTGGTAGTCCCTGCTTTTGAGCTTCAACGGTGCATTTTACATCTAATCTGCCCTCAGCATTATAGGTATACTCTATAGTAGCAGGCACCCCAACAAGTGATAAATATAACTTTGAAACTACCTTAATTTCCTTATCACTCGTTTTTTGCAAATCAATATTTACCAGTGCTGTTTCAGCACCAGCATACCTCCATATGGAAGTGCGCTCTGGCATTCCATGACCAAAATCATTATCATTTGGAGCTCTCCAAAAATTCAATCTCAATGGAGTAGCTATCATCTCAGATCCTTGATAATCATAAGAGGTTAGCAAACCCGTCCTTTTACTAATTCTTATCGACGATGTTCCCATTGTCAATAGATACTGATCCTCCGATTCTTGTGATGAGAGGGGACCATTTACACTTAACTGTAAAAGACTTTTCTTGGTTTTTTTTATTACTATCTGTTCTTTGGCTATCTCATGGCCTTGGGGTAATGATCTATCGTCCGTTGTAGTTTTAATAGATATATTAAGAAAGCAACAGCCAATAGTATCCAACGTTTGTATCGACTGTGGAATAAAAACGCTTTGTGTTTCCTCTGGTCCTAAATCATTGAGCGTAAATTGTCCTTTAGACATTGTACCCATTTCAGTTACATACTCCCAACTTAATTGGAATCCTGACAAATTGATAAAATCATACCTATTGGTCAGTTCAATCTGACCGTTAATAAAATCAATTTTGATAGGTTGGTATACCTTTTTAACCTCCCATATCGCTGGATGCGGCGCACGATCTGGAAACAACAATCCATTGATACAAAAATTATCATCACTTGGTATATCTTTTGGCCCATAATGCCCTCCGAATTTCCAATACTTATTGCCCTTAGCATCAGATGCTGCTAATCCCTGATCATGCCAATCCCATATGAATCCCCCTTGCAAACAATCAAACCGTTCAATTACCTCCCAATAGTCTTTAAAATTACCGACACTATTACCCATCGCATGAGCATATTCGCACATGATCAAAGGTCTATCAGGGTCATTTAAAGCATATTCAACAATTTTATCAATCGTCGGATACATCGGGCATACTACATCAGTATGCTGCGCTGTCATAGCTTGTTCATACTGGACTGGACGGCTTAGATCTCTACTCTTTATCCAGTCATAAGTTGTAATGAAATTGATACCATCGCCACCCTCATTGCCTAAAGACCAAATAATTACACAAGGATGATTTTTGGCACGTTCGACCATTCGAATAGTCCTATCTAAATGGGCCTCTTGCCAAATTTCTTTTTTGGCTAAACTATCCTCTTCATAACCCATGCCATGCGATTCGATATTCGCTTCATCGACCACATATAGACCATACTCATCGCACAGTTCATACCATCGCTGTTCGTTAGGATAATGGCTGTTTCGCACTGCATTGATATTATAATTCTTCATCAATTTAATATCATGTAGCATACTTTCTTCTGTAACCACATGGCCTGCGAATTCATCATGTTCGTGACGATTGACTCCTCTTATGGTGATAGGCTTACCATTAATGTGTAACATGGCATTTTTTATCTCTACTCTTCTGAACCCTACCTTACACCCTGTCGTCTGTAGAGATGTGCCATTATGATCCTTAAGAGTGATGATCCAATCATAAAGTTCAGGCGTTTCGGCGGTCCACTTATGAGGATGATCGATAGATTTTTTAATTCTAAAAGGGCCGATATTTTCTTCCGTACCGATAAACAGACTATGAGCAACTACAATTTCACCCTTATAAACTAACTGCCAATCGATACTACAGTTATATTCCATCCTTTTAGATCGATTTAACTCTATTTCTATTTCTATTTCACCTCCTTTGTAATCATCATCTAAATTTCCTTTTACAAAGAAATCTTTTATGTGTGTTTTAGGGGCTGCATGAAGGAATACTTCCCTTTCTATACCACTCAGCCTCCAGAAATCCTGACACTCAAGATAAGAACCATCACACCAGCGGTATACTTCAATGGCAATCAGATTCTCACCACTTCTCAAATGTGATGTGATATTAAACTCCACTGGAGTTTTGCTATCTTGATTATACCCTAACCAGTGGCCATTAATCCAAAAATGTGCAGCGGACTTTACAGCTCCAATTGTAAGGAAAACCTCCATATCCTTCCATTCATCCGATAATATGAATTCTGTACGATAAGAACCTACTGGGTTATTATCAACAGGTATGAAAGGGGGATTCTTAGGAAAGGGATACCTATCATTTACATATATCGGCACACCATAACCTTCCATCTGCCAATTGGCAGGAACATTGATTTCGTCCCAATCAGCTACATCAAAATCTTCTCGATAAAAATCAATGGGTCGCTCTTGGGGATTTTTAGACCAGTGAAATTTCCATTTTCCATTTAACGATTGTCGCCAGATGGATGCCCTTTTATCTTTTTCATTGTAACTCTCTATATCCGGATATGATGTGAAGTGAGCATGGGGCTTTTCCTGGTTGACATTATATATTTTCGGATTCATCCAAAAGGGATATTCTGATTCTAACGCCTCCCTCTTATTCAAATCTATGTTTTGCAATGACATGAGTATGAGTACTATCTAATTACCAAAAAGCGATCAAAATGGCAAGCACCAAAATCACTAATAAAACCATATGGAAACGATAATCTTTATACCAAACTACTTCACTCATACCCTCTCCTATAAGTTCAGATCTAAAAGTATATTGATCTATATCTTGCTTATTACTACCAACTTTATTACTCACCAAAATGAATATGATAGTACTTATCAAAAACATAAAACCCACATTGATAGTATAGTGCAAATGCCATAAATCAAATTGTTCTAAAACAAAAAGTAGAACCCCTAAAAGTGTCCCAAGTACTAAAGTCCAAATTGCCCCTTCTCCATTTCCCTTTTTATAAAAAACACCAACCAAGAATATTACCGCAATAGGTGGAACTACTATCGAAAACATCTGCTGCAAATAGTCCCACAATCCCGTAAAATTAGCTATCTGAGGTGCCCAAATAGCTGCTACAGCCGTCAGTACTAATGTAGTGACTCGACCATACTTAGCCAATTGGAGGTCGGTCAATTCAGGATAACGAGGCTTGATGAAATCGACAACGACAAGTGTCGAAGAAGAATTAAGAGTAGAATCAACACTAGACATTATGGCAGAGATGAGTCCAGCCAACACCAGACCTAATAGGCCAACAGGCAATACTTGCATCATAGCTGTAGGAAATACCATATCAGGTCGATCTAATCCAGGAAATGCTTTGATCGCCATAACTCCAGGAATTACCATGACAAAAAGAGGGATCACCTTTAATGCACCAGCAAACATTATCCCCCATCTGGCATGACGTATATCAGTGCTTCCCAAAATTCGTTGGACAATAAATTGATTGGTAGTCCAATACCAAAAACCGAGAATCGGAACGCCCATTAATAATCCTGGCCAAGGCAAAGTTTGATCATCCATAGGACGTACCATAGATAGGTGACCTTCAGGTAATCCTGATACCACGTTGGCCCAAGAAAAATCCAGTCGTTCAAATAATAAATAGGTCAAAACAGTACATCCTACTATCAAAATAATAGCCTGAATGGCATCAGTAATTACAACAGCTTTAAGCCCTCCAAAAGCGGTATACACTCCAGCCACAAAGGCTAAAAACATAGTGGTATGCCATAGTTGAAGTCCTGGAAAGAATGTTTCTATCACCAAGGCTCCTGCATAAAGTCCACCTGCCATCTCAATAATAACACTCATAAATATCGTCGTTGCTGAAAAAAAAGTGCGAGAACGAGCGTCATATCGTAGTTCCAAAAATTCTGGGATAGTAGTAATCTTTGATTTCAAGTACATAGGCACGAATATCATAGCAGCTATAATCAATGGCAATGCTGACATCCATTCATATACAGACTGAACCACTCCTGAGCTATAAGCCACTCCTGACAAACCAATAATGGTTGAGCTCGAAATGTTAGAGGCGAACAATGACAAGCCTATCATACCCCAAGTAAATGAACGCCCACCCAAAAACAGTTCTTCGCTTGTCTTAGTTTTACGACTTACATATATACCAATACTCAACACAGTGATAAAATAGAGGATAACAATCCCTATATCGATCGTACTTAATGATGCTTGATCCATTTAAATATAATTTCAGTTATCAACTTTGAATATGAGAATATCCCTTTGCAATTAGCACCATTAAGCACACTTTGATTGCTAAAAAAGACAGATTAATCTGCAGATTGGGGCAAATTGGTCTAATTATGAGCAAAATCTCATGAATCTCAATCCTGTATTAAGTACCTTAGAAGTACCAATACCTAAAAAAAGGAGCTATCCATCAATATTAATATAGGACTCAATAAAAAACTTATGATTCGTCAGTTAGCCATTTTATGTTCAGCTTTTATTTGCTTTTCTATATATATTTCTTCTTGCAAAGATGCTCCTGAACCTGTTATTGATATGGAGGCTGGAGTCCCGAATTTTGGGTTACATGATCAAAACGGAGAATTTCATACACTCTATTATTATTCGGATGCCAAGGCAGTTGTCCTTTATATTCAAGGCAATGAATGCCCTATAGTGAGAAATGCTATAATTGATCTAAAATCAGTAAGACGAGAATTTAAAGATAAAGGCATAGAATTCTTGATGCTCAACTCCAATGTGCAAGATGATCGAAGCTCTATAGCCCAAGAAGCCGATGAATTTGACATAGACTTCCCAATTTTAAAAGATGATGCACAATTAGTGGCTGAAGCCCTCCAATTGCATCGTACGGGCGAAGCTATAGTAATCGATCCATATAGCTGGTCAGTAATATACCGGGGGCCTATCAATGATCGCATGGGATATGAGAGCCAAAAAAACGATGCCGATAATCATTATCTCGCTGATGCCCTCAATGCTCATCTCAATGGTGAAGAGATCACAGAAAATTATGTCAAAAGTGTGGGATGCCTAATCAAAAGATTGCATACTGACCCCAGTGAATATGCCGACATTTCCTATGAGCATGACGTAGCTCCAATATTAATAGAAAAGTGTATGAGTTGTCACGTCGAAGGCGGTATCGCCCCATGGCAAATGAAAAGTTATGAAGCAGTATTCGGATGGTCTATGATGATGAGAGAAGTCCTACGGACAAAAAGAATGCCTCCCTTTCACGCAGATCCTGAATACGGTAAACTAAAACACAACATAGCACTGAGTAACGAAGAGTTGACCACATTAGTCCATTGGATCGAAGCTGGCGCCAAAAAAGATAGCGATAGAGATCCTCTAAAAGAATACGAAGCCAAGGTGCCCATATGGGAACTCGGAACCCCCGAATTGGTCATAGAATTAAAAGAAGAAGATATACCCGCAACTGGTATCATCGACTATCGATATCAAGAACATGAGATAGAAATCGAAGAAGATATTTGGGCGACGGGATTTCAGATTTTACCGGGCAATCGAGAAGTCCTTCATCACGTTTTAGTAAGTGTGATATATCCAGATGGCTTTCTTGAGCCAATAGATAGATCAAGTCCCTGGCTTGACGGCCTATTAGCAGCTTGGGCTCCTGGTGGAGAGACCGAAGTGTTTCCAGAAGGTACAGGACGAGCTATTCCAAAGGGCTCAAAACTTCACTTTCAGATGCACTATACCACTAATGGTAAAGAACAAAGTGATCAATCGACCGTAGGTATATACTACACCAAAGATCAACCAGCTAATGAGTATCTAATGGTTGGAGCCTTTAATACGAGACTTCAGATACCTCCACACGAAAAAAGTTATAAGAACAAAGCAAAATATTTGTTTGAGCATGATGCCACTCTTTATGCGCTGTTCCCGCATATGCATTTTAGAGGAAAAGCGATGAAATTTACAGCTCTATACCCCGATGGCAGTAGAGAGGTCGTCCTTAATGTCCCTAACTATAGCTTTAATTGGCAGAGAGGCTATCATTTTGAAGAACCTCTTGAATTGCCTGCACGTACGGTGCTTTATGTAGATGCGGAATTTGATAACTCAAGTCAGAATACCTTCAATCCCGCTCCTGAGAAAACAGTTTATTGGGGAGACTTTTCATTTGATGAAATGTTGATAGGATATATGAGCTTTGAATATCATGAAGGAGGACGAGACCTATCAATGAATTAGCATAGGGCTTTATTATTATTCTCTTTTTTAGACACATATAGGATAGCGCTTAGGCCATAATAATTAGATGAAAGAAGTTATCATTGAGTCCAAAGGACTTACTAAACAGTATAATACAGGGCAGACTACGGTACCAGTCATTAATGGTATAAATCTAAGTCTGTACAAGGGCGATTTTACCGTGATCATGGGTAGTTCAGGGTCTGGTAAATCAACACTTCTATATTTATTGAGTGGATTGGAAGTGCCAAGTGGTGGAGAGATTTGGCTCCAAGACAAGCCAGTCCATAGTTTAGATGAAAAAATGATGACTCTTATCAGGAGAGAATATATCGGTTTCGTCTTTCAAGACTTCAACTTGGTACCGAATTTGACCTTTCTTGAGAACATCCTAATACCTGCATATTTGGTTAAAAATGACCGAAATAAGCTACAAGAAAGAGCTAAAGAATTAATGCGTAAAATGGATATCATAGATCTTGTAGATCGACTTCCTTCTGAAGTATCTGGAGGACAGCAGCAGAGATGTTCCATGGCCCGTGCCATAATCAACAACCCCAGAGTAGTTATGGCTGATGAACCCACAGGTAATTTAAATTCATCTTCCTCAGAGGCCGTATTAGATATATTAACTGATCTCAACGAACAGGGACAATCCGTGGTTATGGTGACTCATGAAGTCAAGTCAGCCTGTAGAGCTAATCGCATCATCTTTCTCAAAGATGGACAGATTGAAGATGACCTTAGATTTGATGATGGTCTCACCATAGAAGAAAAAGAGATGCAATTATTAAAATGGTTGGCAGGAAAAGATTGGTAATCTAAAAGTAGCATGAAGAGCGTATTACTAATCACTTGGGCTAATATAAAACGAAGGAAACTTCAGACTTTTCTAGTAGGAGTCTGCATAGCTTTAGCTGCATTACTTTTTTCGACATTGATTGGAATCGGCCTTGGGATGGAACGTCCTTTCGAACGACTCTATACTAACCTAAAAGCATCGCATATAGTAATGCAATTTGACATCAATGTGCATGATCCAGATGAAATTATCTCATGGTTTGATGACCAAGAAGAAGTACTGAGTATTTCAGAACCCAGATTGAGAAAAGGGCTTAGAAAAAAGCCTATTTATAAAGGAAAAGAAATCATCAGCAATGTTACTCTCATAGAGCATCATGGCAATAGTAGACAGCATGATCAGTTAGATATTATATTAGGTAAGCCTTCAGAATATCCTGCCCCTGGAGAAATTTGGATACCTAATCACTGGAGAAATGATGCTCCTATAAGTATAGGCGATACGATACATATCCCAACCAATGCTGGAATATTTCCTCTAACAGTTAGCGCCATTGTGGTTGACCCTCATTATTCTAATGGACTATTTGATCCGAGTCCAGCATGGGTTGCACCTGGAGGATTGCTGATGCTATTTCCCGTCAATCAACTTTCCTATGTTAACTTGGGAGTTAGGCTTAAGGATGCTGAACACACGGAGCCTGTCTGGGCCAGATTTAATCAAGAGTTTTCTTATCAAGGATTTAGCACCTTATACCGTTTATTTAAGCAAGTATTTCAAATAGTCTATCAGATCACAGGAGGGTTGCTATTTGTGTTTGCCATATTTGGTATCATAGTCACATTAATTATTACATCTTCTGTGGTCAGCAGTGCCATAAAGACTGACTACAAGATGATCGGTATGCTAAAAACACAAGGGTTCACCAATCGCAATGTGATAAGTATTTATCTAATACAATTTTTTATCATTACTTGCATTGCTGTACCATTTGGCTTGTTTGGAGGTTATTATATGACTCTTTTGATTTTCAAGTCACTCATTACAGCTATTGGAGCTGTCAACTTCGATATAGCCATTTTATGGCCATCAATAGCTACCTTTTTTGCCTTCTTAATTGGAATTTTATTTATCACCTATCGCACCGCTACTCAAGCTACTTTAATACAACCTGTGACAGCTATACGCAATGATGGGCCTCCTCAAAAGTCATTTTCAGGCAATCAGTTCGGTCTTTTCAAATTACAACCCAGGTCAAATATAGTTTGGTTCTTGGCCCTTCGATTTTTAATGTCTAATAAGAAAAGAGCAGTCCTATTATTTATTGGTCTCTCGTTTGTGATCTTTGTTCAACTACTTTATGTCAATGGTCAAAATTCCTTAATGGCAATAGACGACAATAGACCTGCCTGGGGATTCAATTATTGTGACATCTCTGTGCGTCAGACTGGTGGATTTGTGGATAATCAAGAGGACTTTTTTAAAGAAGATATGGAAGATGATGATCGTGTCAAGGAGGTCGTCAAGAGAGGATTTTACGGAGCTACTCTACCTGCTCAAGAAGGAAAAGCACCTAAAGCCATAGTAGGTATCATCTACGATGACGAAATGGAAAAAGTTGGCTTACAAACCATCGCTGGTAGACATCCAGTATTCGAAGACGAAATATCACTCGGTATAGCCAGTAGTAGAGAACTCAATAAAAGTATAGGTGACAGCTTAAATCTATTTTTGGAAGGTCAAATAGTTCCTTATGCTATAACAGGTCTCTATCAAAGCTTGAATAATCTGAGTGAGGGATTCTATATGCGTATCGAGGGAATACAAGAAGTTAATCCACTCTATGAACTTAATGGTTATGAAATAAAACTCAAACGAGGTGAAGATGTCTCAGCATTTAAAAATGATCTTATTCAAACGTATGGAAGTGCATATCAGGTAGAAGAAAGCGTAGATGATCTGGGTCGACTTAAAGGGATTATACGAGGCATCCAAGATGTAATGACCCTAATTTCAATATTATTTATCGGAGTACTATTTGTAACTGTATTTAATGACACAGTATTAAGCATCAGAGAGAGCCAGAGAAATTTAGGAATCTATAAAGCTATTGGCATGACTCCCTTTCAGTTGCAATCGGCATTGATTATTAAAGCCCTCATTGTTGCTTTTTTTGCTTTACTTTTTGCTGTACCACTTTCTTTATATCTGATCCCTAATGCATTAGATCAATTAACAACTGTAGGTGGATTAACCGAGTTTCCCTATTTATTCACCACTCCATTTACCCTATTGGTCATACCTTTTATTATAGTCTTAACTATTGGAAGTGTTTGGTTAGGTTCTCGAAGGCTATTGAAAATAAGACCAAGAATATTAGTCAGAGAATAATTAACTTATATGAAGGCTTGGAGCATATTATTATTTATCGTTATTACAATTTTCTATTCACTGGTAGGAGTCAGCGCTCAGAGTAGTGCGCTCGACAATGTAGATTCTTACCTAAAACGATATGTAAAAAAGACTCCAGTTCCTGGCTTTTCTATAGTGATCGTAGAAGGGGAAAAAGTGATTTTTAGTAAAGGATATGGTGTCGAACGACAAGGAGGTACATCCCCGATGACTTCTCAATCTAAATTAGCCATAGACGCCTTAGGACGAGGATTTACTTCTATGGCCGTATTGCAATTAGTAGAGCAAGGCTTATTAGATCTTGACGAACCCATAGTAACATATATCCCATGGTTTAAGACAGCAAATAAAGATTTTAGTGACCTGATCACTTTACGGATGTGCTTGAGTAACACCTCGGGTATCCCACCTCAATATGAATCCATGCCAAGCATTAATAATGAGGATGCATTAGAAGAATTTATCAGATCTTTCGATCAGCACATTATTAAACGCCGCCCAGGTATGTCTCACGAATTTTGTGATGAAGGGTACAGCATAGCTGGTTATATCATCAGTCAGGTAAGTGGGATGCCTTACCATAAATATATTGAGAAAAACATACTGGCACCATTAGAAATGACCCATTCAAATGCTTCCCTCACGGAAACCCAAAATGCGCTATTGGGCCATGAGATGGATCTCGACCGATGTATTCCAGCTACTGCCACAGAATCTGACCCCAACTATAGTGCAGCTGGGTCGCAATTTTATTCTACCACGTCGGATTTAAGTCATTATATGATTGCCTTGCTTAATAATGGAAAATATAAAGACGTCCAAATATTGAAACCTCAAAGCATTAAGGAGTTATTTCGTTCCAATACTTCCTTTGAAGGTTTGGGCACTATGCTCGGAGGAAACGGAATAGATATCCAATATGCCTTAGGGTGGATGGGAATGACAATAGAAGATAGAGAAATCTTAATCCATACTGGTGGAAATGGACGATCAGGTTCTATTATGGGTATCAATAAGTCAAAAAATCAAGCCTTTGCCATGCTATTTAATGCGGACGTCAATCTGATGGATCGATTTGAATATCCAGGTATGGAAAATACTGTCAACAACGTAATTCACCTACTTAATAGAGAAGATACCACAGACTTTGGAGTAGTTCGCTCCAACCTTGTTACTGAAGAGAGTTATGACTTACCTCGTGATAAATGGACAAAATATATAGGCACCTATGAATCTTTTGGGAAACAAAATCCACTGTTCAGAGATAGAGTATTAAGGGTAGAAAATATCAATAATCAATATCTTCAATTAACAGTATTTCAACAATCTACTTTCAAAGGTAGGTACCGTTTAGATTTTGTCAACGAATCCAGGGCAACACTTCGTAATATTTCTCAACCTCGTGAGATTCAATTTTCTATTTATCCTGATGGATTTATAGGAGGGTTGTTCATGTTTGGATCTGAATTTAAAAAGAGAAGATCGAAAGATGTCGATCAATATGTACTCATTGGTTCTCCCCTTTCATTAGGAAAGTATGAATTACCTAAAGATATTACTACAATTATCGACGGTAATCAGCTCAAAGGAAAGTCTCCCTCAGGTCAAGAGATAACCATTGATTTACATCAATTAGGAAAGATGAATTTTGCTGATCTTGTCAGTCTACACATAGATAAAACCCACATTCGATCTAAAGGAATTTTAAATAAAACCCGAATTAAAAAAGGAATATGGACCGAACAGACCTTTTTTACTGATGCGACATCTGGCATAGTGCAGCATATCGTTGCTCTTTATCAAGACCCATCAACGGAGAAAGAAATGCATCTGATTATTTCACAACCTTGGGGCAAATTTAATGCTGATACTGCTGCACTAATCCAAGGTTTACAACGATCCATTAGTTTTTGAGATAGACCGTCTTTCCTTTTTTGATAGTTTGCAGAATAGTTATGTCTTTAAGATTAGCAACCTCGACATTCATGGGGTCATCAGATAGCACCACCATATCTGCCCATTTACCCACTTCTAAGGATCCTTTAATATCTTCTTCAAAATATTGATATGCCGCATTGATAGTCATAGCCTTTAGGGCTTCATAGACGGTGGCTCTTTGATCAGGTCCTATTACAATGCCGGATCGCGAAACTCGATTTACAGCCGAATGAATCTGCATCATAGGGTCTAAAGGTGTGATGGGATAATCAGAGTGGTTTGTATATGTGATCCCAGCATCATCTGTATCACTGATGGGGCTGATATAAAATGCTCTCTCTTGGCCCATATTATTGAGATGCACATCACCCCAAAAGTAAGTGTGGTTAGTAAAATAGGAAGGAATCAATTGATGGGATGCATATTGCTCCACAAGGTCTTCTCTCATAAATTGACTATGTATAATCACAGTTCTCAATTCTGAACTCATGAGTTGATGTGTTCTTATGGCTTGATCATGTGCATTTAAGAACATGTCTATGGCGCCATCGCCATTACAATGAGAGAAAACTTGTATACCTTGACTATATAACAGATCAACTAACTGATCTGTTTGCTCTTGATTGATAAGGCTAATGCCTGTGCAATCATGAGCACAACCTGGTACCGCAGTGAGATAAGGGTCACGCATTTTTGCTGTTTTACCTTGTGGAGACCCATCAGTGATCATCTTGACTCCAGCAAACTTCAACCCATTATGATACTGACGCCACTTAAAATCAGGATCGCTAAGCTGATCCTGCATGTCCTTAAAACCCACTAAAGCGATCACGTCAATAGGAAAAGGAGCAAGTTGACTCTGATCTCTAAGCATTTTTATATAAGTCGGTGTTGAGTATCCATCGTTAGCTGTAGTAAATCCATTGCGTAAGTATAGATCGAAGGTTTTATCCAATTGTTCTTTTTGAAGCTCTTTGCTAGGAATAGGTAATGATTCTAACACGATATGCATCACAGACTCAGCCACCAATCCATTTGGTTCTGAAGAGCCTTGAAAGCGATAAATCTTACCTCCTTCTGGATCAGATGTCTCGGCTGTAAAACCCAACCTATCCAATGCAACAGAATTTAGTACACCTAGATGCCCTGAGACGTGCCTTAAGAAAACGGGATTGTTAGGAAAAGAAGCATCTAAATCCGCTTTGATTGGATGCCTTCCTTCATCGAGCAAGTCAGGATCATATCCCCAACCTACTATCCACTCTCCAGAGTCAATCTGGTTCATGTCCTGGTTAACCTTTAAGGCTGTCAATATATCACCAATATTATTGATGTCAGCTACTGGTGGCGAGCTTAGATTAGCATGATTGACCACCTCTGCTCCAATTGATATATGACTATGAGCATCAATAAAACCGGGTAGCACGGTCCTATCTAATAGATCTACTACTTCTGTCGTGGAAGATTGAAACTGTATCATATCATCATAGTCTCCAAGAGCCAAAATTTTACCATCTTTTACTGCTAAAGATGTTGCTCGGTGACCTTGTTTAGCCATCGTAATGAAATCCCCATTGATGTATATCTCGTCAGCATACTTTGAAGTATTGCAAGAACCTAAAAGCAAAACGGCCAAAATTGTCATAACATGGTGAATTCTCATTCCATTTTTTTTATGAAGATTGTAAAATATGAATTCTACCCCACTTCAAAAGGGAATATAGATGAATTGACAAGCATTCAAATTTAGGCTACAATAATATTCTGATGATTATCCAGTGATTCCTAATTATTCCAATTTTTTTTCTTTTCATAGTTTCGGCTATGAAACTCGTAGAGAGATTCATCTCAAAAAAGGAGTATAGTAGTATATTCAGCTTCATAAATTATTATGTAACATGAATCGTAGGGATTTCATAATTGGTAGCAGCGCTCTGGGTGCGACGACTTTAATTAATTCTTCTTGTAAAGAAAAGAACATGCCCTATAAGCCCAAATTCAAAATGGGATATCAACTTTACTCCATTAGAGATCAAATGGCTATAGATCCGATAGGCACCTTAAAATCACTAAAGGCAATGGGTTATGAGGATTTCGAGCTTTACGGTTTTGATGAAGAGAATAGAACTTTCTATGGTTATCAACCATCTGAGTTAAAAAACATTCTCGATGATATGGAGTTAACCATATCCAGTGGTCACTACGGTTTTTCTCCTTATATAGATCGAAAAAATGAGGAATTGGTGCGATATGTCGATCTCGCTATATCTGCTGCACATGATATTCATAGCCAATATATCACTTGGCCATGGATCGCTCCCGAGCAACGAAATATTGACACTTTTAAAAGGATGGCACCATTGCTCAATCAAATTGGTGAACAAGTAAAAAAGTCTGGTTTAAGCTTTGCTTATCACAATCATGGCTTCGAATTTGAAAATCATAATGGAGAAATAGGGTATGACATTATATTAAATGAGACGGATCCAGATTTAGTCAAACTTCAGATTGATATGTATTGGATCATGCATTCTTCTCAATTGACACCCAAAGAATGGATCAAAAAACAACCTGGACGATATACTCTTTGGCACATCAAAGATATGGACAAAGTATCTCGTGATTACACTGAGCTCGGCAATGGATCGATAGACTACGTCAGTCAATTGCCTGATCCTGCTTCATCTGGCTTAGAATATTACTATATCGAACAAGGAGGTAACTATGCCAATAACTCTACAGAAAGCGCGGCACAAAGTGCAAAATATATGAAAGAGCACCTCATTAAATACCTGTAAAACCCACATAATGTAGCACTCCTTGGCTGAAATGCAATCTGCTTCAATCATGGATATTACAATGTTTATGGTTTGTTTCTTGATCAGACTTACAGAAAAAAAAGAGCTTATCAGAACTCAAAAGGGTCAGCAAATAGATTAAGAAAAATTAGATTTTCTAATCTATTTGGTTAATCTATTGTTATATCATCAGTACCTCAATAAAGACAACTGATGAACCAAATAAAACTAATTGAAGAACAACTTTTCCCACTTAGAGAAAGATTAAAAAGTCATGATCTGTACTATCATCTAACTGAAATAGCGGATATAAAAATATTCATGCAAAAGCATGTTTATGCTGTATGGGATTTCATGTCTCTACTTAAAGCCTTACAAGGCCAATTGACGTGTACATCAATACCTTGGAAACCGTCATCTAACCCCAAAACTGCCAGATTTATTAATGAAATTGTATTAGAAGAGGAAAGCGACATAGATGCAAATGGAGTACCCAAAAGTCATTTTGAAATGTATCTCGAGGCGATGAATGAAGTCGGTGCAAGTACTTCTAAAATATTAAACATAGCTCAATCTTATAATTCTTCTGAGGAGCTTCTTACTAATCTTAAGAATATCCATCTGGCCGATGCAGAAAAAGCATTTATAAAGTTCACATTTGACACTATTCAGACCTCCGAAACGCACAAAATAGCAGCCGCATTTACATTTGGAAGAGAAGAAATCATCCCAGATTTGTTTATTCAAATCATAAATAGAGGCAATAATAAGGGTAGCACGCGATATCCAAAGTTATCTTATTATCTAAACAGACATATCGAATTAGATGGTGAAGATCATGGCCCGATGTCAATTTCTATGATCTCTGAATTATGCGGAGAAAGCAAAGAAAAATGGATGGATGTCTTGAAAGTTTCACAAACTGCCTTAAAGAAAAGAATCAGCCTTTGGGACGAAATAACTCAAGAGATAAAACAAAGAAAAAATCTTCGCTCAACAACCTATGCGATGGCGTAAAAAATGGGATCACATTCCTAAAGGATAAGATATACCGAAATCAATATGGCTATGTGATCGATTTCAGTAATAAAGGTATATATATACTCAGATTCTATGTGCTACAAAACAACCCTATATCAATATTGATATCAAGTCCTTATCTCTGAGCGTGGATCGACTTAATTCCGCTAAAAAGAATTAGAAAGATTAGAATATATCACGTACAATAGCTCAAGGACCTCCATTACAATAATTAAATCACCTGATTTATAGAATTTCTTTAATCTAAAACTTTATTTTAGGGCATTACACTTTTTTTAGCACTACGTTACCAGAAAATGAGCATCAGAATTAGACTTAAGCTGATTATAATATTATCCCTTTGTACAGTCATACTTTCTTCGCAGCAAGAAGATGAGCGTATTCCTTTGATTTCTAATTGTGGACTTCAGAGCGACTTCGTGTACCCACAACAAATACAAGATCAGGGATATGAAAAAAGATATCAAAAAAACATTCAAGGAAAAAGTCAAAAAAACAACATCGTCTATCGTTTGCCGACAGTAGTACATATAGTACACGACGGTTCGGCTCTTGGTACTGAGGTAAACCCCACTGATGCCCAAATTTTCGCTCAGATTCAAAGCGCCAGTGATCGATTTAGACATCAACAACCTGGAGCAGGTAGTTATGATAATATACTTTATGGTGCTGACACCGAGATAGAATTGTGCATGGCCAAAATTGACCCAGATGGGAATTTCACGAGTGGAGTGATTCGATATTATGACCCCATAAATACTGTAGATCCCACTCAGAGCTATATGTCAAGTATCATTTGGGATCCAACCCGCTATAATAACATCATATTGGCTAAAAGTATAAACGGCAATTGCGGAACAGCCAATGGCACCTATACATGGTATTTAGCGAGCTGTTTCAATCCTGGACTAATCTGTCACGAAATTGGCCATCATTTGTCTCTTGCTCATACATTCAGTGGAAGTTGTAATAACTCAGATTGTACTACAGACGGAGATAGGGTATGTGACACTCCGCCAAAACCTTCTTCAGGTTATAATTTCAACATCAATTCATGTGCAGATCCTGGAAATAGCTGCACTTCCGATGAAGATGATTTAAGCAACAATAATCCTTATCGTCCGATCTCAAGCGGGGGTATAGGAGATCAGCCAGATATGTATGCTAACTATATGGACTATACAGGCAGTTGTTGGGATTCATTTACAAAAGGACAGAAAGATAGAATGCGATTTAACCTAACTGATTCCAGATCTACTTTATATGAGAATGCCTCTGCATGTGATGGACCATCCATGGCATCTTTAGATGTCGGTATTTCTAATATAGATTTATCAAACTATGACTTCTGTAATCCTAATTTCAATCCTACGATCACTATTTCAAATTATGGAAGCTCGACCATTAATAAAGTCACGGTCATCTTTGAACTTAATGGGATCACATCTCAAACTGTAACACTTGAGGGCATAACCATTTCATCAGAAGGCACTTATGAATATACTTTAGCCAATTCTTTGGAACTATCATCCGAAGATAGTCTTTTGACTATTAGAACTACTCTACCTAATGATAGTCCCGATATGAACATTTTTAATGATGAAAATTATGCAATTGTTAGTTTCTTGGGAGGTGACCTGTGTGAAGAAATATCTCAATGCGCTGATTTTAATACGAGCACTTCATCTGGACCGGGTAACACTACACTCATCGCAATTATGGGTAATTTCCCACAGTTAAATGAAGATCTCACTTCTATAGGGTTATGTGTATCTGTTGAAGGAGATGTGAGCAATAGCTTCGAGACTTTTAATGTTTCCATAGAAGAAGAACCTATCTTAGGGCAAACAGCCTATGGTGCTGATTGCAATGGCACATTCCAAGCTTGTTTTAAAGTGCATGCATCCGCATATTCAAATTGGGTAAATGATGAGGTCATCATAGTAAAACTTGATCCAATTAATTCTTCTATTAATCCAAGCTTATGCCTTACCAACCGTGCATGTGCTACTATATACATACCTAAAATCCAATTAGATCCTTGTGATGGAATCGTTCTGAACCTGAGCGGCGACTACAATAATAACAACATAGCCAAAAATCATATTGAAGCAAACGGGACGATAACTAATGGTCAACATATCATTTTTCAAGCAAATGATTCTATTTTACTCAAACAAAACTTCAGTGTTGAAGCTAACGCCATTTTTGAAGCCCTTTTGGCTGATTGCGAAATACAAGAGTGATTATATAATATATAGGACATTTCATTTCGTTATTATCCGCAAAAGATAAATATGAAGAAGCTACTAATATTTTTATTGATCCTTTCTCTCACAAGTTGTGCTGAAGATGGAGAAAATGACGATTGTTCTATAGTGGGTCGGTGGATATTAGAAGGTTTTGAGGATAATGTCATGTATGAATTCACTGACGATCTAAGATATACGATTTATGCTGCTGAGCCTGGTATGTTCGGCACTATCGAAGATGCCATACCTGGCCCTAACGACTATATGATAAATCAGGATTCTATTACCATAGATTTAGATTTTGGCAATTTCAGTACTAATAAAGTGGAGTTCAAATGTGATTGTCAGGTCCTCGATCTTGTAAATACGTCTGGCACAACTACTTTATTCACTGAGGGTCATAATTTATCTTCTTGCGATTAGCTAAAGTACAGTAACCATTAGATCAGTAATTGATGTAAATTGTCACAAAAATCAAATCATGGATACGCAAACCTTAGCCAACCGATTAGTAGAACTCTGTCGTAAAGGAGAGTTTAACACTTGTTACAAAGAGCTCTTTAATCCCAATTTTAAAAGTATAGAAGCAGATGGTTCTGTATGCACTGGAATGGAAGAAATCGGAAAAAAAGGAGCAGAATGGAACGCAGGGATCGAAGCTTTCCACGGTTCATCAGTAAGTGAGCCAATCGTGGCAGGAAATCATTTTAGTCTCACTATGAGCATGGATCTACAATATAAAGGTGATTCACATGTGAGCAAATTTGAAGAGATATGTGTATATGAAGTAAAGGATGGAAAAATTGTAAAAGAGCAATTCTTTTATGAACAAGCCAACTAAAAGAATACTAAGTACCCACTACTGAATCACCCCAGTCAGCTATAGCCTTTATCAATGGAACTAAAGTTAAACCTAATTTGCTTAGAGAATACTCCACTTTAAGTGGTGGTTTTTTAGTAAAAACTTGACGAATAACTATACCATCTTCTTCTAAGGTCTTGAGTTGAAGGCTAAGTGTACGTTCGGTCACTGTAGGCATTAGCTTTCTTATTTCGTTGTACCTAAGTCCGCCATCCTTCAAGTGATAGAGGATGACTGATTTCCATTTGCCACCTATAACTCCCATAGTAAGGCTTGTGCAACAGGGATATTCTCTTCCATTAAACTTATACATTTTATACTATACTTTTTGACCGCTATTGAACAAACAAAATACTATACATATGTTTGCTACTATATTAATTATAGTTATAAATATAAAAAATAATGAGCATACCTAATCTCTCACAATCAGATATCATCGACGCATTTAAATATCGACATGCTACTAAAGAATTTGATTCCACTAAAAAACTATCAGACGAACAAATAAACTTCATACTAACCACCGCTAATCTATCTCCCAGTTCATTTGGATTTGAACCATGGCATTTTGTAGTTATCCAAGATCCAGCACTTAGAGAATTACTGAAGCCCGTCGCATGGGGTGCACCATTAAAATTAGACACCGCAAGTCATTTCATCTTAGGATTAACCATGAAGGCTCCAATGACTAAATGGGATGCGCCTTATATCAATTATATGATGGATGAAATCAAACAATTTCCACCGGACGTAAAAGAGATGTATACTAAGTTCTATAGAGAATTTCAAGAAAGAGATTTTGCCCTTGATACAGATAAAAAATTATTTGATTGGGCTGCAAAACAAACTTATATCGCTTTAGGCAATATGCTCACTGCGGCCGCATTGGTCGGCATAGATAGCTGCCCGATAGAAGGATTTCATCAAAAAAATGCGGAGAAATTGCTTCAAGAAAAGTTTGATATAGATACAAGCAAATATGGCTTGTCATTTATGGTTGCTTTTGGATACAGAAAAGCAGCCCCCCCTCATCCTAAAACTCGAAGACCACTAACGGAAATAGTAAGCTGGAAATAAATCCCGATCATTGATAGAATAAATAAATATTATCTTTCATTGGAGATTAAAAAAGACCCTCCAATGAAAGATTTTAAAAATAAAACGGTATGGATAACTGGTGCTTCTGATGGTATTGGTAAAGAATTATCCATTCAACTTGCCGATCGAGGTGCTCGGGTGATATTAAGTTCAAGAAATGTAGAAAAATTAAATGCTGTATGTGCCCAATTAAAAGGTGATGATCATGTAGTTTATCCAATGGATCTTTTAAAAACTGAGGAAATACCTCAAGCCACTGAAAATTTATTAACACAAGTAGGTGACATACATATTTTGATCAACAATGCGGGTATAACGCAGAGATCACTAACTGTAGATACTGATCTAAGTGTAGACCGTAAAATCATGGAATTGGACTATTTCGCTCCTATTGTCATGACTAAGGCCATGTTAAACCACATGATAGCTCGGGGAAACGGAAGTATAGTAACCATAAGTAGCGTAGCTGGCAAAGTAGGTGTCCCCATGCGTAGTGCGTACTGTGCTGCTAAACATGCCATCATTGGGTTCATGGGTAGCCTAAGGGCTGAAATCCACCGACATGGTATTCATGTATTAATTGTCGCGCCTGGCTCAACGCATACCAATATATCTATTAATGCTATAGAAGGAGATGGAAAAGTTCACGGGGTTACAGACCCAGCTATCGCCAATGGATTACCAGTGTCAATTGTGGCGAAGAAAACGATAGAGGCCATTATTAAACAGAAATCCGAAATAATAATCGCCAACAAAAGAGAGTCACGACTGGCCCTACTCTATCGATTAGCCCCAGAAATGGTCATTAAAAAATTACGAAATATGCGAGTTACTTAAGCCCGGATCCCAAAATTGGACATTCCACTTTTAAATTCTATTTCTTTTTCTTCTTTTTAAACTTTCGCTTTCCAGATCTTCCTGATGGTTTGGGATTAGCGATTTCAACATTTACCTTTCTCCCTCTGAATTTAGCTCCTTTAAATTTTTTAATCACGCTGGACTCTATACCTTCTTCGAGCTCAAAAAAGCTAAAATTACTCTGAAGATCGATGGCTCCTATATCAAATTTCTCTCCTTTAATAGTTTGATTCAACAAAGAAATTAACTCCGAGGGGTTCAGTTTTTGATCTTTCCCTATGTTGATGAAATATCGAGTAAAACCTGCCTCATTTCTTGATTTCCTACGGCCCTTATCCCTTTTACCACCTCTGTCTCGGTCTCGGTCTCTTCCTCCCCTTTTATTAGGAGTAGCATTAAGATCGCCAGCATTACTATAGTACTCAAGAAATTTATTGAACTCAAAAGACACAAATCTTTTAATGAGATCTTCTCGGCTTAACCAACTCAATTTTTGGTTTATCTCTTCGATAAATTCTTCAATTTGACTGTCATTAACTTCTACCTTTTCAACCTCATTGATCAAATTAAATAATCTTTTACGACATATTTCTTTGCCTTCCGGAATCAGTTTTTGCTCAAATTTCTTTTCGATCTTTCGTTCAAGCTGTCTTATTCGTCCACCTTCTTTAGGATTTATTATTGTAATACAAACTCCCAATTTATTCGCTCTTCCAGTTCGACCGCTTCTATGAACATAAGTCTCCAAACTATCTGGAAGATTATAATTGATTACGTGAGTTAAGTCATTAACATCGATTCCTCTAGCCGCTACATCTGTAGCAACCAACATTTGGATTTTTTTATTCCTAAACTTACTCATCACATGATCTCTTTGAGCCTGAGAGAGGTCACCATGAGTACAGTCTGCAGAATATCCATCTTGCATCAACCGATCTGCAACTTGTTGAGTTTCACGTCGAGTTCGACAGAAAACTATACTATAAATTTCTGGGTTATAATCTGCCAATCTTTTGAGCACTTTATACCGATGTTTCTCAAGTGTCATGTAGTACTCATGACTCACATTTGAGGCACTTTTATTTTCAGATATAACAGATATTTCATGAGGTTCATTCATGTATTTCTTGGCGATTCGACGGATTTCTTTAGGCATGGTTGCCGAAAATAATACCGTCTGCTTTTCTTCAGGTGTAGTTTCAAGTATTGCATCTAAGCTCTCTTGAAAACCCATAGATAGCATTTCATCTGCTTCATCTAACACCAAGTATTGTACATCACCCAGTTTCAACTTTCTCCTTTCGATGAGATCTAAAGTTCTGCCTGGAGTACCAACTACGATTTGAACCCCTTTTTCTAACGCCCTAATTTGATCTCTTATATGTGCTCCTCCATATACCGCTACAGCTTTAACTCCTTTCATATGCCTACTAAAAGACTCTATGTCTCTACAAATTTGTAGACATAGCTCTCTTGTAGGTGAAAGTATAATCGCCTGTACAGATCGATCTTCTATATCTATCTTATTCAAAATAGGTAGACTAAAGGCTGCCGTTTTCCCCGTACCTGTTTGCGCTAATGCAATAAGATCTTCCGTATGATCGAGAAGGTAAGGAATTGACTTATTCTGAATTGGGGTCGGTTGTTCAAATCCCAATGCATCCAATCCTAATACTAAATCATCTTTCAGATTTAAATCTTTAAATGTAAGGTCCAAAATAATCTTATTAAAGTGACTTTGAGCTCTTACAATTTAGGCGATGAATCATCGTGATGCACTCTCTGAACATAAGTATCCTCAAAAAAGGCGCAAAGATACGTTTATTTGAGGCTGATGCTTATAAAATAAAGGAAAATGGTATTTTGAGACAGAAGAAATTCCGATTACTATGAAAATTACGACTGTTTTAGCCATTAGTTTATCAATATTTTTAATAGCATGCCAGAGCCATTCCGGAGCACACCACAAAGTCGATCATGACAACTCAAGAATTTTTGTAGATTTTGATCGACACTTAGATTCCTTAGGAATAAAACTTAATACTCCTTCACCACCAGTGGCGAATTATGTCAACGTGACCCAATCAGGCAAACTTCTATTTCTCGCAGGGAAAGGGCCTAGCCTACCAGAAGGAGGTTATATCACCGGACAAATCGGCAAAGACTTAACTGTACAAGAAGGATATGAAGCATCAAAAAGAGCGGCAATTGCACAACTGTCGGTATTGAAAAATCATCTCGGCGATCTCAATAAGGTTAAACGCATCCTTAAAGTGACTGGGATGGTCAACGCTGTAGAGGGTTTTGGTGATCAACCCGAAGTTATCAATGGTTTTAGCGATACTATGGTCGCTGTATTTGGCGAAAAAGGTAAGCATGCCAGGGCCGCTGTTGGTATGGGTTCCCTTCCGAGAAATATAGCTGTAGAGGTGGATGTCATAGTTGAAATTTACTAAAAAAAATATAGTGCATTCTAATTATTCTTAACATATATAATTTTTTATATTTATAGTCTCAACTGTAAACAATATCAAAATGTATTTCAAGCAAATCATTACGTCAACCTTTATCACTTTTATTGCTTTGATCAGCTTAAGTGACCTTAACGCACAACGAAAATGTGGTACTCAAATCTTGCATAATCAGTTGATGCAATCCAACCCTGACTACGTGAAAATATGGAATCTAAAACAGGAAAAACTGCGTGAAAGTCTAAATAGAATTCAAAAGAATATAGAGAAGGCCGATGGTGATTGCCCTATCACATCATTCACCATTCCGGTTGTAGTTCATTATGAAGATAACACACCATTAAACGAACAGGCTTGTTTAATAGAATTGGCCCAAAGTCAACTCGATGTAATGAACGAAGCATATTCAGGATCTACATGTGCCAATAGCAATACAGGCGCATGTATAGAATTTAAGTTAGCCAATTCTAATCACCCCTCTGGATCAGGAATTTCGGAAGGTGACCCAGCCGTTCTTTTTGGATCCAATCCCTGCCCTCCAGGCGACCCATGTGAGATACCGATGTGGAATGGTTATATGAACTTAGTGGTACAAGATGCAGATGCTGCCCCTGATTTATTAGGTATTTCACCTTTAGGAGGATCTCCTGTCTCCGTAGCAGGTGGAGAATTTCTTGGAGACACTTTTTCAGATTTCGCTACTACTAACTCTTTAATCGTCTCTTCATGTGCTTGGGGTTCTTTTGATACACCTTGTACTAATGGACTGACAGGTGGTAATTTTGTCAATAGTAATACTTGCCTCACCTCTTACCCAAGCTATGATAAAGGCATCACGGTGACACATGAAGCTGGACATTTTTTGTTTCTGAATCATGTGTTCTGTATTGATGCTGGAGGTCAAAGTATATCAAATGGTATGGTGACCGCTGATGAGGTAGCTATGGATGGTGGCAGTAACTACAATATAATCGACGAATTACCAAATGGCTGTAGTGGTGCAGAGTGTGACTGTGATTATATTGCTGATACCCCACCTCAAGCTTATTCTCAATATGATAATAACGAAGGAACATGTATAGGCCCTAATCCAAATACAGGAGATTCAGATTTCTTATACAATAACTTTATGGATTATGGGGACGATGAGTGTTTAAATTGTTTTACCCCTGGACAAATAGAGTTTGTATTGGCTTGGGTTGAAGTAATAAGAAATGATTTTAAATCTAATGTCTTCTCTAGTGAAACAGACCCAGATCCCACACCAGATCCCGATCCAACACCAGATCCCGATCCAGACCCAACACCTGATCCAGATCCTGAGCCGGAACCAACTCCTGATCCTGAACCAGAAGCTACCTCGGGTTATACAGTAACAGGAACTTTTCCAGGTCCTCCAGGGTTTTTCCCTAGTTCATCTGCTTCTCCTTCAGATATCCCTACTTTAGGAGAATGGGGTTTGATTATCTTATCGATATTCATCTTAATATTCGGCTTGGTAGCTGTAAGAAAAAGTATCTCGGTGAAAAATGTTTAGGCATCAAAAAGAATTAATAAAAGGGGTTGGATTATTTCTAACCCCTTTTTTATTTCGCCTAAGTAAAGATTTCTTCTGATACTTGAGTTCATTCGGGTTAAAGACTTAAATTGGTTAGAAATGAAACTATAATGAGGTTTTTTATTCCCCTGATATTAATTACTATTCTTTCTGCTTGTCATAGTAACTATGATAAAAAAGACCAAGCTGAAGATCGGATAGCTTCGATCGTATGGAGTCTCGATTCCATTTCATTAAATCCGGCTAAATCGTATGTTACTTGGAACATCAAAAACAATTCTACCGATGATTGGGCACCCAAGGACTGGTCGATTCACTTTAATCAGATCGCAGGTGCTCCTATTTCTTCTACTATACCAGCCTTTATCAATTTTGAAAACCCTGGTGGAGAATATGTAAAGCTTCACTTCAACGAATCCGCAGATACATTAAGAAGTGATGCCACCCTATCTTTTAATATCGAAATGAATGGCCATATAAAAAGAATGAGTAATGTGCCTCAAGGAGTATTTATCGTAAAAAAAGAGAAAATATATGACATAAAAGATGTCACCATAGAAGGGGTTAACCATGAAACTTTAGCACTAATTAATCCTTCAGATGCTTCATCAAGATATGCCTCTGCTAGCGAAATAGATCGACAAAAAGAAGAGAATGTCCAAAGAATTCTTCCCCTACCTATCAGCATTAGCTATCAGGACGGAAACTATACTCTTAAAAATCAGTTGAGCATTTCATTTGATAATATCCAGTCTAAAATGGATAAACAGCTCATCCAAGCACAGCTAAAAGAGTACTTCAATGGAGATATCAAAGCGACAAACGAAAAAGCTCAATTATCATTTATCGTGCAAGAGATGGATCATACAGAAGCTTATAAAATGAGTATCACTTCTGATAATGGTATTAAAATAATAGCTGGAAGCAGCGCTGGATTATATTATGGCTTTCAATCTCTCATCCAATTAATAAATCCGGTCTATGCTAAACAAAAGTCCACAACAATTACGCTACCGAATGTTGAAATAGAGGACCAACCCAGATTTGAGTATCGTGGATATATGCTTGATGTCGCAAGAAACTTTCATAAAAAAGAAAAGGTCAAAGAAGTCCTTGACTTAATGAGTAGATATAAGCTGAACAAGTTTCATTTTCACATCATGGATGATGAAGGATGGAGACTTGAGATCCCAGGGTTACCCGAATTAACAGAAGTAGGTAGTCGCAGAGGCTATACACCGGACGAATCAGACAGATTGCGGCCGGCCTATGGATCTGGAGGTGATGTAAATGCTTCTTATAGCACGGGATACTATACTCGAGAAGACTACATCGATATTATTCAGTATGCTCATGCCAGACACATAGAAGTCATACCCGAGATCGATCTTCCAGGACATGCACGTGCTGCTATAGTATCAATGAGAGCTAGGTATAATCGTCTTATGACGATTGGTAAAGAAAAAGAGGCAGAAGAATATATGCTTCATGATCCCGATGACGAATCAGTGTATAGCTCGGCACAGAATTATAATGATAATGTCATCAATCTATGCCGTGAAAGCTCTTATACATTTATAGAAAAAGTATTACGAGAGACGATTCAAATGCATATCGATGCGGGCGTTCCATTAAAAACATTGCATACTGGTGGTGATGAAGTACCATATGGTGCATGGCAGGGATCACCCATATGCCAGTCCTTTATAAGTGACATGGAAAATCTGAGCGGGACTGATGATTTGCATCCTAATATGCTCTACTTTATCCGAAACATCCTTAATGAATATAATATAGTCACGGCAGGATGGGAAGAAATAGTATTAGCTCATACCGCGGACGGTCATAATGGTACAGCAATTAATGAAGACTTAGTAGGAGAACCTATGCTTCCATATGTTTGGAATGCATCCTGGGGATGGGGCAGAGAAGACATGGCTTACAAATTGGCTAATGCTGGTTTTGATGCTGTCATGTGCAATTCGGCTTCATACTATTTTGATTTGGCATATGATAGTGATCCCCGTGAGGGTGGTCTGGATTGGTCTGGATTGACGAATGCAAAAACGGCATTTGACCTCGAACCATTAAATATTATGAAAAATGCTAAATATGATTTAGCCGGTAATATTTTAAATTCGGAATACATAAAATCCAAAGAAGGTCTAAAGGCTAATGCAAAAAATCGCATAAAAGGTATTCAAGCCCAATTATGGAGCGAAACGCTTTATAATGCTGAATTAGTGGACTATATGACATTTCCCAAACTTTTGGGATTTGCACAGAGATCTTGGTCTTCAAGTACCACTGACTATAATACGGAGTATAATAATTTTGTCAATACGGTAGGACAACGAGAACTGATTAGATTAGATAATTATGGGGAGCAAGGCGTTCATTACAGGATCCCTCCTCCCGGAATTGATAAAACGAAAGATCAAGTGACTCTTAATACAATATATCCTGGATTAGTTATAAGATATACATTGGATGGTAAAGAGCCCAATGAAATGTCTCCTGTTTATTCTGGCCCTTTTACTTTGAATCAAAACTCTATCATTAAGGCTAAAGCTTATAATAGCAACGGTCGCTCAAGCAACACCTCTACACTTTATTAATCTTATGGCACAACTTATCGACTTAACAAAACCTATCCAATATAATGCTGGAGACCCTCGATTTATGAAGGTCAAAATAAAACATAAAGCGCATAATAAGGCTAAATGGTTATTGAGAGCGTTTGGGCTACCTTTTAGATTGTTCCCTAAGGGGTGGACAGGCTGGGCTGATGATACCATCAAGCATATGGGTGTCCATAGCACCACCCATATAGATGCACCATGGCATTATGCCCCAACTTGTGAAGGCAAAAAAGCGAAGACCATAGATCAAGTTCCTTTAGATTGGTGCTATGGTGATGGTGTAGTTATTGACATGAAGCATAAAGAAGACTATGATGCCATAACAAAAGAAGATCTACAGCGCTTCTTAACAAAAGAAAATATACCATTACATAAAGGCCAAATAGTCCTTATCAAAACAGGTCGAGACCAACACATGGGCACCAAGAAATTTTTTACTCATGGTACGGGGATGTCTGCGGAAGCCACAGAATGGTTGATCGATCAAGGGATAAAAGTGATGGGCATTGACCAATGGGGTTGGGATCTTCCTTTACCATATATGATTAAAAAAGCGAAAGAAAATAATGACCCTAACTATTTTTGGGAAGGTCATCTGGTTGGTACCAGAAAAGAGTATTGCCACATAGAGCAGCTCACTAATCTTGACGCATTACCGTATACTGGATTCAAGGTATGTGTCTTTCCTATGAAACTGATGGGAGCTTCGGCAGCGCCTGCCAGAGTCGTAGCTATAATAGAATAATACGAACAATTTGGATAGGAAAAAAGAGAATATCGAATGGCTAAAAACTGTTGAACAAAATAGTTGGCAAATAGAACTATTAATCAGTGGAGGACTTCTGCTATCTCTCTATCACGTGCCTGATCTGATCAATAACTGGTTAACTAAAGTGGTCACAGATAGTCAATTGACTACTTCGATCATTTTGATTTTTTTCATGACCTTGATTGTTAGTAAAGCTCTCTTAATTGGTTTTGGATTCAATCTCTTGCTTCGGGCGTCATGGTTAGCCTCATTAGGAATTCATTACGCATTTCCACACGGGATAAATTATGAAGAACTCAATTATCACCCTGACATTACAGAAGATCTCAAAAGCAAATATAGCCCTACTGAAAAGGTCCTTTTATTGGAAAAATTGAGTAGCCTCTCCTATTCGGTGGCCATTATTTTTACCCTATTTTCTATAGGGGCTATGCTCATCACACTAATGTTATACGTTGCAGTATTCGAGCCTTTTCTTCCTTCAGATATCCATGATAGCAAGCTATTTGGTTTCGCTGTACTTGGATTAGTGGTCCTATTATCCTTAGGAGCCTTCGAACATATAGCTAATAAAAGACGCTTAAGCATTCTTCAGTCGTTTAATCGTATGCTGTCTTTCTTTAATCTGACATTTTTATTTAAAACTGAATGGTTAGTTCTTACGAGCAACATCAAAAGGTGGAAATTATATTTGACCTGTTTTATATATTTTGGAATTGCCATTGTTTTATCTCTTAATGATATCTCCTGGAGTACTCTTTCATTAAATCTTAAAAACCCTCTTGATCATAGAGATTATACAGAAATCGGGCAACCCCGATTAGCTCTTCAAAACAATGAATACGAAGAATACTATGAAAAAGGTGAATATGTTGGGAATGCAGTAATTCCATCTGAACTTATCAAAGATAACTTCCTAAAAATTTTTATCCCTTATGATGAGTGGTTTGACATCAGCCTAAAGCATCTTATAGAAATAGAGAATATCGCTTGGAATCCTCAAGATTTTAAAGATGTTGATATCACAGAAAACTATAATAAAATTCAGCTAGCACTAAATAAAACACTTGTCGTAAAAATTGATGGGTCAGTAAAGGATTCTATAAGATGGCACATGAGAGCGCATCCTAATAATGATCAATTAGGCTTTTCTACGTTCGTGGATATAAAGTCACTTAATAGAGGACATCATCAATTACAACTATTTTACAATATACACAGACCTACTACCATCGATACTTTCAGCTTGCGATATATCCCATTCTGGAAAGACAGCCCAATAGAATAGTTATAGAAATTCGAGGACTTCACTAATATTTTTCAGTGCTCTAAAATTCTTATGCACTACTTTGCCTTCTACTTTTTCGTGCTCCCAAGTAGTATGGAAAGGGACATGAAATCCATGTCCACCTATATTAAGTACCGGAAGTACATCTGACTTTAAGGAATTACCAATCATTAAAAATTCTGAGGGTTCTATATCGAGATGCCGGATTAGCTTTTCATATTCTTTCTCTGTCTTTTCGGATACTATCTCTGTATGATGAAAAAAGTGCTCCAAACCAGATTTTGTCAATTTTCTTTCTTGATCCAATAAGTCTCCTTTGGTCGCCACAACTAATCTGTATTTACCATGAACCGCGTTTAATACCTCTTCTACCCCATCTATAAGATTTACCGGTTTCGCAAGCATATCTCTACCGATCTGAAGGATTCGATCTATTGATGCCGCACTGATGGTGCCGCCAGATATCTTGATGGCAGTCTCGACCATAGAAATCATAAATGCTTTAATACCATAGCCATATAAAGGAAGATTGCCTATCTCCTGTGCGTATAGTTCTCGATGAGAACTGTGCTTAGGAAGAAAATCCTCCATTAATTCACAGAAGCGCTCTTCTGCCTCCGTAAAAAAGGGCTCATTCACCCATAATGTATCATCAGCATCAAATGCGATCACTTTAATCTTTTCGATCATAATTCCTCAATTATCTGATGACAGTAATCGTGCCCGGGATTTCTTCGATAATTAATTCATCAAACTCTAAATAAGATAACCTCACGACATATGGATAAGCTCCGCTAATGACGGGTTCTCCATTAAACAGACCGTTCCAATTTTGCTCAGGATCCATTGACGTAAACACTAAACCACCCCACCGGTCATAAATATTCAAGCTATATTCTATAAATGGACAGTTACCCACTACACCGAATTGAGCATTCTCTCCTTCTCCATTAATTCTTAAAGTATTCGGCAGGTAAACATTGCAATCTATACAAGCGGACTC
>JAHDDE010000020.1:0-21845 GCA_020629515.1 Saprospiraceae bacterium | reverse complement strand
ATGATTCGCCTAAACAAAGTGAAGTATCTCTTCCTAATTCTACCACTACATTTCTTTCATTTAAAATTGTTACGTCTATAGTGGCAGATTTACTTTGACAGAGGTTGCTGAGTTCGACAGTATAAGTACCGGATTCAGTAAATTCTCGAATTGCCTGTGTACTGCCATCGGCCCAACGGTATGCATCTGCTACAGGATCCGTAACATCTACTACGACGCTTGGCAGATCACAGATTAAAGTGTCAGATGGTAAATTAATAGCACCAATCGTATCGACCTGAATATTCAGATCATACTGAAATGTGGTAAAAGAATTTTGGCAGGGGTCATTAATTTTAAAGAAATCTGTAGAGTTAATCTGTAAATCAAAATTACCGACTGGAAGAAAGTCCACGATTTCTAAAATATAATCCTTACTAAAAGTAGCCCCAACATTACATTCTTCTGATACTATTCTTAATGGATAAGAATTTCCCGCATCATCAATTAATGAAAAATTAGGATCACTTATAGAATTGCAATTGATTAATTCTGTGAAGCTTAAGTCCACATAATTAGGAGAACAACCAGGCTCTACATCAGTAAGAAAATCTTTGATTTCTGGAGGTTTATTATCTATGATCCCTATATCCCCAGAGAAACCAAAATCAATAGTATAACCATTAGTAGATTGAGAAAAATTTGATACAATCAGAGCATAGGTATTTCCTTCTACTACTGGTATCAGATCATTCAATGGACTATTCCCATCACGCAAAGTGACTATGGCATTTCCACATCCCCCACCTTGAATATTAAAATTGGAGCCCCCGGTTGCTCCTGTTTGACCATTACAGTATGGACTATCTCCCACGAAACTTCCTGCAGCATTACAACTCACTAATAAATCAGGATCTGTTCTAATTTGGTCACATCTGGCATTTGTGAGATTATACAATGCCCAATCATAATCATCATCGGGATCTTGAGGAGTCAATAGAAAACCAAAATCACCAGAAGAATTGACAGTAAAAGTATACCATATCGCTCGGCTGTCATCAAATAAGCAGGTGATATCATTATCTACTTCTCCTTCGAATGCTCCGAATCCATCTGGAACTTGAAGTTCCTCATATATCTGTCCACATACAGGTATAGCTCCTAAACAGTCCTGAAAGGTAGGTTGCTGTGCCACCACTTTACTACACTGTATTAAGGTTATAAGTAACAACCCTACTTTTAAAATAACTTGATTCATATTACTTATTCTACACTCTAAAGGTAGCTCATCTTGTACTATGCCTCTGTCCTGCTCTTTAACAATTTATATCTATAAGCATCTCTCAGTGCTTCCCAACTGGCATGAATAATATTCGGATCAGCTCCACAAGTCCACCAATCGTTGGTACCATCAGTAGACTTGACCATTACCTGTGTGATCGAGTCTGTGCCCTGTCCAGTTTGTAAGATCCTCACCTTATAATCTACTAATCTTACCGTTTGAAGAGCAGGAAATTTTTCTCCAAAAGCAATTCTTGCTGCATGATCCAATGCGCCGACTGGTCCAATAGATTCTGCTATACTTGCTTTTACCGTTTCTTCTCCTTTTACTCTAAGCTTTACTACTGCCTCTGAAATATTCTTATCTGTATCCCGAACTACTTCAGATATAATACGATAACTCACTAATTCAAATATATCTTGATGCCCCAAAATTTCTTTATGCAACAATACATAAAATGATCCATCGGCATTTTCAAATTCATGCCCCTCATTTTCGAGCTTTTTTATTTTCTCCAATAAAGACCGCATTTCTGGAGATTTTTCCTTCAACTCTATACCCATTGATTTGGCTTTCATAGCAATACTACTACCTCCAGACATATCTGACAGCAATATTCTTTGGGTATTACCCACTTTTTCGGGTACTATATGCTCATAACTACGAGCGACCTTCTTAGCAGCATTGGCATGTACTCCACCTTTGTGAGCAAAAGCACTTAACCCAACAAAAGGAGCTTTTTTAGAGGGGCGTTTGTTGGCTGCGCTGTCAAACTCTAAAGAAAAAGAGCGCAATTCTTTCATCTTATATTCACAGTTGAGTTGATAGTCCAATTTCAAACATAAATTAGGAATGATAGATGTAAGATTAGCATTGCCTACACGTTCTCCAAAGCCATTCATTGTTCCTTGGACCATCTCGGCGCCGGCGTCTACTCCTGCTATAGATACTGCCACACCTATCCCGCAATCATTATGACAGTGCATACCTATTTTTGCAGTGGGTATCAGCTCCTTAACTGTTTTAACGATTTGGTCAATTTCATTTACTTGAGTGCCCCCATTTGTATCACACAGTACAAGATAATCCGCCCCACCATGGTGAGCAGCTCTAAGAGTACTCACCGCATATTCTGGATCATCCTTATAGCCGTCAAAAAAATGCTCCGCATCATATATAACCTCTTTGCCATTGTCTTTAAGAAATGATACCGATTCTTGAATCATTCTTACATTTTCCTCAGGAGTTGTTTTTAATACTTCAGTGACATGAAGTAGCCAAGTTTTGCCAAAAATGGTCACTACTGTTGTTTCGGCTTCAAGAAGTTTTTGTAGTTGGGTGTCATTAGATGCTGATGTATTGGCTCTGCGTGTCGACCCAAATGCCGCAATCTTAGCATGCTCAAATTTTTCATTCTTGATAAGGTTAAAGAATTCCATATCACGGGGGTTGCTTCCTGGCCAACCACCTTCAATGTAGTCAATGCCAAATTCATCCATCTTATGTGCTAACAAAACCTTATCATTGGCCGAAAAGCTAATCCCTTCGCCCTGTGTACCATCTCTTAGAGTGGTATCATATATCATCACTTTTCTCCGCATTGAACACCGCATTTTATATTAAAACAAGCCGTTAATCTATCAATCGGATTGACCACAAGCCTACAAATATCGGAATTCTAAACATATCGGCTTAATGTGTATTCTATTACCGCCTAAGTTTGACTTCATGTACAAACAGATTTCTGTTAATTGAACTTAATATTTACATTTTTTTGACGCATTATCGCTATTTCAATACATTGACATCAAGACTCTGAAAATCAACATATTGAACATATATTAATTTTACTATATATTGATTTATTTGATAAATACAGTATTTTATTTTGAATAATTTGCAATTAATAACTTTAAATACTTTGATAATTAATTTTTAAAGTATATATTTATATCATGATCGGACACTTACCCAAGTAAAAGATCATGTTCTTTGAACGACTGTCGGAAGAAAGAGAAAAGAACTCAAAGGCGAAATCCAGAGAGTGATAAGGGAGAAATCCCACAATCAGAAGAACATTGAAAAGAACTGAAGAGGCAACTCTGAAGGGAAAGTCAAAAGGAAACTGAGGAAATCTCTAACACAGAAGACAGAGGATAAAAATCACGTTGAACGAGCGGATATTGAATACTTGATAACCGGGAGGACAACAACTCACCATGATCCAAAAGGTCAAAAATGGCAAGAAGGCGTAAAATCCAAAAGGCCAGGAAGGACACAAAAGAGAAAGGAGGAGGAGGATTATCAAAAGACAAAGAGAGAGGGATAAGACCAATAGGTCTTATTCCTCTTTTTAATTTCAGCTAAAATTCTTCCAATGAATTTAGCCATAAAAACAAGCTATACATCCGAATAGATTCTGATCTATTTTAAACTGATACCGTTATATTGATTCAAAACTATAGCGCGTAAAAATCACATTGATTCCCTATCTTGTCTACAATGAAACTATCGATCAAAAATATCTGTCTGCTGGAATGACCAATTTGCTCAATGAGTATTTTGGCGTTAATCTATAAAGGGCTATAATACTGGGAGAGTGTGCTTTTTATTTTTGAATAAATCAATGTTAATAAATGTCATCAGAAAATAAATCTGAATCTCAATTGGCCGATTGGCTAGACAATACACAAAGAGAGAGCTGGCAGCTCGAATTGGTATTTTCAGGTTTTGTTATTTTCTTATTAATAGCAGGATTAAAACCTTATCAAAGCCTCAATCAGGATATTGAGATATTAGCCGCTAAATATCAATATGTTGACCACCTCCAATTTGCTTATCATTTCTTTAGAGCAGCCTACTATTTACTATTAGGTTCAATTATAGTTCATGTATTCTTGAGAGGCCTCTGGATTAGCACGATTGGACTGCGAAGTGTATCTGGAGATATAGAATGGTCTGCTCTAAAAATTGCTCCAAAGTTCAAATCCCAACTTAACAAACAAATTGGCTCATTTGATAAGTATATCATTTCCATAGAGCAATACTGTAGCATTACTTTTTCATTCGCCTTTCTTTTATTGTTTTCAATTCTGGCTATGGTAGTATTTATGATCTCGATGAGTTTATTATCATTGGGACTGAAATCGCTATCATCTATAGCCCTATTACAATCTGTGAATGGCAACCAAATCAATGATATTGTCATTCCAATAATTCTAATTTTAGGATTGATTTATCTAATAGATTTTGTAAGCCTTGGATTTGTTAAAAGACAGAGATGGTTAAGTCCTATTTACTATCCGATATACAGAGTATTTGGTTTTATCACTCTCGCTAAGTTCTACAGGCCGATCTACTATAACCTTATTGACAATAAGCTGGGTAAAAAGCTAGTACCCACTATTTTACCCGTTTGTCTAGTGACCATAACATTGATGTCACTCAAACACTATGAGTATTCATATATCTCCTATTTTCCCAGGGAGAATCCACAGCAATGGTATCTCTATAATTCTTATGAAGACGAAGATGTAAATAGTTCTCAATATTTCTATCCTTCTATAAACTCTAAGGTGATTAGTGACAATCATATACGTCTATTCGTCCCTTATCTACCATATACCCATGATCGTACTATCGAGCACTTATGTCCTGAATTAGAACCAGGGTATTTCAAAGGATTCAAATTGAGAGGTGCTTTCTCCGCAGGACAGATCCGAAACTGGAATTCAAATGCCGAGGATCTATTAGACTGTATGGATCAACTATGGCAAGTATCTATTGATGATAGCATATATCAGGATGTGAATTTTAGGTTTTATGAACATCCCAAAAGAGATCAATACGGGTTGCTCTCGATTATACCTATACATCATCTGGACCATAATGAGCACTTTATCAAAATAGATAAGTACAGGGTGGATAGTGACACGATGAGATGGTATGAAGGTAGACACCTATGGTTTTATAAAGAGTGAAGATATTCCATTATTAAAGCTTGAAAACTGATCCTGATTTTATTGTTGGAAGTTATCAAGAGGCGATTACGCTACTAAGACCTCAGTATAAAATCCTGAATTAGGCTGTTGTCAGACAGAATTAGGCGTGAAAATTTTATCAATTCTTATCAAACAAGAACGTAGTGTTTTTTTTAAAAGCTTAAAATTCTGAAGAAGTTTTTCAGATATTGTATACAATTCTATTTATGAGCTCATCGAAAAACATCCACGGCAAGAGAAAATTAGCAGCGATTCTTTTTGCAGATATAGCTGGATATACTGCAATCATGCAATCTGATGAGAAAAAAGCATTCATAAGATTAAAAAGATATCAAGAGGTACTTCAACAATCTGTCAACCTACATGCAGGTCAAATTATCAAACAATACGGAGATGGCAGCATATGTTTGTTTGATTCGGTTTTAGATGCCGTAAAATGTGCGTTAAAAGTCCAGACGGCCCTAAACACAGAACCTAAGGTACCTTTAAGATTAGGATTGCATCTTGGGGATATAAAGTATATGGACGATGATGTATACGGAGACGCCATAAATGTAGCCGCCAGAATTGAATCCCTATCTGTACCGGGTTCAATTCTCATGTCTCATAATATCTATGAGAAAGTAAAAAATCAAGAAGATCTATTGATAAAATCTCTTGGTTCATTCGACTTTAAAAATGTCGAAGAACCCATGCTGATTTATGCCTTAACTAATCCTGGAATAGTTATACCAAATCGCAATGAACTGGCACCAAATTCAACAGCTAAAATCAATAATAATAAAAATATATTCTGGCTTATAGTTGTTGGTGTCATCTTACTGGCTTCCTTACTTTTTTGGCATAAACTCAGCTCTAATCAATCAACATCTACTCATAGCACACAATCTATTAATAATAACTCATTGGCCATTTTACCATTCTCAAATTTGAGCACTGGTGAAGAAAACAAGTTTTTGAGCGAAGGCCTTCATGACGATCTACTTACACACCTATCTAATTTATCAGATATAAAAGTTATATCCCGTACTTCTGTACTGAGATATAGAAATACAGAACTACCCATTCCAGAAATAGCCGATCAGTTAAACGTGACACACATCATGGAGGGAAGCTTCAGGCGAATTGAAGACCAGATCAGAATTAATGTACAATTGATCGATGCCAATCATGAGGGACATCTTTGGTCAGAAATATATGATAGAGCGTTAAATACAGATAACATTTTCAACATTCAAACTGAAGTAACTCAAAAAATAGCAGCTGCTTTGCACAGCAATCTATCAAGTGAGCAAAGAGTAGCTATTGAGCAAAAACCTACAAGCAATTTAGAAGCTTATGAGTCCTATCTACGTGGCCGACAAGTTATGGCTAAGCGCAATACTTCTTCTCTTAACACTGCTAAAGAACTTTTTGAAAAAGCGATATTCTTAGATCCGAAATTTGCACAAGCTTATATTCAATTGGGGACAGTGAACTATTTGATGATTTCTTATGCCGATGGAGACGCAGATTTACTTCGCAATAAATCTATAAAGTATCTAAACGAAGGGATGAAACTCAATCCTAATCTTGCAGAAGCCTACGCATTAAAAGCAATCATCAATGAAGGCCAAGAGAAATATAAAGAAGCAGAATTAGCTTTTGAAAAATCATTGAGTATTAACCCTAATCTCGCTACTACCTATCAGTGGTATGCCTTATTTGCTCGAGATGTAGAGAGAGATCGTAAAAAGGCCCTTTCTCTATTAGAACAAGCGAGAGAATTAGATCCACTATCTCCTGCTATAAACTATGCCTTAGGACGACTACTTTTCGAAACTGGCAAATTTGATGAAGCCAAAATATTCTTAAAGAAGACTATCGAAATAGAACCAAGCTATCCCTCTTCTTATCTAGTACTCCCATTGCTTTATACGGCCATGGATCATTTAGATTCTGCCGCTATGATCGGTTATCAGAATTTAAATACCAATGGGAATCAAGGTATCTATTTTGAGCATTCTATCTTTCCATTTTACTTCCTAAATATGAATGAGGAAATCACCAGTGAACTGGCGCTTTTCCGGCCTAAGAATAGACAAGACAGCCTAATACACTATCGCACACAAATACAGCGAATCATACTCTATGAAAAAGACTACGATAAAGGACTTAAGTATACTAAAACAAGAGATTTTGTCTCTCAACTATGGATTTATCATTTGAAAAATGATTGGGAATCTTACATTGAGCGATACGAAGCAGCATTTCCAAGGGTCAAAATAAAGGACTATTCTTTTGAGCAAACAGGAATCAATCCTTCATGGGATTTTTACATCTTTCAACATTATTTGCACGCTCTTCATAACTCTAATAGATCAGCAGAAGCACTTAATCTTTGGGATTATTATATTGACCAGATATTAGTCAATGACCTGGATATGGCATGGGGACAAATCGTTTGGAAAGATTACATCATGATGAAGAATGCATGCATGAGGGGAGAAATTTCAGATGCTTTAAAATTAGCCGAAAAGATTAGATCTCACGGAGGATTCGGTTGGATCTGGAGATTGATGGAAGTCGAACCCATGCTGGACAATTTAAGAGATGATAAGGAATTTGTGAAAATTTGGAATGATTGGATGAAAATGATCGAAAGTCAGCGTACGAATGTTAGGTCACAGAGGACTGAGGTGGGTTGATCATTTTATTCTGAAATCATTAAACACCTTAAAGAGCCGTCCCAACGACTAAATCCCATGATTCAACGATCATAATTTATAAAGGAGGTATTTTAAAGGATGTTTGAGTCATTATTAAAAATCTATAATCATGACAAAAATTAAATATCAATTAGCTGCACTTTTCTTAGTCACTATATTCTCATGTGGCATCCCATCCATTCATCCCATATATACAGAAGATGAACGCATCATCAATGATGAGATCTTAGGCACTTGGAGCTCTGTTCGAACAAATGAGCTTAAAATCAACTACCACTATACTATAGAATCTGACGATCCCGCAGATGTAGCTGAAGGGATCAAAATGATAGATAGCTTATTCAACTTTGAAGAAACTGAAGGCACATGGACCTTCGAGAGAGCCGCAAATATCACAGGATCCTATGGTGAAGAGGATTCTTACTCGGCAAATTTTGAATTTAATATTACAGCAGAATCTATGCTACCTAAAAATGCTGTGATAAAAGAAAAAACTCTTCTACCCTACTATCTCCTAAGCTATGAATATGAGGACTTAGGCGAACACTATAAAAATAGTATGATCGTCAATATCACAGAGATCAATGGTGATACATATATGGACTTTTATCCCTACGGCGTGAAAGATGAAAATCAGCGCAATCGCTTTGCTTCTAATTTTATCCACGGTCACACTTTTGCCAAAGTCACCATAGAGGATAACAAACTTGCTCTTTATTCATTTGACAGAGAGTACATCACACAGCTCATAAAAGAAAAAAGAATACGAATAAAACATGAGATCGTCAGTGAGGATGAAATCATACTGACTGCATCTACTAAAGAGTTAAGAGCATTTATTGCTCAGTTTGGAGATGATCACGAACTATTTGAAGACGCAGAGACTCTATATCTTCAATAATATGCCAACTCAAAAAACAAATATCCCGATTCAAAACAAGGTCATTATCATGGCCTTGTTTTGGATGCTCTCAGCCATCATACTATATCGACTTTTTACGATTGATTATAGTAATGGTTTAACTGATATCATTTTTACAGCTCTATTTCATATTCCCTTATTCATAGTAGTCATGGGAAATATCATAGCAATCGATGCTCTTTTTCTTAAGAAGAAATACATCTTTTATATCCTCGTAGCAATTTTACTCATCCCTTTGGGTGTTGGACTATTTCATGTCGTATTTGGAACTTTGGCTAAGTTATTAGCACCACACTATTATCTATCTCTCTATTATTCATCTTTTGAGCTTATACAATATATAGCGGTCTATCTTATAGTATCCTTCCTGACCGTAATAGCCTTAAATTGGTATCATCTGAAAAATCGTCAGATCTCATTAGAAAAGGAGAATAACATAGCCAACATAAGACTACTGAAAGCTCAATTAAATCCACATTTCTTATTTAACAGTTTGAATAATATTTATTCTCTTTCAGGAAGAAATTCTCAAGCTGGTGAATATATCTTGAAACTGTCAGATAGCATGAGATATATGACCTATGAGACTGACGAAAAGTATGTCCCATTAGAAAATGAACTTAATTATATCAGAAACTATGTTGATCTAGAAAAACTGAGAATTTCTCCAAATGAGAATATTAGATTACAAATCTCAGGTGATGCCAGCCCTCACCTAATTGCACCACTTATTTTTTTACCTTTTGTCGAAAATTGTTTCAAGCATTGTAACAGATCTGCCCCAATAATAGATGTACAGATCACCATAAATGAAAACCATGTTCACCTAAAAACTAAAAACAACCTAGATATAGAGCCGGTAGAAGAAAAAATAGGAGGAGTAGGAATTAATAACATACAGAAAAGATTAGAACTCATTTATTCTGACCAATATCAACTAAATAAATCTATGACAAAAGGTTTCTATACAGTTGATCTACAGTTAAATCTAAACATTAATGAAGATTAATTGCATCATAGTTGACGACGAGCCTTTAGCAAGGAAGTTGTTAAAAGAATATATAGAATCTGTATCAGAATTGTATCTCGTCCAAGAGTGTGCAGATGCATTAGAAGCCATGGCGGCGATAGAAAAACAAAAAGTAGACCTCATATTCTTGGATATCAATATGCCCAAGCTTACTGGACTGCAATTGAAAAAGCATCTAGATGTATCTATTCCTACCATATTCACCACGGCCTATTCAGAATATGCCGTAGAAGCTTTTGAAGTAGAGGCCTTTGACTATTTAATCAAGCCTATTTCGTTCGAACGATTTCTTTCTTCTATCAATCGGGTCAAAAAACATATAAACAAAGGAGGACCAAAAGAACTACTTACCCTGACCATAAAAGAAAATAAAAGGCTCTACAAAATAGACCTCAGCGATGTCTTGTATCTACAGGCATATGGAGACTATGTCAGAGTCTATGCTCAAGACAAAACCTATCTAACTAAAGAAAAACTCAGTGTGATCGAAGGGAAACTATCGAATCAATTTATAAGAATACATCGATCATATATCATCAATGTAAGTCACTTGGATTATATCGAAGGTAACCATGCGATGATTAACAATACTCAACTACCCATCTCTGCTAGCTACAAGAATAAACTGATAGCAGGAATGTAGAATCCATTAAGAAATAGATATTCTTAATCCTAAAAACATATCGTATTTTAGATCAATAAACTAACTCAATGAGACTTCAAGATATATTCCCTATTTCTACATTGATCATACTTCTGATCTTTTCTTGCCAAACTAAAGAAACTCCATCTGACCAAGATAAACCTAGCTCGATCATAGACCTATATAATTGGGATCAAGAGCCATCAACAGAGACTCAAAAACTCCTAAGCAAGTATACTCCATTTACACTTAAGACAGACCTATCTATCCTATCTGACAATCAGAAAAAAATGATTAAGATCTTGATAGAGGCTTCGTCAATAATGGATGATTTATTTTGGTATGATGCCTATGGTTCGAAGAATGACCTACTTACATCATTAGATGATACAGAAGACAAAGCTTATGCTATGGTTAATTATGGACCATGGGACCGCCTCGATGGTAATAAACCATTTATAGATGGCGTAGGCGAAAAACCTGCTGGAGCCAACTTCTACCCTACCGATATGACAAAAGCAGAATTTGAAGCTTCAGATCTCAAGGATAAAGCGAGCCTATATACCTATATAAGGAGGAATGACGATACCTCACTTCAAGCTGTACCATATAACTATATGTTTGTCGATGAGGTACAAAGAGTATCAGAATTACTACTTGAAGCAGCTTCGCTGGCTGAAAATGAAGGGTTGAAAAAATATCTGACGCTAAGAGCTAAAGCGATCACTACAGATGACTACCAGGCCAGTGACATGGCTTGGTTGGATATGAAAACTAATCAAATAGATATCGTTATAGGACCAATAGAGACCTATGAGGATCAATTATTCGGTTATAAAGCGGCACACGAAGCTTATGTCTTAGTAAAAGATATGGAGTGGAGTAAAAAGTTAGCTAAATACGGGGCGTTTCTTCCTGATCTTCAAAAGGGTCTACCCGTACCTGACAAATATAAGAGCGAAACTCCTGGTACAGATACAGAGCTGAATGCATATGATGTCATTTACTATGCTGGAGATTGTAATAGCGGTAGCAAAACCATCGCTATTAATTTGCCAAATGATGAAGAAGTACAATTGGCTAAAGGAACAAGGCGCTTACAACTTAAAAATGCCATGCAAGCTAAGTTTGACAAAATATTAATACCTATAGCGGATATGCTTGTGGATGATAGTCAGCGAAAACATATCACCTTCGATGCATTCTTTTCTAATACTATGTTTCATGAAGTAGCTCATGGTCTGGGCATCAAGAATACTATCAATGGAAAAGGAACGGTTAGGACTGCCCTAAAAGAACACGCTTCTGCACTCGAAGAAGGCAAAGCAGATATGCTGGGACTATATATGATCAAGCAATTACATGATCGAGGGGAGCTCACAGCTGATCTCATGGATTATTATGTCACTTTTATGACTTCTATATTTAGATCAGTACGTTTTGGTGCATCATCTGCTCATGGGAAAGCCAATATGATTCGATTCAATTATTTCAACGAAAAAGGTGCTTTTGAACAGAATTCCGATACTGGAAAGTATAAAATCAATCGAGATAATTTTGAAACAGCCATGGACGAACTCTCAGAGCTGATATTGACTTTACAAGGAGATGGAGATTATCCTTCTGTGGCCAAATTAGTAGACGAAAAGGCTACTATTGGCGCCGCGCTTCAAGCTGACTTAGACCGATTAGGAGAAGCAGGTATTCCTGTGGATATAGTATTTGAACAAGGAGTGGAAGTATTAGGCTTATAAATGATTAGAAGCTCCTTTGCCATAATTACCCTATTGATCTGTTGTTGGGTCTACTCAACGGGCTTATTCGGTCAAAAGGAGGTCAAACCTCCAGAGGGCTTTTCATATATACATAATGAGATACCAGACATAGTATATGACATTAGATATGCCTATGGCAATAATTTTATAGGAACACCAATCGATGGTTATAAAAATACGGTAGCCATTCTCTCTACTCCTGCACTTATGGCCTTGTCTAAAGTACAAAAGGAGCTGGCCAACAAAGGGTTCGGACTAAAAATATTTGATGGATATCGTCCGCAGAAGGCCGTAGACCATTTTGTGAGATGGGCGAAAAATGCGCCCGACACTCTTATGAAGCAGTATTACTATCCCTATATACCCAAAAGTCAATTATTTAACCTCGGATATATCGCGAGTAAATCTGGTCATACCAGAGGAAGCACAGTAGATCTGACGATCATCGATAAATATACTGGACGAGAGATTGATATGGGTAGTCCTTATGACTTCTTCGGCAACATTTCGCACCATAGCTACCCTAACATCACTTCAAAACAAAAATCCAATCGACAATTACTCAAGAATACGATGGAAAAATATGGCTTCAGAGCCTATAAAAACGAATGGTGGCATTACACCTTAAATGGTGAACCCTACCCTAACCACTATTTTGATTTTGATGTAGAATAGTGATTTTAACAATTTTGACAAGAATTTTCAGCAGACAGCATCATATCACCATTTTTAACAATAGTATAAATGATTAACTTTCAGACTATGAATAAGAAGAATATATTAACGCTATACTGCCTCTTGGGCTTATTGATTCTTTGTCCCAATCAGAGTCATAGTCAGGACACGATGGATTCTTCATACTTAACAATCGATCGCATCTATGCTTCTTCAGAATTCAGGCAAGAATACCAACGACCTATACAATGGACCGATGGAGGTGATTCTTATGTCATCGTAGAGTATCAAGCCGGCCAAAATCAACTGATCAAATATCAAACTGTATCTCAACAATCCTCTACCTATCTATCTATAGAGCAGCTTACACCATCTGGTCATGAGAAAGCGTTAAGAGTCAGCTCATTCAGCTTAAGTCCAGATGCCAGCAAAGCATTGATATTCACCAACACAAGTCGAGTGTGGCGTACCAATACCAAAGGCGATTACTGGGTGTACGATTTTGATACTGATCAATTGAGCCAATTAGGTACGGGCTTTGAGTCCTCCTCATTGATGTTTGCTAAATTTAGCGAAGACAATCGCTATGTAGCTTATGTTCAAAATTTTAATCTGTACTTAGAAGAATTTAAAACAGGAGCAATCACACAACTTACTCATGACGGGACTCGCGATATCATCAACGGCACTTTTGATTGGGTGTATGAAGAAGAATTTGGATGTCGAGATGGTTTTAGATGGAGTCCAGATGCTAAACATATAGCCTATTGGCAATTGGATGCATCAGATATTAAGACGTTTTATATGATCAATAATACAGACTCTATCTATGCAGAGTTGATCCCACTGCAATATCCCAAAGTTGGAGAGGCTCCCTCATCATGCAAAGTAGCATATGTCAATATTGAGACAAATAGGATCAAAAAAATTGATATACCTGGTGATCCCTACCAAAATTATATCCCTGCTATACAATGGGTAGCTCCACATAAAATGTTGATACAGCAACTTAATCGTAAACAGAACCACCTAAAAGTATATCTATTCGATCTGAATAAAAATGAACTTAAAGTGGTTTATGAAGAACGTGAAGATACTTGGGTTGACTTGAGCTATCCTGACGTTACTGCGAGCAATTGGGGCGACAATGATCTTGTGGTTATAGACGACGGGACATCTTTCTTACGTATGACTGAGAATGATGGATATCGCCATGTATACAAGATACATATAGCAACTGGCGAAAAAATTTGCTTAACCCCAGGAGAATATGATGTTGCGTCATGGTCTGTGGCAACGGATGATGCGCTATACTTTATTGCTTCCCCTGAGACGAGCACTCAGCGTTACCTGTATAGTGTAGACCTGCAAGGCAACGGGATGGCCCAAAGACTCACCCCAATAGACTATGATGGCATCAACAAGTATAATATTTCGCCTAATGGGCGATACGGATTTCATTCGCACTCCAATGCGCTTACTCCCAATACAGTAAGACTAATTCGCCTACCCGATCACACAACTATTAAGCAGTTAGTGACCAATGAGAGCTTCAAGTCAAAACTTGAGGATCTGAAGTTGCCTTCAGTGGAATTTGACATAGTCTATGTGGATGATGGAGTACCTATAGATGTAAGAATTATTAAACCACACAACTTTGATCCTGACAATCAATATCCTGTTATATTTCATGTGTATGGCGAACCATGGGGAGCTGTTGCCACCGATAACTTTATAGGTACTTGGAATATCCTATTAGCCCAGCAAGGCTATGTAGTTATAAGCATGGACAATCGTGGCACTCCTTGCCTCAAAGGAAGTGAATGGCGCAAAAGCATCTATCGCAATATAGGCAGAATCAATGTCCAAGATCAAGGAAAAGCTGCGAAAGAAATCCTAAAACGTACCTATCTGGATACCTCCAAAGTAGGAGTATACGGATGGAGTGGCGGCGGATCTATGACGCTCAATTTATTGTTTCAGTTTCCAGAGGTGTATCAAGTAGGCATATCAGGAGCTCCTGTAGCCTACCAATTGTATTATGACAACATATATCAAGAGAGATATATGGGACTACCCCAAGAGAATCTTGAAGATTTTATTGCCGGATCTCCTGCCACTTATGCTAACAACCTTCAAGGAAAATTACTACTCATACATGGGACAGGAGACGACAATGTCCACTATCAAAACAGCGAATACCTCATCAACGAATTGATCAAACATAACAAACAGTTTGACTTCATGCCTTACCCCAATCGATCTCATGGGGCATATGAAGGAAAGAATACTACTCGTCACAAACAACAATTGATGCTAAACTATTTTAATGAGCACTTACGCTAATTCTGATTTGAACAGTTCCCCGGCTTCAGTAGTTTAGTCATACTTTCACCGCTTCAGAGGGATTTTATTCATACGATAGCTTAGATATATCAAAAGTGGTATTATTCTGATTTTCGTTATTTTCAATCAACTTTAAAAAATATGACTTCTATGAAGCCTTTCTCCATGATATGTCTTGCTTTAGTTCTCCTGATGACCAGCTGTTCTTCCTCCGAAAAATCAACAGAACTTCAAAATGATAATGCTTCATTAGGAGAGCTGCAACATGGTTTTACATTAAATGAAGGGACTCAAGAAAAATTTGAAGAAGGTCTCCTACTCTTGCATAATTTTGAATATGATGATGCGCTTACAGCATTTGAAGCTGCCACGGCCATAGATAGCACGGAGATTATGACCCATTGGGGTGAGGCCATGTGTCATTATAAAGCTCTATGGAGACTACAGAATACTGAAAAAGGTAAGGCGATCCTCGCTCGATTAGGCACCACGAAAGAAGAGCGATTATCAGCTATAGATGATGAGTTAGAAAAAGCACTTTGGCAAATTATCGAGATCATGTACGGAGAAGGAGAATTTGACGAAAGAAACAAAAAGATTACGGCTCATATGGCCAGCCTCCATCAGCGCTATCCGACTAATCAAGAGATAGCAGCTTTTTACGCTTTATCCTTGATATGGGCTACAGAAGAATATGGAGATGGCAGCAATGACCTAAGACTGGCTGCGTCTATAGCCGACGATATAATAAAGGCGAACCCATTGCATCCAGGTGCATTGCACTATAAGATTCATGCTTTGGATGGACCAACATCTGCTGCAGATGCCCATGCCGCTGCAGATGCCTATGCTCAGGTAGCAGCCGCTGCAGCACACGCCTTGCATATGCCCTCTCACATCTATTTAGCGTTGGGTGAATGGGATGGTGTAGTAAGCTCTAATCAAGTATCATATGACGCCAGTGTTGAGCGTATGAAAAAATTAGAACTCACTGACGGGGCCAGAGGATACCATTCTTTTGCTTGGCTGCATTATGGTCTATTACAGCAGGGCAGATATGAAGAGGCAGAGCAGGTATTGCAAGAGATGATCGAGTATGTCCCAAAAGATCCAACTAAAGGAGCGAGAGGATACTTACTAGGCATGCAAAACAGACAAATCGTGGAGAGTGGTGCGATAGCCGACCCAATAGCGATGGATCTGAATGTCAAAGTAGATGACATTGGGCTTATGGCCAAATCAATGCGTAGCTTCTTACGATCACAGATAGCCTATCGAAATAATGATATAACCAGTATGCAGGATGAAATAAAATGGTTAAATGCCCAGATATCTATGGCTTCAGAGCAAGTAGAAGGCAATGGCATCGCCATGTGTGCAGCTGGAACCAGTAGATATGCGCCTACTGAAAACGCCATCAATAGTGCCAAGGTAGTCGTCCATCAGATCAAAGGATTCATAGCCTTGAGTATGGAGGATAATGAGCAATTTGAGATAGCAATGCGACAGGCTGTAGCACTTGAAGAACAAACGAACTATCCAGCAGGACCTCCACGCATCACTTTACCCTCTTTTGAACAATATGGAGAATGGCTCAACGCACAAGGTCAATATGAAAAAGCAATGGAACAATTTAATAAATCTTTAGAGCGAATGCCTAAACGCCACAAGTCTCTATCAGGAAAATTGACAGCGTTGGAGTCTCTGGGCATAAAAGAGGAGGCCGGTATCTTGCAAGATCAGTTGAGAGAGATCAGTGATAAAGCTCTGAGCATCCTGTAGACATTGGCTATACCTTGTGGTATCGGGTAATGAATAAGGAGTAGTTAGAATAATTTTTTGCAAATAGCTATGAATCAAAAGATTGAGTCTTTCGAAAGTATCGCCCCGCACTTGATCCCATCAGCCTCTCATTTGGCGGCAGAGTCGTATTATGACAATCCAGCGCATATCTACTTAGCCCCTCACGAAGCGACGAGAATCAATCAATTAGAGTGGCTACTACGAGTCAACATGCAGATGCAATTAAAGTATGGTGCAGAGAGCTTTTGCTATCCTGAGAATGGCGTTGTAAAAGCCATGGGATTTTGGACTCGCCCTTTTTCTAAACCCATTTCTACTATCACCAAGGTTAAATCTGGCCTATTAAAAGTACCTTTCAAAATGGGCTTGAATGGATTCAAAAGAGTGATGACAGCCTCAGCAGGAATAGATGATCATCTACTGAGGTCTATACCATCCCATATCGATATCCTCTACCTTAATAATATGGTCATAGAAGAAAGTAGACGTAGCAAAGGATGGGGAGGACGTATTCTGACCCACCAATTTGAAATTATAAAAGCTAAGTATGGCTCTGCCACATTGGCATTATCAACGCAACGATATTGGACAGTTCGCTTTTATGAGCGGTTGGGATTTGAGGTTGTACTGGAGGATAAAATAGGGTCGGGATCATTAGCTTTTGTTAATTGGACCATGAAAAAAGAGCTGGACTAAAGAAAAAAGAGGAATCAGGCTTCAAGTTCAGTCAGCGCTTTTTTGGTGCTATATAATTGCTATTTTAGTTGACAATTTGAATCAGCGTTAATTTCGATTATGAACAGATTACTACCCTTAGTCTATGTTTTCTTGACCTTCTTTAGCTCTTCTGTTGTGGGTCAACTGGGAGAATTAGCACAACTGGATGCCCAATATGGTGACGAGATCAAAGCTCTTGTACAACATCCTAAGGTGATTGCTGCGATGAATACGATCTTGGCGGAAGAAAACAATACACAAGCTAATCACATCTACCTTACAGAAATACCTGCGCCACCATTCAAAGAGGATAAAAGAGCTGCAGCCTTTAAAGAGTTGTTGAACCAGATAGGTGTGGACTCAATATGGATAGACCCTGTTGGCAATGTCATCGCTCTGCGTCGTGGTATCACTGGCAAGAGGACCATTGCTCTTGATGCGCACTTGGATACCGTATTTCCTGAAGGTACCGATGTGACTGTACGTATTAGCAATGATACTTTGCGTGCACCAGGCATCAGCGATGATACCAGAGGATTGGCTATGGTCGCAACAGTACTCAAAGCCCTCAATCAAAACGATATAAGTACTCAAGACGATGTACTATTCATAGGTTCGGTTGGGGAGGAAGGTCTGGGAGACTTGAGAGGAGTGAAGCACCTATTCGGGCCTACAGGGCCAGGCATAGATGCTTGGATCTCTATAGATGGTGGCAAAATTGGAAGGGTTAACAACAAAGGGTTAGGGTCACATAGATATAGAATCACCTACAAAGGACCTGGAGGGCACTCTTGGGGAGCTTTTGGATTAGTCAATCCAATACATGCTATTGGCAAAGCCATTAGCCTATTTGTAGAAAAAGCAGAACCCTTCACTCGTTATGGCGCAAGGACAAGCTATAATGTGGGTGTCATCGGAGGTGGCACTTCTGTCAACTCTATACCATTCGAGTCAGCGATAGAGATCGATATGAGATCAGTAAGTCCGCTCCGCTTAGACAGTATAGATGCTATCATGCACGAAGCAGTATTTGAGGCTCTACACTATCAAAATAGTCTGTCACGACTGGGTGATACTCTAACGGTGGTGATCGACCAGATAGGCAATCGACCTTCTGGAGAGCTATCACCGACGCTCCCGTTGATACAGCGTGCTATAGCAAGTACAGCCTACTTCGGTAAGCGCCCTACCCTAACCCGAGGATCCACTAATTCTAATATCCCTATTTCTCTCGGCATACCAGCGGTTACCATAGGTCGTGGTGGAGATGGTGGCAAGGCTCACTCTTTGGACGAGTGGTTTGTCAATGAGGAGGGTCATAAAGCCATCCAATTGGCACTACTCCTACTACTGAGTGAATGTAATGTGGCCGATTAGACATAAATAATTATACCATAATCGGCGCATAAAAGACTGCTACTTAATCATCATGAAAAACTCAACCAAGCACTATCGCAATGATAATCTATCGTTGGTTCTACCGCCGTATGATGTCTATAGGAAGCTAATAGCATATTGATATCGTGATTGATCATCTTGAGGCAGTCTCTCACGAGATCAGGGCGAAATCCTTTCGCACCAATCTGAACTACGTGATTAGAACAGACTATCCTACTGATCGCACGCCCAAGTTCTATAACTTTTCGCTGTGGCAAAGGTCCATCGATGGTGAAGTTCAGCGCTTTCTTAAAATGTTCTACCGCTTGTTTAGTAAGGTCATATTGCGCTAAAAATTCATAAAAATTAGGCATCTTCTTACGTTTCATTAATTTGAGGACCATATCTCCTATCTGTGTGTAGAGCATCTCATTGGATCCCTCGAATATCTGAAAGGGTCGAGAATCAATGATACCCCTCGCTCCAATATTTTCTAACTTATAGCCACTCGATCCACATAGCTGTACTAATGTCTGTGCAGACTCTTGCATGAGGTCAGTGAGGTAAGCCTTGATACTATTAGCCTCCACGATATCTCCCGCCAAATTGTTATCTATACCACTGTAGGCGGCACTACGAGCACACATTCCAGAACAGATCGTAAACGCACTCTGCATTTTGGATATCTGATATTTTACTTGATCTAAGGCCATCAATGGTTTGCCTCCCACATAACGATGAGTCACATGCTTAATCGCCTCATCCATCATACGCTGCAAAAATCCCATGCCCATGCCCGCAAACTGATATCGACTACGATGCAATAGATCCATCAACAACTTCAGACCAGTAGATTCTGGCACTAACTTGTGTGATTGAGGCACCTTGATGTCTACTCTATTGCGACCATAAGGTATTGGGTACAAGCCTAAACCATTGAAGTACTCTTCTACTATGATGCGCTGATCAGGGTCCTGCTCATCGGTGATAAATAGATCTATATCTCTACCCAGATCCCCATTCTCCTTTGGGCATCTGCTCGTCATGATCCAATAGTCTGCCAGTCCAGTAAGCCCCTGCCAGTGCTTCACACCCTTGATATGATATTGATCCCCTACTTTGACATTGGTGGTTTTCATATTGAGCGCATCACTACCATAGTCCGGCTCTGTGATCATTAGGCCACCCATATTTCTCTCTTTGAGAAAACGGTCAAATATTCCTTGCTTGATCGACTCTTGACCATACTTAGCGACTGGCTCCAAAAACAAAGCAATATTGATCCCAAAGGTCAAAGTCAAGGGAAGTGATTCATATGAGGCCGCTTCCAGCATACCTAAACACTCTCTCACTTTGCATCCACGCCCACCATAGGCGGTAGGTATCGCTACCGACAGTGGATTAGTGGCCATAATCTCTCGTAGCACCAATGCTGGAAAGCCTCTTTGCTGAGTGAATTTTTGAATGTCGTCTCGCTCATAAAACACATTCTTCAATACCGACTTAAAATGTTGGAGTTTTTCTTCTATACTGATTTGCTGATCTTGTTGGACATCAAGTTCTACCATGCGTTTGTACTAATTCGTTCGTTTTGTTGCAGAGATGACAAATTACTTAAATTTCACTTAGTCTACTGGCTAAGGATGGCTTTTTTATAGCTTTGCGGCCGATCTCAAGTATTTTGATCATGCAAAGTGTTACCGTATTCTGTGGTTCCAGTATGGGAGCCGACCCTCAATATGCACAAATCGCCTATGACTTAGGTGCTTATCTCGCACAACAAGGCATAGACCTCGTATATGGCGGAGCTCAAGTGGGTCTCATGGGACGAGTAGCAGATGGTGCGCTAGAGCATGGCGGCAGAGTCATAGGTGTTATACCTCAATTCTTAGAAACCAAAGAGATCAAGCATCATCAACTCACTGAGCTTATCATTGTCAAGAGCATGCATGACCGCAAGAGCAAAATGAATGATCTCTGCGACGGCGTCATAGCACTCCCAGGAGGATTTGGCACTCTCGAAGAGCTATTTGAAGTGCTGACATGGGCACAGTTAGGACTACATCAAAAACCCATAGGCCTCCTTAATGTAGGAAGCTACTATACTCATCTGATCCAACTACTTCAGACAATGGTCACCCAAGGATTCTTAAAACAAATCAATATGGATATGCTACTGGTTGATGACGCCTACTCGCAGTTGCTCGATCGCATGCAGCAATATCAAGCCCCTGATGTACCTAAGTGGATCAATAAGGACTTAATCTAAAAATTCTGCTGGTAATAATCACTCTTGCTCTAAGACCGATAATGATAGACTCGATATTGTTTCGAGTTATTTCATTACTAATTCCAAGTTCTGTATCAATCCAATCCGTCATTATAAATCACAAATGGTACAGTCTCCTATTACTATTTTTTTAATGCTTATCTTAGGTGTGTTTACAAGAAATATCTAATGAAACTACAAGGCTCAATCTGTACTCTTCATCAACCATACCCTTTATATCCGTCATCAACCCAATTTATATTATGCCTAAAAAGTGATCAAAAACATAGGTTTTGATCAGGTATAATCGAGTTAGAC
>JAHDDE010000076.1 GCA_020629515.1 Saprospiraceae bacterium | reverse complement strand
GAAGGGTGGCTAGTAAATATATTGGAAAACGGGAGCGGTACTGAGGGGGGCTCTACAAGCCTTCACTGATGATGGTCGCTATCTTCACAAACTCCTCTTGCGAAAGCTTCAATTTTGGATTGGCAAAATTCATGTCGCTCATGCGGTCTATTGGGATCAGGTGGATGTGCGCATGTGGTACTTCTAACCCTATGACAGCCATAGCCACTCGATTACATGGAAAGTTATTTTCTATAGAAGCGGCAATTTGCTTGGCGAAGGAAAATAACTCAGTGTAGGTCTCATTGTCCAGATCAAATAATTTATCGACCTCTTTCTTAGGAATGACTAATGTGTGTCCTTTTTTAAGAGGATTAATATCCAAGAAGGCATAACAGTTATCTGTCTCCGCCACTTTATATGAAGGGATACTACCTTCTACAATTTTTGAAAAAATGCTTGCCACAAGAAATTATATACCTATGTTAAGTATTTCAAACTTCATGAGACCAGCAGGCGTTTGAATTTCCGCTATATCACCCACTTTTTTACCTACTAATCCTTTTCCTATAGGAGAATCAATAGATAACTTCTTGGCTTTTAGGTCTGCTTCGGATTCCGAAACTATTTGGTATTGCATTTCTTTATTGACTTTGAGATTTTTGATAGTCACTTTAGTCAATATTGAGACTTGAGAAGTATCAACTTTAGATGAGTCTATGATCTGGGCGTTAGCTATAGAAGTCTCTAATTCATGAATTTTCATTTCGAGCATTCCTTGAGCATCTTTGGCAGCATCATATTCTGCATTTTCGGATAGATCTCCTTTTTCTCTTGCTTCGGCAATAGCCTTTGCGGCTTCAGCTCTTCCTCGAGTTTTTAAATCATCTAACTCTGCAGCAATTTTATCGTATCCTTCTTGAGTGAAGTAAGCAATTCTACTCATGTCGTAATTGTTTTATTCTATTCTTTGATGAATGATCTTATAAAAGAAAAGAGAATTAAAAAGTTCCCTCATCCTTAATCACTATTTCGATATCTAATGAAAAAAGGACGTTTCGACCCTATCGACACGTCCTAACTATTTATGGTACAAATTTATGCTAATTGTTTTATATCATGCCAATTCAAATTAGAGTTATTATTCAAACCTTTCTTATATACACAGAAGTGGGCACATTGACGAAATTGATTATCTCAGTTGATAAAAATTCTCAATCTTGGTCAATAGGTATTGAGCTATTTTAATCAGTGACTCTTTAGTCCAGCCAGCTATATGAGGACTAAGTAGCACATTATCCATAGAAAAAAGTTTTTGATACACTTCCTCTTGCGCACTCGTTAACTGATCTAATTTTTCGTTTTCGAGTACATCCAGAGCGACAGACCGGATATGTCCAGACTGAAGCGCATCAAGTAGATCAGAAGTGTCTACGATCGGACCTCTTGAAGTATTGATAAATATGGTGCCTACCTTGCATTGAGATATCAGCGAAGCATCGACCATCCGTACAGTTTCTTGAGTGAGTGGGAGATGGATCGATATTATGTCAGATTGTTTAAGTAAGTGCTCTAATGAAACTTGCTTTGCGACAGATACTTCATTTTGATCAAGGATTTTGTATTTATCATAGGTCAGAATATTCATCTCAAAGGAGCTTAGCTTTTTGGCAAAAGCACTACCGGTATGACCAAAACCAATAATTCCAATTGTCTTACCTTCTAATTCAAATCCTCTGTTAGCTTCTCGATTCCACAAGAATGCTTTTACTTCCTTATTGGCAATACATAAATTATTGGCAAGAGACAAAAGAAAGCCCATAGCATGCTCTGCTACAGCATTGGCATTTCCTTCTGGAGAATTGATAATCGCTATACCTAATTTTTGTGCTTCAGGGAGATCGATGATATCAAGCCCTGAACCAAGTCTTCCTATGAAATCCAGGTGTTTGTTTTGATTGAGAAAAGCACGATCACAGATGACTTTACTATTTATAATAATTCCATGAAAATCTTTCGAAAGTAATTTTACCTCTTCATATGGCATTTTTGGAAAATAATCGACTTCAAAACCATGCTTTTTTAAACCATTTATAAGTAAGTCGTGCACCTTATCAGTAACTAATATCCTCTTTTTCATCTATATGTATTTCTTTAATACGTCACAAATTTACTGTTCTCCAAGCTATCATTATATTTGCGAAATTTTCAGAGAATGCCTAGAGACACATCCATCAAGTCCGTCCTTATTATAGGGAGCGGCCCAATCATCATCGGACAAGCATGTGAATTTGATTATTCGGGATCTCAAGCCTCCCGATCGTTACGTGAAGAAGGAATAGAAGTTAGCCTTATTAACTCCAATCCTGCTACTATCATGACTGATCCGGTTACAGCTGATCATATTTATCTAATGCCACTGACTGTAGAAAGTCTGGATCAAATCTTAACAGAGCGTAAGATTGATGCAGTTCTGGCTACAATGGGCGGACAGACGGCTCTCAATCTGGCCATAGAAGCGGGTAAACAAGGACTCTGGGAGAAGCACGATATCAAATTGATAGGCGTAGACTTAGAGGCAATTGAGCTGGCAGAAAATCGAGAAGAATTCAAAAAACACGTTATTAAATTAGGCCAAAACGTAGCGCCATCATACATAGCTAATAGCTACCTCGAAGGTAAAGATGCTGGTCAGAAGATCGGATTTCCTCTGGTGATAAGACCATCCTATACGCTTGGAGGATACGGTGGTGGATTTGTGATGAAGGAGGAGGATTTTGATGAGGCATTGAGAAGAGGGCTGAATGCCTCACCTACACATGAAGTATTAGTCGAAAAGGCGGTATTAGGTTGGAAGGAATTCGAGCTTGAGTTGCTCAGAGATGCTAATGATAATGTCGTCATCATATGTACTGTAGAAAATCTTGATCCGATGGGTATACATACTGGTGACAGTATTACAGTGGCTCCAGCAATGACGCTATCGGATACAGCATATCAAAAGATGCGTAATGATGCTATACAGCTGATGAGGTCTATGGGTAATTTTGCCGGGGGGTGTAACATACAATTTTCTCAAAATCCAGAGACAGAAGAATTAATCTGTATAGAGATTAATCCAAGAGTATCAAGATCATCTGCTTTGGCGAGTAAAGCGACGGGTTATCCTATTGCCAAAATAGCTGCAAAGCTGGCTATAGGTTACACTTTGGATGAGTTGAAGAATCAAATTACACAAACTACATCGGCCTATTTTGAGCCTACGTTGGATTATGTCATCGTCAAAATGCCGAGATGGAACTTTAGTAAGTTCACAGGAGCAGATCCTACATTAGGACTGCAGATGAAATCGGTGGGAGAAGTTATGGCGATAGGAAGGAGCTTTAAGGAGGCCCTCCAAAAGGCTTGTCAATCATTAGAGAATAATAGACACGGATTGGGCTCTGATAAAAAGGAGTGGATCAAAACGGAAGATATATTAGAACGATTGGAGAAAGCCAGCGACGATAGAATATTTAGACTTAAAGACGCCTTAAGATTGGGTGTTCCAACTAAGACAGTTCATAAGCTCACTAAGATAGATCCTTGGTTCATCAAGCAGATCAAATCTTTGGTTAAGATGGAAAAAGAACTAGAGAAGTTTAATGTTCCTGAAGATATCCCTGCTGATTTTATGAGAGATCTTAAAGAGTGTGGTTATTCGGATCAACAGATAGCATGGTTGATGCGAGTGGATGTGGATAAGGTAACTTCCTATAGAAAGAGTTTAGGAATCAGGAGGGTGTACAAAATGGTAGATACATGTGCTGCCGAGTTTGAGGCACAGACACCATATTTCTATTCTACTTTTGAAGAAGAGAATGAAAGTATTGTCTCGGCCAATCCTAAAAAGGTTATTGTCTTAGGTTCTGGTCCAAATCGAATAGGCCAAGGTATTGAGTTTGACTATTGTTGTGTCCATGGCATATTAGCATTGCGGGAGATGGGATATGAGGCAATTATGGTTAATTGTAATCCCGAAACAGTTTCAACCGATTTTGATATAGCTGATAAGCTATATTTCGAACCAGTCTATTGGGAGCATATCCAAGAGATCATCGAGCATGAAAAACCTGAGGGTATAATTGTTCAGTTGGGCGGACAGACTGCATTGAAACTCGCTGAAAAATTTCATGAGCAAGGCATAAAGATTATCGGGACACAGTTTCCAGATATGGACTTGGCAGAAGATAGAGGATCATTTTCAGACTTGTTAAAAGAGCTCGACATCCCTTATCCAAAGTATGGGGTAGCCGATACGGCAGATGATGCTATCGAAATAGCCAATAGAGTAAGTTATCCAGTGTTAGTGAGACCATCTTATGTATTGGGCGGTCAACGAATGAAGATTGTCATAAATGACAACGAACTGGAGAGACAAGTCTTGAGTATATTCAAACACATGCCTGACAACAAGGTATTGATTGATCAATTCCTCGAGCGTGCAAGAGAGGCAGAGATCGATGCTATCTGTGATGGAAAGAATGTTCATATTATGGGTATCATGGAGCATGTGGAGCCTGCAGGGATTCACTCTGGAGATAGCTCTGCAGTACTGCCTCCATACAGCTTAAGCGAGGAGATCATACAGACTATGATAAGATACACCAAGAAGTTAGCTTTAGCTCTTAATATCAAGGGACTGATCAATATTCAATTTGCTATAAGTCAGGATAATGAAGTGTACGTGATTGAGGCGAATCCAAGAGCATCTCGTACGACCCCATTCATAGCCAAAGCATACAAGGTGCCTTACCTCAATGTAGCGACTAAGGTGATGACTGGAGATTATACCTTGGAAGATTTTGACTTGGTTAATGATATGGAAGGCTATGCCATTAAAGTGCCAGTATTTTCATTTAACAAATTCCCTAATGTCGATAAAAAGCTAGGGCCAGAGATGAAGAGTACTGGGGAGGCGATTCGATTTATTAAGGATACCACGGATCCATTTTTCAGAGAAATTGATAAGAATAGGTCAAGGTATTTGTACAATTAGAAATTAGGTTGGCTCTAAAAGTGCTCTATATGATCGGGCGTGGTGATCGTTTCTTTTTCGTTAGAAAATAGTTTTTGCTATTTTGATAGTTAAAACTATTTAGCATGAATTATTTAGCCCTGCTTATTGCTTCTCTCATACCTTCGATTATAGGTTTCTTATGGTACGGTCCTCTTTTTGGTAAAACTTGGAGGAATATCACTGGCATGACAGAAGAAAGAATGAAGTCTGCTAATATGCCCCTCGTTTTTGGTCTTTCCTTTGTCTTGGCATTAATTTTAGCCTTTGTGATCAATATCCTTTGTGTACATGACAATATGGTAGAAGGAGCCTTGTACTACATTACCAATGGAACGATGAATCCAGAAGCTGGCTCAGAAGCAGCCAATTGGTTGGCTTATTATAAGGACACTTTGGCACCAGACAACTATAGTTTCAGTCATGGAGCTTTTCATGGTGGTCTATTTGGTATGTTTATGTTCCTTCCTATCATTGGCAATATTGCCCTATATGAGCAGAAAGGATGGAAGTATGTCGCTATCAATGTTTCCTATTGGGTACTATGTACTATATTGATGGGAGGATTATTGGGGGCATGGAGATAAATTTTTATAATATCTCATTAATACTTTAAAAACGCACAAATCACAAGATAATGAAACACTTATTGGTACTATGCTCATTGCTTTTATGTAATCTTACCCTGTCCGCTCAAACTAAATATCTCCATTGTGGTGCTGTTTTAGATTGCATAGGTGATGCGCCATTACAAGAACAAACCATCGTAATAGTCAACAATCAAATAGATAGAATACTTAATGGATATGTTACTCCTCCTGATACGGTTGAATTACTTGACCTAAAAGATCAAACCCTTATGCCAGGATTTATGGATATGCATGTACATATCGAGAGTGAGTTGAATCCTGCAAGATATATTGAACGATATACTATGGAACCCCAGGATGTCGCACTTAGATCCACAGTTTATGCCGAGCGCACCCTTATGGCAGGTTTTACTACGGTTAGAGATTTAGGTGGATCTGGCGTAAATGTCTCTATGAGAAGTGCTATCAATAAGGGATGGATAAAAGGTCCGAGGATCTATACTTGCGAAAAATCAATCGCTACTACGGGTGGTCATGCTGATCCCACTAATGGCATGAAGAGTGAACTCAAGGGAGATCCAGGTCCTGCAGAAGGAGTTATTAATAGTAGAGCTGATGCTAAAAAAGCGGTTCGTCAACGTTATAAAAATGGTGCAGATGTTATAAAGATAACTTCAACCGGTGGTGTGTTAAGTGTGACTAAAGATGGGAAAGGAGCGCAGTTTACTGAGGAGGAGATTGAGGGAGTGGTCAGTACGGCGAAAGATTATGGCTTCGTTACCGCGGCTCATGCTCATGGTGCAAAGGGAATGATGCGTGCCGTCAAAGGAGGTATTAATAGTATCGAACACGGGACTATGATGACCCCAGAGATAATGGAGGAAATGATAAAAAGAGGTACTTATTTAGTTGCTACAATTTCGGCTGGAAAGTACACTTATGAAAAAGCATTGAAACCTGGTTTTTTTCCAGAGATCATAAGACCTAAAGCTCTTGAGGTAGGACCTTTAATTCAAGAGACTTTTGCAAAAGCATATAAGGCTGGAGTGAAGATTGCTTTTGGAACCGATAGTGGTGTCAGTCCACATGGACAAAATGCCAAAGAATTCGAGTATATGGTTGAGGCAGGAATGCCCGAATATGAGGCTATAAAAAGCGCTACAGTAGAAGCGTCTAAATTGCTTCGTGTCTTCGAACGATTTGGGACTATACAGTCTGGGAAGATGGCAGATTTAGTGGGCGTAAAAGGGGACCCATTAAAGGATATCAAATTGTTACAAAATGTCAGTTTTGTGATGAAAGATGGAGTAGTATACAAGAAGAAATAAGCTTAAGGATAAATCTTAATACTTTATTAAAAACCTGTGCAATAGAACTGGGTTATCCATTTGGACATTGATGTAAAGGATGAATATTAGGTTTAAGAAGGCTCAGGCAATTGACTACATGAATACATTAGGCTTATCTAAAAGGCCATTCGTATTTTTTATAGATTACCATCAGGATCAAATAATTATATCAGAAGATTGGTCCAAGGAAAAAATATATTTTGATTTTGGCACCCTCAAGAATTACCCTAAGACCACAGGTGATGTAGATTCATTTTACATAGAAAAATATCCTATTAGCTATCAAGAATATTTGGAAGGTTTTAGTGTGGTCAGACAAGCATTATCTCGAGGAGATAGTTATCTTATCAACTTGACATATCCTACACGTATCCAAACCAACTGGTCGATGGAAGAAATTTTCACGAAAACTAAAGCCGAATTCAAAGGCTATTTACCAGGTAAGTTTGTTTTTTTCTCCCCTGAAAAATTTATAGAGATAGAATCTGGTATGATGAGGACTTTTCCCATGAAAGGGACGATCCGAGCGGATATACCTCAGGCGGAACAAAGGATATTAGATGATCCTAAAGAAAATGCTGAGCATAGTACGATAGTTGATCTACTACGAAACGATCTCAGCAGAGTCTGCTCAAAGGTGAAAGTGAATAGATTTAGATATATCGATCGAATCCAAAGCGATCAAAATGATTTGCTCCAGGTCAGTAGTGAAATAGAAGGGGCCATTAGGCCAGAATTAAAGGACAAAATTGGAGATTTGCTTTTTACTCTATTGCCGGCAGGTAGTATAACAGGAGCTCCAAAGAAAAAAACACTGGAGTTGATTCAGAAGGCAGAGATGACTCAACGCGGTTACTATACAGGGATATGCGGATATTTTGATGGAGAGGTGTTAAAGTCTGGTGTAATGATCAGAATGATACAGATGGGTATGGATAAAGAATTATATTTTCACAGTGGTGGAGGGATTACTTATCAGAGTGAGCCAAAAAAAGAATATCAAGAATTATTAGATAAAGTTTATGTCCCGATTACTCGAAACTATCAAGATACAAGACGGGAAGATATGCAACATAGCTTATCATAGCGATCGCCTTAATAGATCAAGGGTAGAACTCTTTCATGCCAAGGATAGAATAGATTTAGAAGATCATATCCTGATCGATGATTTTCATAAAAAGGGCATGTATAAGTGCAGAGTATTATATAAGGATGATATCGAGAGGATAGAACTTTATAAGTATGAAAGAAAGACAATACAGAAAATAAGACTGGTTTATGATGATACGATTGACTATAAACTAAAATATGAAGATCGGTCAACGCTTGATAATTTATACAAACAGCGAGGAGATGCGGACGACATTCTGATCATTAAGAATGGTTTTATTACGGATTCTTATTATTGTAATGTTGCCTTCAAGACGAAAAGCGGTGAATGGTTTACGCCTATGTCACCATTACTGAAAGGAACTAAGCGCCAACGACTAATCGACAATGGATCTATCGATCCTAAGCCTATTACTGTTGCCGACCTTGGCCTGTACGAATCTGTGAGTTTATTTAATAGTTTGATAGAACTTGGTGAAATCGAACTCTCAATAAATGTTATTAATATCTAATACTGATCTAAAATGTTGTAATTTATGACATGCGCTTATGGATAGTTATACTTGTTTGCATGTTAGGACTGACTGCTTTTGGGCAAGAGACTATCACCTTTACGGAACTCTATGAACGATATGATACCTCACATGATCATCAGTTTTTAAGACATATATATAAAAATCTGAGACACCCAGAAAAGTACGGTCAGAATGGGAATATTGTAGTACTTAAGTTGAGTGCTGATCTATATTCTTGGCGAGTAGAATTGGTAAGAAGTGAATTTTCAGATGAAGAAGAGTTCATTATTGATATAATCAAAGAAGGTTTTAAATTTCTAAGTCTACCTAATCAGGATGTAGAGGCATATATGACGATTAATTTTCATTATATGTGGCGTGATGGAAGAAATGATGATATAAATTATACAGATTATGATATTGTAGTTAGTAGATCAGAGCCCATCAGTTGTGGATCAAGATACTTTATAAAAGAAATTTCGCTATTAAATTATAATCTGGACAACTTAGTTCAAAAAACTATTAGAGATAAAGCAGATCTTAAATTATTCCAATGCTTATCTGATCCTTAAAATTATCTGGAAATTCTTCTACTCCAGGAAATCCTAATTTGATATCTCGTCCAGATTCAGGTATATAAGCAGTGCCAAATATATAATCCCAGATAGCAAGGGTAAGGCCAAAATTGACTCCATATCTCCTTTCTTCTGGTATATTAAAAGCATGATGCCAGATATGCATCTCTGGGCTATTGAAGAGCATTTTCATAAAAGGGCTTAACAAGGTCAGGCCTAAAACTATACAGGTTATGACTGTTGCAATTTTGATATAAATACCTGCTGATACAGAAATGATCGCAATATCGAATAGCCCCAAAGCAATAGGGAGTCCGATTAGTACTCCTAATATTCCTCCAGTAACTCTTGAGTCAATACTAATATTGGAGTGATTGTAATGCCCAACAGCTAAAGTGAATATATGTATCACAAAAAAGTCATATAAGCCAATGCCTAATAAGGCTAAAGGTAGGTACTCTATTGTCCTATATACTATAGTTTCCATCCAATGGTACCTTAAGTGGGCAGCAAATCCCATCTGTTCAACCGAATGGTGGACTTTGTGAAATCGCCATAAAAACTCTATTCTATGCAGTAGTCTATGTGTCCACCACTGGACAAAATCCCTGACAATAAAACCTATCAATAGCACTGACCACATTGGCCATTGATACATTGGGTTGAGGGTTTTAAGATCGATACCAAGGAGACTGTCAATTTGATAGTTGAACAAATTAACCACCACATCTGAGGCAGCGTTGTAGATGATCAAGCTAAATAGAAAGAAATTAAAGAACATATAAAATGTATCCAACCAAAAGTCTTTTCTGAATTTGGGTTGCTCCTTACGCCAAGGCTTTATCCACTCCAAAAAGAAAAAGAACAATGATACTCCTATGAGCCAATAGAAATAGTTATGCCAAGATGGATGCGTAATCTCATACCATAGATACTGGGCATATCCGCTGTATCCATCCAATATTATTTTGATATAGTTGGGCATAATATTCTTTCAACGTATTTAATTGTTTTCTGTTGAGTCTTCTAATCCTTCTTTTACGAGCTTTGCTTTTTGATTGCCTATGATAGCGGCGATATCTTCTATCTTAGACTCTTTTATTCGTTTAGTAGACTTAAAGTGCTTGAGTAGGGCTTCGGTAGTTTTTTTGCCTATGCCAGTTATCTCTTCTAATGCACTTGTAGTAAAATTTTGAGAGCGACGATCTCTATGATAGTTGATAGCAAAACGATGAGCTTCATTCCTAGCCTGTTGTATCAGCTTTAGAGATTCAGATTTTTTATTGATGTATATAGGAATTGGATCATCCGGAAAATATATTTCTTCTAACTTCTTAGCGATCCCTATGACTGTTATTTTATCTCTGAGGCCTAATTTATCTATGCTCTGCATTGCTGAACTTAATTGACCTTTGCCGCCATCTATGATGACCAATTGAGGCAGACTTTGCTCTTCATCAAGAAGTCTTTTATATCGACGATAGACGATTTCTACCATTGAAGCAAAATCATCTGGACCTACCACAGTTTTAACCTTAAATTTTCGATAATCTTTCTTAGATGGTTTTGCATTTTTAAAGACCACACAGCTTGCAGTCGGATTGGTACCCTGTATATTACTATTGTCAAAGCATTCGATATGTATAGGAATGCGATCCATACTTAAGTCTTGCTGCAGGGTTCTGAGTATCCTTTCCGCTGGAGTTTGTTTCTTGATGTTATTTATTTTCTCCTTTTTCTTTTGAAGTAAGAAATACTTCACATTTTTTTCGGACAACTCAATGAGTTTTTTCTTATCGCCTCTTTGAGGTATTGAGATGGTGGTTTCTGGTATGGCTATATCCATCTTTTCTGCTAAGAGGATTTCTGGGGCTATGCTATTGAACTTTTCTCTTGTTTCTGGTATCACATAGGAAAGTATTTCTTCATTTTGAGTGGATAAATTTTTCTTTACTTCTAATGTGTCAGTATTAATAATAGCACCGTTGACCACTTTGAGATAATTGATAAAGGCCCATTCCTCGTCGCCATCTATGGTAAATACGTCCACATCGCTAATGGTCTGACTCACGACTGTGGATTTAGCTTGATATTCTGTGAAAAGGTCCAATTTTTCTTTCATAGCTGAAGCTTTTTCAAATTTGAGCTCTTCAGCATAAAGTTGCATTTGTTCTTTTATATAGTCTTTGACTGGTTTGAATTTGCCATATAAGATATTTTTAATCTGCTGAATATTATTGAGGTAGTCATCCTCTGATTGTAGTCCTACACAAGGCCCTAAACAGTTGCCGATATGATACTCTAAGCACACCTTAAACTTGTTATTGTCTATATTGTCTTGAGATAAATTAAGGTGACAAGTTCTTATTGGGAATAGAGCTTTGATGAGCTCAAATATTTGTTTGGTTTTGTATTTTGAAGTATATGGTCCAAAATATTGCGACCCATCTTTTATGACTTTTCGAGTGAAAAAAATTCTGGGGAATCGCTCTTTTTTGACGCAGAGATAGGTGTAAGACTTACCATCTTTGAGCATCACATTGTAACGGGGTTGAAATTTTTTAATTAGAGTATTTTCTAACAATAGAGCATCTGCTTCTGTCTCGACTATAGTAAAATCAAAAAATTTGGCATTCTTAACCATTGTGCGGGTCTTATATGCCTGATGTTTTCTATTACCAAAATAGGAGGCAAGTCTCTTTTTTAAGTTTTTCGCTTTGCCTACATATATGATGGTATCCTGCTTATCATAGTACCTATATACTCCGGGATCGGACGGTATAGTTGGTAGAATCGCTTTATAATCTTCTGTAGTCAACTGTGTCTTTTGATATGCTACTTAAGGAACAATTCTGCACTGGCAGGATTAGTGGCCAGTGGGATATTATGTACATCGCATAATCTCATGAGCATTTGTACATCGGGCTCATGGGGATGTTTATCAAGAGGGTCTCTAAAGAATATGACCATATCGATAGTTTTTTCTGCTACCATAGTGGCTATTTGGGCATCACCACCGAGCGGACCAGATAGCAATCTCTGTACCTTGAATCCAGCATTCTCGATATGCTGTCCTGTTGTTCCAGTAGCGTAGAGTGTATAACCCTCTAAATATTCCTTATTCTGAAGGATAAATGACACCATCTCTGCTTTCTTGCCATCATGAGCTATTAAAGCTATTTTTTTCATAGACTCGGTTAATTATAAGTCAAGGTAT
>JAHDDE010000075.1 GCA_020629515.1 Saprospiraceae bacterium | reverse complement strand
GACAACTCCGTAACGGTACCATTACCAGAAATAAAACATCCATTAGCGTCGGTTACTTCTACAGAATATGTCCCTGGCGTTGAAGTGGAGAAACTACTTACATTTCCAGGATCTGTCACCCCCGATGGTACTGTCCAATCATACGTATAAGGTGACTGCCCATTACTCGCAGTAGCGACAACAGAGGTTGACGAACCCGAACAAAAACTAGGACTATTAACAGAAACAGATGGATGATCATTAACGGTTATCGTTATAACATTACTCGTATCACTACAACCATCCGAAGACGTCGAAATCAATCTATAATAGGTGCTTGTACTAAGGGATCCGGGTGAAAAACTGAGATCCATATCAGACTCATCATTAAAACCTGTCATAGAGCTCACCGTACTACTTTGCCACTGGTGCGTGAGTGTACCAGATCCTGAAGGATCGGTAGTTGCCGATAAACTGTTGGGAGTATCTCCATCACAAATTTCTTGATTAGCGGCTATGACTCCAGCTAAGATCGAGCAAGAGGCACACTCCTCTACATTAACCATGTAAGACTGATCATCAGAAACCATATTTGAATCGGTCACAGTTAAGGTGACAGTAAATGTACCAGTCGAAATATATGTATGAGTAGGATTCTGCGCTGTAGATGTTGAACCGTCTCCAAAATCCCATGAATATGTGTAGGGCATTGTACCATTTGTTGTACTATCGCTGAATGCATAAGTTGAAAATCCTGAAGTACAGGTACTGTCAAACCCAAAATTTGCAACTACTGGTTGAAATATCGGAGTAGATCCTACAATTAAATCACATTTAGGTGTAGCACAATTCTGTTTGTTTGGAGCCAGATTACACAGATTAGAATTATCAGCGCTGGATCCCCATCCAAAATAAGCATCAACTATGGATAATTCTTCTCCACAAGTATAGGTAACTACTTGATCTGGCACACAAAGTGTTACAAGACCAGAAGAGGTCAATGTAATGTCAAAACAGTGCCTTACTTCGTAAGTATTATTAGCACCGTCATTAACCGTACCTGAAACGTAGAACCCTTGTCTCGTGGAACCATTTCCCTTATCAAACGTCATACAAAAGTACGCATTTTGAGCGATTCCTGGATCACATGACGTAAGAGGTGTACCGTTTACATCGGAGGCTAAAAAGGCTTGCTCGAATGTAAAATCTTGAGAATTACAACCTGGAGACGGAGAAGTATCAACGCATTCTGCATCATATCCGGTATAAGGTTCACCATTACCAATAGGGGATTGACCAATCAAAAAATTGGCAAATAGACAAACAATAAGTACTAAAGATCTACCCTTAATATTCTCAGTATTAAAATTCAACAAACTACGCCCAATGATTGCTTTCTACAATATCTTAAAAATTAACAAATTTCATTTAAGGGCGGAATAGAATTTTTTAACAATTTGCTTACATAAACAGCTGTTTTATAGATATTTATATAAATAATATTTATAATATGTCAGTTTCCTGCCCATGGAAACTGACTACACCTCATATCGTTAATTAATATTAATACGGCATCAGCATCTGGTTCACACGGGCCAGGTGGATCAGTTGAAGTTAAAGTGAGTATCACTTCCCCTTTATCTATATCCATTGGCCCCAACGTATAAGTTGTAGCCGATCCACTTATATTATAAATACCATTGACATCAAAAGTTCCATCTCCCATTGTAGACCATTGACCAGTATCAGTGCCCCCTGATATACCCGCTCCTATTGCAGAAAGATCCACATTAGAATTAGAACAGATAGGATATGGAAGCATACCAGCTTCAACTTCAACTTTAGGATTATAAAGCAGTTCTATATTGATTATACTGTCACAACCAGTTGAACTTAATAATACTTCCTGTCCTATCGGATTACTCTCATCATAAGTTATATTATTAACGATAATCGCATATCCGTCACCTGAACATCCTATATAATCGACTGTTTGGCTCACATTCTGCTCAAAATTTAAATTTACATTTACAATACTATCACATCCCTCGGCTGTCCTTAGTAGCTCTATACCATTAGGGTTCATCTCGTCATATACAATTCCATTGATGGTTATAGAATAGCCATCGTCCTCACAGCCTTCATAGGACAGATTCGCATTTCTTGTCTCTACACAAGAACATTCATTTCGTGTATTTACAATAATTTGATCTAAGGCCACCTCTATTTTGCTTTGGTTAGAAACGTCCGCGGCTATTCCTTCAAAATAAACAGTTTCCCCACTAAAAGAATCGAGCGACCTCACTACTTGACTCCAGATAGCTTCTTGGCCGATCATATTAGCCTTTAAAGTGATCAATGTGTCCAATACACTATCATCAATAGATCTTTTTAACAATAGGTTAAAATAATCATCTGAAGACGCATTGGTATAAAAAGAATAATAGTACCGGAGATCTAAAAATGCACTATCAGGAAGAATAAATAATGGGGACCTAACAACTGACGGACCTCCATCCAAATCTTGAGTGGCCCCACTTCCCGTCAATAGCGAGTTGTTACCTTCATAGGCGGCAATTTCTAATGGCATTCCTCCAGTGCTATAAGGGTTGGGAGTGCCGACTACCCAATCGCCATCAGAAGCTCCTCCAATTACGCTCCAATTATTATCTCCTGAATTAGATTCGAAATCAGCATAAAAAACAATATCGTCAGGTGCTAAGATATTTAAATGAAAATCCTTGAATACCATGCAAGATCCTAACATATATTGGGCCGTATAAGTCCCTGTATCTAAATATGATAATTCAGTTAAATTAATTGAAGGTCCGCTCTCGGTAAAACCATTTGGCCCGATCCAACTAATATTTGAAATGGTACTATCCACACCAAAAAACACCGTACTTCCAGGGCACCCAGACACATTACAATTGCCTATCTGCATAGATTCTTCATCAATTTGATAGTAACATGACAATGTTGGAATATTAAGAATTTCGACTTTAAAGGTATCTGTAGATGCACAACCAAATTTATCTATTGCCTCATAAATAATCACAGCTTCACCCGTATCGTTGACTCCCGTAGCATCTATAACCACACTGAATTGATCATCGCCTATTAATGATAATCCAGGTGGCCCACTTAGCACGGTCCATTGATGAAGATAAGGACCAGACACATCAGGAAAAATAGATCCAACAAGTGAAATAGTATCCCCTAAACAAAGAGATTCATCTTCAACCGCAACTTGAAAGTCATGTATATACACGGTCTTTTCGCAATAATAAGAACACCCATTTGGAGCAGTTACTGTCACCCCATAAGTAGAGGTTTGTGTTGGACTAATGTTAAGCATATTAGTTGTATCTCCAGTTGTCCATAAATAACTATAACCAGAAATTCCTTCTGCCTCTAAAAACCAACTTCCACTAACAGGGCCGGCCGTATTCTCTATGCCAAATTGAAGTGTATTATTACCAGGAACAAAATTCTGAGGGGTTGTAATCCAATTGGTTGGAAAGACCTCCATCATTTCTGTACTATTCACTGTTTGGGATATATAGTAATGAACTTCATTATTTTCTATCGTAATGATTGACCTAGGGAGCCCATTCACATTTGCATTCCAGGGATTAACAATATCCATTCCTCCCGCTCCCCAAGAATCGGGTTCAAGCACTTCTGGAAAAATAGTATTCCCATTCAAAATAGTTTCAGAGAAATGATCATCCCACGTCGGCAATGTGATAGTTACTTTGACTCCAGTGGGATCTTGCACTCCAATTATATCATGAATGACGGTATTTCCACTTCCCGAACTTGCTGAGATAACTACACCCGAGTCAGGTAAGACCTGATATATGGCGGTGGCATCTAACATCGCAGAAGCAGAAGAACAAATTGTATCCGACTCAATCCTTATAACACATGGCTCTACTCCAAGAATGAATATCGAGGCCTCTACTGATTTCACACATCCATTGTCATCAGTGGCCACATACATTAAATCCAATGTTCCAGGACCACTTCCTACAGCATCTATATTTAGCGTTGGAGTTGTATCACCTGAAAGAGTATAACCAGTTGCTGTAGATGTAGGGAGTACTGTCCAAAGGTGAGAATTTATCGGAACAGTTAACCCTGATATAGCCGGAGTCAATCCCATGCTCATATCATTACACAAAGTAGTATCGGTAAGCTGAAGAGAAAAACAATTATTTACTACCTGAGTGCTACAAGTATCTATTGATATATCATCCAGATACACAAAGTCTCCATTGCCACTTGCGTCACACCTAAATCTAAATAATGTAGAGTTAGAAAATGGGCCAGATATGATCACATTTTCATCCTCACGTACTAAGTTTTCGAACTCTAAACCTCTACTCCAAGTTTCTACTGTTGTATAAGTTGTCCCTCCATCTAAAGATACCTGTAGCCAAAAGTCTTCTCCATTTTCCATACTTCTAGCTATGTAAGAAAAATCAACTATTGCCTCTTCTACATTCGTCAGGTCATATGGGCCAGTAGTTACAACAGATGAATTAGTATTATCTCTTAGTCTAACAGAATAAGTTCCGCTATTTGCATAGGTCCCATCATTATCTCTAAAACAATCTGATCCTCCATCTACCCAATTACCATAAGAAGATTCAAATCCATCAGTAATCAAGTTATCGCAAACAGGTGTTCCACCGACATTGGGATCGTCTTGGATAATTTCTATTCGATCAATTGCGCATTCTACTTTGCTTCCATTTGCCAAATCCTGAGCAGTGAGCCGAATGTATATTGTGTTGCCCGCTAATGAGGTTATATTTTGTTGAAAGCTTACATATTGCGCAGGTCTCAATGTGGCATCACCTGTTTCATTGATCAGGGTCTGGAGCAATGCATCATTGTTAGCATCTCTTATCTCTATTATAAAGTTATCATCAATCGAAGAGTTAGAATAATGAGAGAAGTAATATTCAAAATTAAGCTCTATATCAGTAGCACTTGAAGAGAGAATTATATGTGGGGATTCTGCTACTGCTGGTCCACCATCTAAATCTTGCGAATTGTTGATACCCGTCATTAAAGCTTGCATTCCATCAAAGGCATTTATTTCCATTTGATTACCTCCTGTGGCATAAGGACTCGCTACACCAATGATCCAATTTCCATCACTCGCCCCAGTTCCCAACATCCAATCATTATCCCCGTTGAGATTTTCAAAGTCGGCTAAAAATATTGTCGTTGGCGTGAAAGAAACATCATTACTGGAGGAAGAAGCAATTGCTAAATAATAACACGATGACAAGGCATACAGCATCCATACTGTAGTACATAAGATAACGATACGACTGTACCGCTGGCATAGGTACATCCTCCAGGTTGACATTGGTTCTAACAATTAACATGACATAATAAAGGGTGTTATATCATATTAAGAAATAAATATATACTTTCTACCCTGAATTTCGTAGAAATACATATAAATAAATGATATATCTGAAGTCGCTCATAAAAAAAGGTCTTGACAACAGTCAAGACCTTTATAATCAACAGGTTATATGCAATTCTGTTATTTCCTATTCTTTTATCGTAAAGGTTTCCGGATCTAATTCTGAATTTAATGTTATATCATCAACTTTCATTTTTAACGCCACCGGCATCATACCACTTATTGTGGTAGTTGTGGGAAACATGATACCTCCAAAATCCTTATAATCTTCCATGTCTGATGTGACCGTAACTTCTCCCTGGGGACTTTTCTGAGTACCCACAGACCTAATCAGTAAACCATCATCTATAGAATAATATTCTGTAACCTTTTCTCCTCCTGCTTTAGTAACCATTATCTTATACGCAGACACACCATTGACAGTTTCTGATCCTTTTAGCTCAATTGATGTTCCATTCATGAGATAAGCTAATTGTGGGCAAATCGATGCTTGGGACTTCATTGCTTCAAATTCAGGTCCCTCTGTAAAAGTCTGCTTATTACCCATAGCTGATATCTGTGCTTTTTCTCCATTAAATACTTGAGTTGAAAAAACCATTTGACCATTGCCAGTTATCATGGCTAATTTGCCATCTGCTACTTTAGTCTCAATCACAATAGATTGGCCCATCACATCAGCAGACATTTTAGATACCAAGCTTTTTACGGAGGCTATCTTAGTCTTCCCTCCTATCGCATTTACATAGTCTTCTATGACTTGGGTTCCTGTAAGATCGCCAGGAATTACAGTTTTGTCGGCTATAATAGGATCTCCAAATGCATCGTAAAAATCCACTTTACCATCTGCATCAAATTGAACAAGACTTTCGGCCACATCATCTTTGCTTCCTACCACAAAGATGAAAGCCTCATCAGGCTTAATATATTTCTGAGCCATAGCCTGCACATCTGCCACCGTTACAGCGTTGAGCTTTTGCAGGTAGGTTTCATAATAGTCTTCTGGCAATTCGTTTCTAAAAATATTTAACGCAAATCTGGCAATAGTCTGGGGTGACTCAAGTGATCTCGCAAAACTACCAGTCATAAAACTCTTGGTATTCTCTAAGAGCTCCGCATCGACTGGTTCATCCCTAATTCGTTCCAATTCTTTGATGAATTCAATTACTGTACTATCTGTAACTTCATTTCTAACACTTGCAGAAGCATTAAATGATCCTACTAATCGGTCAGACGACAATGAAGAATAGGCCCCATAAGTATATCCCTTATCTTCTCTAATATTCAAAAACAGTCTACCTGTAGCTCCACCTCCAAGAATTGTATTCATCACTCTGGCAGGAATTACATCTGGAGTACCCGGAAGTAAATCCAATGGGTAAGAAACATTCACTACACTTTGTACTGCACCATCTTTATTAGCGAAAACTACATTTCGCGAAGTAGGTTTATCAACTTTCTTCACCCTGTATGGCTTATAGGGCCTTTTCTGCCACTTACCAAAATACTTTTGAGCTACATCCTCTGCCTGAGATACGGAAATATCTCCAACTATGACCAAGTAAGCATTATTAGGGATGAAATATTTGGCCACGTAATCTCGACAATCTTCAATGGTAATTGCTTCGACATTTTCAGCCTTCTGTATCTCTCCATAAGGATGATCTCCACCATACATCACCTTCGCCCTTACATTAGAAGAAATAGCATTAGGATCAGTCTCATTGGCTGCTAACCCAGTCAACGTTTGCTTTTTAATCTTTTGCAACTCTTCATCTGGCATACTTGGATTATATAGCACATCTGTCATCACTTCGAGTAATGTTGGCATGTGTTTAGTCAATGAGCTAGCGAACATGCCACTACCATATGTATTGAGACTACCCCCGATAAAGTCTATAGCTTCATCTATATCAGCTTTAGTTTTGGTGGTTGTACCTCTCCCCAATAAGTCTCCAGCCATTGATATGTATCCTACCTTATCAAATTCTCTTATTTGATCATTTTTCAAGGATAGTTGAAAGGATACTGAAGGAATCTTATGATTTTCTACCACGATAACTTGCAAACCATTATCTAACTTGAAGGTATTGGCCTTACCAATCTTGATAGTGGGTGCTGGACCAGCAGAAGGCACCTTAGACCTGAAGGATTCAGAATTTTCTATTACTTCTTTCGCCATATCGTCTTGGCTCCCCATAACCTCTGCAGTTTTGGGAGTACACTGTGTCCATAATATAGCCACAGCCAGTAGCATGCTTAATTTATAAATCATTTTCATTTTATTATGGATTAACAGGGTTAGGTAAATAATTAAGGATCGCTCTGTTATTCTTATTAAAATATTTCTTAGCAGCAGCTTGTATATCTTCTCTTGTCACAGCCATAAATCTCTCCAACTCAGTGTTGATTAGGTTAGTATCCCCAAAATACATGTGATAGTTAGCGAGACTTTCTGCTATACCCGCAATACGCGAATAACGTGTTACAAAACTGCTTTCTACCTGATTTCTTAACTTTTGAAACTCTCTTTCACTGATTAATTCATTTTGTACTTTTTCGATTTCCGCATCCATCGCATTTTGCACGGCGGCCACCTCGATGCCCATATTGGGTAGAGCAAACATCAAGGCCACTCCTGGGTCTTCAAGTTCGAGGGGAAAACTCCCTACTTGTAACACTAACTGTTGCTCATCTCGCAAGGACTTATTCAATCTTGAACTTTCTCCTCCCGAGATAAGTGTGTTGAGCATATTCACTGCATAATAATCTTTTGTCCCTTGAGCAGGTATACGATATCCATTGATCACAGCAGGAATCTGGATATTACCATAGGTAGTATCTATTAGTCCTCCTGCGGCTAATGGTGGTTCGACAATATTAGGTCTGTAGATATTAGGATTCTTTACAGGAATAGTTCCAAAGTACTTTTCAATAAGCACTTTAGTTTCTTCAATATCTATATCTCCGGCTATTGAGAGAATGGCATTATTAGGCGTGTAGAAATCATTATAAAATTGGACATAATCCTCTTCTTGAGCTGCGTCAAGATGATCCATTGATCCTATGACCGACCATCCATAGGGATGCTCTGTAAATAGTCGACTATTAATCTGCTCCAAAAACTTAAGTAAAGAATAAGGAGGATTATCCACTCTCAATCTTCTTTCTTCTTTCACCACTTCTCTTTGCGTTTCAATACCCACTTGATCTACCTTGGCATGTAATAGTCTTTCAGATTCTAACCACAATCCTAATTCTAATTGATTAGATGGCAACAACTCATAATAATAAGTTCTATCATACCATGTATTAGCATTGTTAGTGCCTCCTGCATCTGAGATATATTTGAAGAATTCTCCTCGTTCTATATTCTCTGAACCTTCAAATAACAGGTGTTCGAAAAAATGAGCAAAACCTGTTCTATTAGGATTTTCATTTTTTGAACCTACATGATACATGACCGAGACTGCTACTATAGGAGTTGCATTGTCTTGGTGAAGTATTACATGTAGCCCATTATCAAGATCGTATTCTTCGAATTCGATCTTATTGCCTTGAGAATGCAAGGACGTCATACCCATAAGGAAAAGGGTAACCCACAAAATCCGATTCATTGTGTATGTTATTTTGATTTAATTAGTATTCATTCGATCGTGCAAAATATAAGACATATTTGAATTGTCAAATACCCAATCGATAAACATTAACAGTTCGACGACTTAATAGTTGACCAAATCGGTTAATCCCCTAATCTCATATCGCCGAGTTAATTTATACGATCTTATCAAAGAGTGTTACAGTTTTTTTCTACTTTCATTGAAAAGAACCATAAGAATAGATAACTATGAAAAGAGTAATTCTCATAAGCATTATTAGCCTATTTGGTTGTATCACCCTTGCCCATGCACAAATTACTAAAGGTAGTATTACAATGCAGATGAGCGATATGGAAATGCCTGGAATGGAGGAAGATATGAATAGTCATATGAAAGGATTTATGGGTGATATGAAAATGTTGATGCATTTCAAACCTGGATATCAAGTGACTGAAATAAAAATGATGGGAATGATAGATATCAAGCAACATTTTGAGAATAATCTCATGACTCAGTATATGGAAATGATGGGCCAAAAAATAATGGTAAAATCGAATATGTCCGAACAAACAGAGCAGCTAAAAGCTATGGGAATTGATCCAGATAAGATGGCCGAAATGTATCAGATCACATATGACAAAGCGGATAAGAAGAATATCATGGGTTATGATTGCTATGCCGCCAATATCAACATAAATTTATCAGATTTAACTCCAGGTCAAGAGATGCTAGAAGGAATGGAAAAAATGAATATGAAAATGTACATAACAGAAGCTATCCAAATGGAGCAATTCAACCTTCAGAGCCTTCCTGGCTTCAAAATGAATGGTACTCCTCTCGCCTATGGTATAGATATGGGCATGATGAAAATGATGTTTGAGGCCACAGAAATAAACACCAACCCTGATGAAGCTGTTTTTGAGAAGCCAGAAGGCAATTATCGCGAAATGACCGTCGAAGAATTGCAGAAAATGGGGATGGGATCTAGTGGCTTTGGATTTTAATCAAGACGGCAAGCCAAAATAAAAGGAGCTATATATTAAATAAATTATTAATATGAAAATTATACATATACTCATACTTCTTGTCATAATAGGAAGTCATGAGATCAATGCACAACGAAATAGTAACAAAAACAAAGCGGCAGTTATCAAGTCAATAGACAGCAAATACACTGAGTTATCTGCACTCAGTGATAAAATATGGAGCTATGAAGAAATAGCCTTTAGGGAGACTCAATCCGCCGCTGCCTTAGCTAGTTACGCCGAAAATCAAGGATTTAGAGTAACCCGTGGCGTTGGTGAGATACCTACTGCTTTTACAGCAGAATATGGTTCTGGGCATCCTATTATAGGCATCCTTGGAGAATTTGATGCCTTACCTGGTTTATCACAAAAAACTGTACCTCATAAAGAACCACTTAATGAAGGATCTGCTGGTCACGGCTGTGGCCATAATCTATTTGGCGTAGCCTCATTAGGTGCGGCAACTGCCATTAAAGAGTTAATTCAAGAAGGCAAACTCAATGGAACTATAAGGTTTTATGGCACACCTGCAGAGGAAAAATTCTTTGGCAAACTCTGGATGATTCGTGCTGGGCTTTTTGATGATGTAGATGTGGTAATGGATTGGCATCCCAGCGCAAAAACTGAGGCTAATGTACAAAGTAGCCTTGCACTTGTAGACTTCTTAGTAGAATTTGAAGGGCAGGCAGCTCATGCTTCTGGAGACCCTTGGAATGGCCGAAGTGCCTCTGATGCATTAGAATTATATACTACTGGCATCAATTACTACAGGGAGCATGTTAAACCAACAGTAAGAATACATTATCACATACAAGATGCCGGCAAAGTGGTTAACGTAGTACCGGACTATAGTAAAATATGGACACGAGTACGAGATACACGCAGAGAAGGTATGGAGAAAGTATGGAAGCATGTGGAACGGATCGCTGAAGGTGCAGCCATCATGGCAAATGTGGACCATAAAGTCAGTTTGATTTCTGGAATTCATGAAGTGCTACCTAATCGGACTGGCGGAGCACGACTGCAAGAGAACTTAGAATTCCTCGGTTCAATAGAATATACTGATGATGAACAAGAATTCGCTAAAAAAATACAAGAAGCAACAGGAAGTGAAATAGTAGGTATAGATAACGCCATTACTCCCCTAAAAGAAACAGCAGAGCATCCAATGGGTGGTTCGACTGATGTCGGTGATGTCAGCTTCGTAGCGCCGACCATACGCTTAAGTGCTACAACTGCTCCTAAAGGAACTCCATGGCACTCTTGGGCAGTAGTCGCTTGTGGAGGGATGTCTATCGGTCACAAAGGTATGGCATATGCCGCCAAAGCCCTTTCTATGACAATGGTGGACCTGTTTGAAGATGACCACTTCGTAGAAGCCGTCAAAGAAGAGTTTAAAGAGCGAAAAGGAGATTATATCTATAAGGCAATGATACCTCCTGGGCCACCACCATTAGACTTTGATCAGGACTAATATTGGGCTTAATAGCCCAGTAGTTGAAATGAAATATTTGTTTGCGACTTTACTCTTTCTTTTAACTTTCCTCACCTCCCTTATGTGTCAAAAGGTGAGTTATATTATGAGGGCTGATTCAACTGTTATATTAGGACCAGAGCCTACGTCGGTAACACATCCTAATCATGATACGAGTTTAATTAGTCAGTACATACGTACCATATTTGAGGACTCCAGCGGTAATATGTGGTTTGGACCAGCTGGTGAAAGTGTGGCTCGATATCGCAATGATACATTACAATATTTTGAAAGCTCAGATTTTTTCGCAGGCACCCAAAATGCCATAAACAAGCATGGCCAAAGCATTCATGCAATAGCCGAAGATCGGCGAGGTGATTTGTGGTTTGGCACATCGGATGGATTGATTAAATATGATGGTCAAAAGTTTCAAACCTATAATCAAAAACAAGGATTAGAAAACGTACAAATCGGAAGACAAGGAATCTTGAAAGATAAAAATGGCCTAATATGGGTTGGGACCGAATGCGGGGTATATACTTATGATGCTAAAGTAGATAGATTTATTCTTTTTGAGGCGCTTCCCCCATTTCATTTTAATGGTTTGCTCGAGGATATTGATGGAAATATTTGGTTCGCCTCAAAGCATAAAGGGGTTTACCTATATGATGGAAAAGAGGTAAAAAATTTTGGTAATAAGTTGAATCTAAGTTCCAACTACGCCGGAGGAATAGACCAAGATCAGCATGGCAATATGTGGTTTACCATGAAAAATGGTATCGCCAGATATGACGGCAGGGATTTTACCTCTTTTACCAACAGGGATGGAATAGAAGGATATGAATTTTGGGGAATAAAAGCACAGCAGGGCACCGATTTCATTTGGATAACCACTAGAGGAAGTACTACAAGATATAATCCCACACTTTCAACTATTCATCCTGATCGCATAAAAACGTATAGACCCGAAGATGGTTTGAACTGTTGTGTACAAACCATGTATCAAGACAGATCTGGTAATATGTGGTGGGG
>JAHDDE010000001.1:51782-202948 GCA_020629515.1 Saprospiraceae bacterium | reverse complement strand
CTGACTTAGTGTTGAACTTAACAGTAGAACCTGCACCAACTGTTTCAGCAACAAATTCTGGCGAATTGACTTGCACAAGTAGTTCAGTAGAATTATCCTTTACAAGTTCAGCAACTTTTGTTAGCTGGTCAGGACCAGGATTAAATACTACTACTGATTCAAGCCCTGAAGTATCTGCAGCTGGTACATATACCGTGACTGTAGAATCAGCAAATGGCTGTGTAGCTACTGCAACCACTACGGTTAGTGAAAGTGCAGACAATCTTTCATGTGCTATAACTGCATCAGAAGATGCAACATGCGGTGAAAGTAATGGTAGTGCTACAGTGACTGCTCAGAATGCGGTAGGTACTGTGACTTATTCTTGGAGTGATGGGCAGACTACTGCGACAGCTACTGGATTAGCTGCTGGAGATTACACAGTTACGATTACTGACGCTAATGGATGTAGTTCAACTTGTAATGTTACTATTGGATCTGTAGACAACTTGACTTGTACCGTTTCAGGAACAAATGCTGATTGTGGACAGTCTAATGGACGCGCTAATGTTGATGTTCAGAATGGTACTGCACCATTCACTTATGCATGGAGTAATGGGGCTACAACGGCTAATCTAACTCAGTTGGAACCAGGAACATATACCGTAACAGTAACAGATAGAAATGGATGTTCAACTACTTGTAGTGTAACAATTGAGGGAGGACAAGATGCTTCAGTTTCAATTGCCGGAGGAGGTACATTGACTTGTGATGTTGAGTCTGTAGTATTAACTGCTAACACTTCTGCAAGCACTGTAAGTTGGACTGGACCTAATGGTTTCAATAGTTCATCTGCTTCTATTGAAGTAACAGAAGCTGGTACTTATACTGTGACAGTTACTAATGATGATGGATGTTCTGCTCAGGCTTCAGCAACTGTTGAAGAAGATCAGAATTTACCAGTGGTGACTGTAGAGGGAGGAACGATAACATGTTTACAACCTGCAGTAGAGTTAAGTGCTACTTCATCTGTAACAGGTGTAAGTTATGAATGGAGTGGACCTAATGGTTTCTCAAGTTCACAACAGAATCCTACAGTAAGTGTAGCAGGAACTTATGCTGTTACAGTTTCAGCATCCGGAGGATGTGAAACAACGGAATCCGTATTAGTTATCGACGACACAGCTTTACCAACAGTAGAAGTGACTGGAGGATTTATATCTTGTACAAATGCAAGTGTAACATTGTCCGTAGAGACTAATGGTCAAGTTGTTGGATGGACAGGTCCAAATGGATTTACAGATTCAATGACTAATCCTACAGTTACTAATGCAGGAACATATATGGTAACTGTACTAGGCTCTAATGGATGTGAAACTACGGCTACTGTACAAGTCGAAGACAATACAGCTGAAGTTGTAGTTAGCTTAGATAATTTAGAAGATGCGTCTTGTTCATTCGGTAATATCGGTATGGCGATGGTAAGAGTGACTGGAGGGCAAGCGCCTTATACATATTCTTGGGATGATCCAAACGCTCAAACAGCAAGAATGGCTGTAGGCTTGGCGCCAGGAGTTTATACAGTGACAGTAACAGACAGAAATGGATGTTCTGGAGATCTGGAAGTAGAAATTGGAGAATTAAACGATTGTACTGCAGCATTGGGAGACCAAACATGGATAGACTTAGATAGAAATGGTCTATTTGATGAGGGAGAGCCAGTATTGCCAGGTGTCGTAGTAATTCTATTAGATATCGATAGAAACGAGTTAGATCGAACTATCACAGATGAGAACGGTATGTATATGTTCCCAGGATTAAAGCCTGGTCAGTACATAGTGAAGTTTGAAACTCCTGACGGATACGCAGTAACTCTTCCAAACAGAGGAAATGATGAACTGGACAGTGACGTTAATATGGTAACTGAAGAGTCTCATATCATTAGCCTTGAAGTTAATGAAGAGGACAAATCGATTGATGCAGGATATTATCAGACTGCTTCTATCGGAGATTACGTATGGATTGATTACGACTGTGATGGTATCGCAGACGACAACGAGCCAGGAATTGGAGATGTAGAAGTAGAATTATTGAATTCTGACAATGTAGTCTTAGCGTCGACTGAGACAGCAGAAGATGGATCTTATAGCTTCGTTAACTTGCCTCCGGGTGATTATAGAGTAAGATTTGTTCTTCCTGATGGATTCACATTTACTGAAGCTAATCAAGGAAATGGATTCAATGATAGTGATGCAGATACTGAAACTGGTTTATCACAGACTATCACTCTTATGAGTGGTGATAGAGTACCAGAGATCGATGCAGGTCTTAAAGGAAAGATCGATATCGCTCTAACAAAAACTGTTGATAAAGCGATTGTATCTACAGGAGAAACTGTAACGTTTGAAATCTTTGTAATAAACGAAGGAAACTCAAACGCTACAGGTGTAGCTATTACAGATGCTATTCCTTCAGGATACAGTAGTATATCTTCTATCTCAAATGACGGTGTGTTGAGTGGTAACTCAATCACTTGGTCAGGTATTGATTTAGCAATCGGCGAATCAATTACATTGACATTCGATGCCAGAATTGTGGGTGGAGGAGATGCAGATTATGTGAATATAGCTCAAGTAACAGCAGCGGATCAAGAGGATCTTGATTCAACTCCTAACAACGATGACGGAGATCAGAGTGAGGATGATGAAGATAGTGCACAGGTTACATTAAGTGATTGTGACTTATCAGCTACAACTTCTTCAAACAATGCGATTTGTACAGCATCAAATGGTAGCGCTTCTGTAACAGTTACAGGAGGAACAGCACCGTACACTTATAGTTGGACAAACGGAGCAACCACGGCAGATATTAATAATGTTGCTGGCGGCACATATGAAGTAACCATTACAGATGCTTCTGGTTGTTCAGCGACAGTGGTAGTTGACGTACAAATTACTGAGTCCGTATTATCAATTGTTGATGATGTGACAGATATTAACTGTGGAGATACTAATGGCCAAGCAACAGTGACGATTACTGGAGGTGCTGAACCATATGATATCGTTTGGAGCAACGGAGCAACAGGTGCTACTGCGACAGGTTTAGTCGCTGGTATCTATACAGTTAGCGTGACAGATGCTAATGGTTGTACAGCTAATAAAGAAGTAGAGGTTGAGTTAGCAGATAGTGATTTAAATCTTGTCTTGGTTGATTCAAGAATTGAATCTTGTGTACCAGGAAATGATGCAATTGCTGAAGTATTAGCGCAAGGTGGTGTTGAGCCTTATACTTACATCTGGTCAAACGGCTTTGAAGGAGCCAGACAGACTGGATTAGAAGAAGGAGTATATACTATCGATGTGATTGATGCTAACAGATGTACTAATAGTTTGACTATATCAGTAGATAAAGAACCAAACTGTAGTGTGAATGGAGATGCGATTGACTTAGCATTGAGAAAGCAGGTTGATAGAGCAGTGGTTAAAGCTGGTGATGTAGTAGCATTTACGATACTCGTTATCAACGAGAGCAATGTTCCAGCAACTGGTGTACAAGTAGTTGATGAGTTGCCAAATGGTTATACCAATATATTTGGAATTTCAAGTGGTGGAACAGTAAGCGGAAGTAATGTGATATGGTCAGACCTATCTATTGGGGCTGGCGAAACTAAAACATTATTATTCGAGGCTACTGTAATCGGTGATGCAGGATTGGATTACTTCAATGTTGCTCAGATCACGGATGCTGATCAAAATGACATAGATTCAACTCCAGACAATGATGATGGAGATCAGAGTGAGGATGATGAAGATAACGCCATGGTGGTGATATCTGAATGTGACCTTGATGTTACAACTTCTTCCACGGATGAGGATTGTAGTGCAGCGAATGGTACTGCTACAGTTAATGTATCGGGTGGTCAGACACCATATACTTATAGCTGGTCTAATGGTGGTACATCTGCGAGCATAAGTGGACTTACTTCTGGTAACTATAGCGTAACAATAACAGATGGAGAAGGATGTCAAGTGACAGTTCCTGTATCTGTAGGTGTAGATAATGGTGATCTTACGATGACTATTACTAATATCGAAGACGAATCATGTGCTCCTGGTGCCGACGGCGTGGGAGAAGTAATCGCTACAGGCGGACAAGCTCCTTATACATATAGTTGGTCTAATGGAGTAAGTGGGCCAATAGCGAGAAACTTATCGCAAGGATCTTATATCGTAGAGGTGACAGACGCTAATGATTGTTCTGCTATAGCAGTTGTGGATATATCTAAAGATCCAAGCTGCGGAGGTGGTGGAGATGATAAGATAGATCTTGCATTAAGAAAGCAAGTGGATCAACTCTTAGTTAGAGCTGGAGATATAGTAACATTTACTATAGAGATTACAAATGAGAGCAATATCTCTGCAACAGGCATAAGTGTGATAGATAGATTGCCAAGTGGTTATGCCAACATTAGTACAGTTTCTGGTGATGGACAGATCAACGGTAATAATATAGTGTGGACTGGACTTAACCTTTCACCTAACCAAACTGCAACTTTGACATTTAGAGCTGAGGTGCTTGGAGGAAATGGATTGAATTATGTGAACGTAGCTGAAATTTCTGCTGCTGATCAGGATGATATTGATTCAACTCCAAATAATGATGACGGTGATCAAAGTGAGGATGATGAGGATAATGCTATGGTTACATTAACTGAGTGCAACGTGGATATCACTACAAGCTCAACTGATGCGACTTGTTCTGCATTCGATGGAACCGCTACAGTAACTGTAACTGGTGGAGTAACTCCTTATACATACTTATGGTCTAATGGAGAAACTACATCTACCATCACTGGAATCGGCGGCGGTACTTATACTGTGACGGTAACTGATGGAGAAGGTTGTGAAGTAAGCATGCCTATCGAAGTAGGAGTTGATAATGGAGACTTATCATTAGCTCTTATAGATGTACAGCAAGCTTCTTGTAACCCAGGTAATGATGGAGTTGCTACTGTATCAGCAAGTGGTGGACAAGAGCCATATAATTATGTATGGTCTAATGGAGCCACTGGTGCAACAGTAAGTAATCTTGCTGCAGGTACTTATACAGTGGACGTCATAGATGCTAATAACTGTACAGCTACTGTAAGAGTAGAAGTAAGCAGAGATCCAAGTTGTGGTGGCGGTGGAGACAAGATTGACCTTGAGTTAATCAAGAGGGTTAATACTTCTACTCCGAAGCCAGGCGATACCGTATTATTCCAGTTGACAATATTTAACAATAGTTATTTAGATGCCACTGGTGTAGCAGTTGAAGATGTTGTACCTAATGGATTTACAGTAGTTACAAACTCTATGGACAATGGAGGAACGGCTACAGGAAACATAGTGACATGGTCAGGAATAGCGGTAGATGCACTATCTCTTGAAAGAGTTTCTTTCAAAGCAGTAGTAAATGCTCCAGGTGATGGTGTGAACTATAGAAATGTGGCTCAGATTACAGCAGCTGATCAAGAAGATGTTGATTCAACTCCTAATAATGATGACGGAGATCAGAGTGAGGATGATGAAGATTATGCTGAGGCGATTCCTGAGACTACGGATATAGCTATCATGAAGATGGTAGATAATCCTAATCCAGAAATTAGAGATGTGGTTACTTATACAATAACAGTTAAGAACCAAGGTGATAATCCTGCCACTCATGTTGAGGTAACTGATTATCTACCTACTGATTACTGTGTAGACTTTAGAAATATATCTAACAACGGTATATTCTTAGGAGATCAAATTATATGGACTGATATTAATCTTGCTCCAGGAGAAGAGATTGATCTGACATTCGAGGCTACTGTATCGTCTAAAGCAGACGGAGAAGTAGTTACTAACCTTGCTGAGATTACAGCAATGGATCAGTCAGATGAAGATTCTACTCCAGGTAACCTTAACGGGACTCCAGCGGAGGATGATGAAAGTGCTGCTTCGTTTAGTGTAGGTACTACATCAGATCTTGAATTGATCAAAGAAGTGGATAAAGTACAGGTTTCTCCTAATGAGCAGGTTGAGTTTAGTATCACAGTTGTGAATTATGGACCAGACCCAGCATTCGGAATCGGGGTAGAGGATATCTTACCTGATGGATATGCGGATATCGCTAACATCACTCACGATGGATCTTTAACTAAGAATAAGATATTCTGGTTTATCGATGAGTTAGGAGTAGATGAGTCAGTGACATTCACATTCGATGCAAGAGTAGTACACTTCCAAACTGAGGATTGTGATTACAGAAACGTTGCTCAAATCGTAGAAAGCTTCACATTCGATCCAGATTCATCACCAAATAATGATGATGGAGATCAGAGTGAGGATGACGAAGATTTTGAAGAAGTTCAATTATTATTGGGCGAAGGAGCATGTGTAGATATTAAGACTGCTGCATTCTTAGAGGGACCATATGATTATGATGCTGAGAGAATGACAACAGAGTTGAATAGATTAGGTTATTTGCCAGGTCAGAGACCGACTACATTCTTCGGTACGCCGATGGGAATGGGACAACCATATAATCAAGCTCCATGGTTCTACAATGGTGCTGAAGGTGATTCTTTCTTCCAAGAGGGAATGGTTGTAGGAAATAACGCTAACTATCCAAGTTCAGTTACTGATTGGGTATTAGTAAGCCTAAGATCTGATGTGACTGAAGAGTCTACAGTTTGTAGAGCAGCAGCATTACTACATAGTGATGGTAGTATAGAGTTTATCGAAGGATTTGAATGTTGTAATATAGATCCTACATTAGATTATTACATCGTGATAGAACATAGAAACCACTTATTGGCTATGTCCCATATCAAGGTGCCAGTAATCAATAACTCTATTAGCTATGACTTTAGATTCCATAATTCTTATAGAGGAATAATGGGAGTAGGACAAAAAGAAGTAGCACCAGGTGTATATGCATTGTTCGCTGGAAACGGTGATCAGCAATCTGGGGATGCTGATGATATCGATATCAATGCCAATGATTTACAACAATGGATAATTGATGACGGATTAAACAGTAGCTATTACTTGAGAGATTTTGATTTGAGTGGTGACGTTAACGTCCAAGATAAAGGACTGTTATTAGAGAATAATGGATTATTCTCGGATGTCCCTCGAGATTAAATTATAGACAGGATCCGATAATGAAAAGGTCACCATGTTTGCATGGTGGCCTTTTTTCATTTTGAATTATTAAATTGAATTCTCTAAATCATCGCATATGATGCAAAATCGAATGTTAACCGATGAAACGAGAACGATAATTGGGCATTTAGAAGATAACTGTACGCTCATTACTATGTGCCTCGGACGTCTGCAATAACAGGAAAGCCTCTCGGGCGTTATAAGACGTATAAAAAGTGAATTGAATTATAAAGAAGATTAATGATTGAAATAATAGTCCTTGATGGTCAAGTGCTAAATCCAGGAGATTTGGATTGGTCTATATTAGAAGAGTTAGGAAATTTGAAAGTTTATGAAAGGAGCGATGCAGACCAAATAAAGGAACGAGCTATCAATGCAGAATATATAATAGTAAACAAGTCTAAAATTGATGCTGATATTATCGACCAATTACCCAAATTAAAATGTATCTGTGTGACAGCTACTGGTTATAACAATGTGGATACTGCATATGCAAGAATAAAAAATATTGATGTTGTTAATGTAGTGGGATATGGTGCGAAGGCGGTGGCACAGCATGTATTCGCCCTGATATTGCATTATACCAATCATGTTGCTTTACATAACACCAGTGTAAAAGAAGGACAATGGCAAAATTCTGAAGAATGGTGTTATTGGAATTTCCCTTTGATGGAGTTGAGCAATAAGACACTGGGAATTATAGGATATGGAGATATTGGAAAAGAAGTTGCAAAAATTGGATTGGCATTTAATATGAATGTAAAAGTGGCTGAGCGAGAAGGAATCCAGTTGATCGATGAAAATATATCAATATGTAGTTTGGAAGAAATATACAATAGTTCTGATTTTTTAACTCTTCATGTTCCATTAACAAACGAAACTGAATTAATCATTAATGAATATTCTCTTATGTTGATGAAGTCATCTGCCATGCTTGTAAATACTGGAAGGGGAGGATTGATCAATGAATCTGATCTATATAAAGCATTGACTAATGGAACTATAAGATATGCTGCATTAGATGTTTTAACTAATGAACCTCCATTGGAAGACAACAAACTGATCCAACTCGATAATTGTTTAATTACTCCACATAACGCATGGGTAGCCGTAGAATCAAGACAAAGACTTATAGATGTAACCTTTGAAAATCTTAAATGTCATATCGAAGGGCATCCTCAAAATGTCGTTAATTAATAACGGAGCCAAGTAGTATTGATATTTTCTTTGCTAATCTTTAGTATATATAGGTTGCCATAATCGCTTTCTTCTATTTGAGAGTACTGGTTTCTTGCCAAAATTGAGTTTATTAGATTAGGTGTGCTATTGGAGTGCCCAACTATGAGATAATTCTTCGTAAAATTTGACTTTAATTCTGCGATTAGTAATTCTGGATTTCTGGGATCATAGCTATTTATTTTATAACCCAATTTTTCTGCGAGCGGTTTTGCGGTATTCATAGTTCTTTTATAATCAGTAGAGTATATCTTGTCTATGTTTGCATGAGACAATATATGAGCTAATTTCCTAGCCCTTGTTTGGCCCAATGGAGTTAGATCTGGGTCTTTTGTCCCATCTGATTGTTTTTCTGCATGACGTACAAAGTAGACCGTAGAAACCTCTTCAGAAAAAGTAATTTCTTTAGAAGAATTACAGCCGAATGCTATGAGTGAGCAGAAGATGAAAACACAAAGTTTGTTCATGGCTGGACTATTTTTGTTCAAATAAGTCGGTACTAAGGTATCTATCGCCTCTATCACAAATTATAAAAACTATTATTCCTTCACTAATTTGATTAGCAACTCTTATTGCTGCGGTTAATGCACCGCCACTGCTCATACCACTTAATATACCTTCTTCTTTGGCAAGTCTTTGAGCCATTTGTCTTGCTTCTAACTCAGTGACATCTATAATTTGGTCAACTCTACTTGGATCATATATCTTAGGAAGAAACTCGGGACTCCATCTTCTTATACCAGGAATTTTTGATCCTTCAGTAGGCTGTGTGCCAACTATTCTTACTTGACTATTGACTTCTTTTAAGAATTTGGATACTCCCATTATGGTGCCGGTGGTACCCATTGCTGAAACAAAGTGAGTTACCTTTTTATCTGTATCTCTCCATATTTCTGGTCCTGTACTTTTATAGTGCATGCCATAATTATCCTTATTAGCAAACTGATTCAACATAAAGTATCCTTCTGATGCTACCATTTCTTCAGCCATTTGACGAGAGTATTCGATGGTCTGATCGGATGGTGTGAGTATCACTTTAGCACCATAAGCTTTCATTGCTAATACTCTTTCTTTAGTTGCACTTGAGGGCATAAGTAAGGTCATCTTTAAGCCAAATATTTGGGCAATCATTGCTAATGCTATACCTGTATTGCCACTTGTCGCTTCAACTAATCGATCACCTCGTTTAATTTCTCCTCTTTCTAATGCTCCTGTTATCATTCCAAAGGCGGCCCTATCCTTTACGCTTCCACCTGGATTGTTTCCTTCAAGTTTGCCATATATTTTGACCCGATCTTTTTGAAAGATTGATTGAATCTCAACTAAAGGAGTATTTCCTATAAGTTCTGTTATTTTCTTCACTTAATGCCAGTATTATTTTGCAAAATCTTTGAAGACTACAACATCAATATTATCTGAAGTATTCATTTTAGCTTGATAGTAGATCTTTGAGTTTGGCGGTACACTTCTTGTTATCCAAACGTTACCTCCTATTACGCTATTAGCGCCAATAGTAGTTTCTCCTCCTAATATGGTAGATCCGGCATATAGGATACAATTTTCTTCTATCGTGGGATGTCGTTTTTGATCAGCATCAGACTTTGCCACACTTAATGCACCTAATGTTACTCCTTGATAAATTTTTACATTGTCATGGATGACAGTAGTTTCTCCGATTACGATTCCAGTTCCATGATCTATGCAAAAACCTCTGCCTATGGTAGCTCCGGGATGAATATCAATGCCTGTAAGACTATGGGCGTGCTCAGTGATAATTCTTGGGAGATCTTCGACTTTTAATTTCTCTAACAAATTAGCTATGCGGTATGCTGCTATGGCATAAAAACCGGGGTAACTCCTTATAACTTCTCTTCTGCTATTACAGGCAGGATCTCCTTCATAGATCGCCATAATATCATTATTGAGCATATCATAGATCAAAGGTATTTGATCAAAAAATTCTTGAGAGATAGTCTGAGTGCCCAATATCGCATTCATTGGATTTCTGCTCAGGAGGCTATCCAGCTCTTTTTTAAGTTGGTCGAATTGTTCAATGATGTCTTCCTTAGTATTCAAACGCTTAACTGAGAAATCTAAATAAAGTGTACCTAACAGACTTATGAAAAAATCTGATACCTCTTTTGGGGATGGGCAAGTGACACAGATCTGATGCTCTGTTAATATTCGATCTATAAATTCATTATGCATATAATAGACTTCTATACAAGACTAACAATATAACTACGGTATTCGTTGTCTATTATATTGTAGAAGATAATTATCGCACCTCATTGTCGTATACAATAACTTTCTTCCATTTAGGTGCTTGCTTTAAGAATTCTTTATGAATGGGATGGTCTTGGTAAGTTTTTTGCGCTTTCAAGCTTGAGAAGTGTACATTGATCGCATAAGAATAAGAATTGTCTATTACATCTCTATTTTCTGTTGCGGCAGGAGGCCCCCAGTAATATTGGTCTATAGTGGGTACGGTTCCTAATAGGACCAATGCCTCCTCAAATTCAGTGAGCTCTTCTTTTGAAAGATTTTCGTCTAACCAGAAAAATACTGTGTGAATCATTTTTTGATCTTCTTTTACTTCTTTTAGATAGGTGAAAGAGAATGCACCTAAAAAGAATGCCACGGATAAGAATAAGAATACTTTTTTCATTACAATTAAATATATTAACAAAAATAGCAATATGTTAACTAATTAAATCAATCTTTGCCATTTTTTTCTAATCTATTATATCTCCTAAAAATATTGCGTTAGCAAAAAGTTTACTTCCTCCCCACCAATAACCTCTGAATAGCGGATTGTCCATAATACAGATGACCGTACCTCTGCCTAACCTATTAGTAAAGACAGCCGCAGACTCTTTTAGATTTTCTTCATTTGACCTGTGTAGATATCCACTGACTACAGGATTTGATGAATACCGAGCTGGTGTCTGATAGGGGTTAATCATAGGTTTGAAAAAGTCATTTCCTCGTCGGAACATAAAAGTTTCATTTCTTTTGTAACCGTAAAACAAGGGATGAGTGATGTCAATTTCTGTTTTAGCGATCATGCCACCTGTGACCAAAGCGCCTCTTTGCTTTCCTGCTTCGCCAAACGGCTCTTGAGTCGAAGATCCTTTATTAGTCGTAGATTTTATTTCAGCTTTTATAATATCTTTTGATTTCAACCATTTTATTGCTCTTCTTACGGCCACAAGATTACCACCTTGACGTACCCAATCTTTTATTTTATTGCTCGAAGAACTCAATGAGCTATAGTTTCCATCAGGTAATATGATGGTAGAATAATCACTCAAATCTATACGAGACATCCTTGAAATATCAACCATTGCTACGGGCATTTCTAAGATTTGATCAAAATGATGCCACATTTCACCTGCATCATATGAATTTACACCGTTACCGATGACCATCATTATATTTTGTGGCTCAAGTTTTTCCGTAGACCTACTCCCGAGGTTATAGCCCGATGTGACTTGTCCCGAATTTGCTTTATATACTTTAAGATGATTTTCTATCGCTAATTTTTTGATGAGATTTTCTAATTGTGATGGAGACATTGCTTGATTATTGCCAACAGGAATGATAAGTGTTCCTAAGTCAAAATTGATTTCTTCATTGCCGATCATATTACTGAATTTAGTGGTCGACAGTTTCACCATGACATTCTGTTCGTGTAATGCTTGTAGCATTTTAGGAGCTAAGTATTGATGCCATGGCACGAGGTAAGCATATGCTTTTCCGCTTCCTATTAATTCTCCATTCACCTCAAAACTTTCGACTCGATCTCCTTTTAACCCTTTTATACTTTTGAGAGCGCTATAAGGAAGGTCATATGCATGCGGCATAGTCCAAGCGGACACATCGTAAAATAGGCTATCCTCAAAAGTTGTTTGCTCTTCGAATATCGATTTGGTCAAGCGATATTGTTTAGGATCTAATTCGACAAGGAAGCTTGAACCTCGCTCAAATGACTTATGATTTTGGCTTAATTCATAAACACTTATCTGGTGCTGATTAAGGATATCTATGAACCTCTTAGTTCTATAAGGAGCATCTTTATCTCCAAATATATACCCCTTAATAGGATTCGATTGCGCCAAACGTTGAGCTTCTTTGAATGATTCTCTCTTATATTCTAACAACTCTTTTCTTAATGCTATACCCGCTTTTTGGGTAGATAACATCGTGGCCACCTGATTCCTCACCGTGAATGGGAAACTTAAAATGCCGTGGTCAGTATTTTGATAATGCCCTCTTGAACTGGCCTGTTCAAATAAAATGCCCACACAACCTTGTGCATCAGGATAAGTTGAGCCCTTACCGTAGTAGAAGTCGTCATAGGACTCTTTTGTATAATAGAGACTACCTATTTCATCCAATGCTTCAGCATGGAATTCTCCGATTGCAGCTGTCAATTCTTGATTTCTTTTCGGTGTGTTAGGATTAGTACGTGTCGGAATACCAGGTTGAAAGAAAAATGTAGAATTACTGCCCATTTCGTGATGGTCAGTCAATATATCGGGCTTCCAATGATGGAATGTTTTTATTCTTCCCCTACTTTCTGGATGGGTTAAGAGTAACCAATCTCTATTTAGGTCAAACCAATAATGATTGGTCCGTCCTCTAGGCCAGGCCTCATTATACTCCCGACTATTGGGATCGCTTATCATGTTTTTTCCCTTATGAGAATTTACCCAAGTCGAAAATCTTTGAAACCCGTCTGGATTGTAACATGGGTCAAATAAAATGATGGCTTCAGATAATAGTCTATCTATCTCGGGACCTTGGCCTGCAGCTAAATAATAGGCTGTGGCCAATGCTCCATTTCCTCCACTTGGCTCATTGCCATGTATGCTATTTCCCTGATAAATCACAACAGGTAAGTCATCAATATTGACTTCATGACTTACTTCTGGGTCCGTTAGTTTTTTATGTTCAACTCTGATTTCCTCTAACTTCTCTCGATTGTTTGGAGAGGTAATGGTTAGGTAGATTAACGGACGACCTTCGTATGTTTTGGCGTATTCTGTGAGGGTAATACGATCTGATAATCGAGCCAACTCCTTCATGTAGTAGTACTGTTTGTCATGAGTGACATGCCATTCACCAACTTCGTGTCCTATGAATTCTTTAGGTGTTGGGATTTTGTTATCATACGGGATATCTGGTAGATAATAAGATAGATCATATGACTGAGCAATCATCAATGAGCTCCAAAAAAGTAGAAAAATGACTCGCATAGCAATTGTATTAATCTTGACTAAGATAATTTTAGAATGTCAAAATCCTATTATGTCTCAACCAATTATGAATTAATTCTTTTATTATTCACTTTTGCACCTCATTATTAAGGACTTATGTATACTATATTATTTTCTCTAATTATTGCAGTTTTTGTAGGTATGCTTTTTCTGAATATATATTTCAGGGTCAAAGTCTTTAAACAGTATAAATATTTGGTTAAGAATAAAGTACAATTCAATTCTTCCCATTTCTTTAATAGTCAAAAGATGGAAGAAGAGGTATTAAGTAGATATCCACAACATAAAGACGAAATTCTTCAATTTGTGAAAATGATTCATCAATCAGTGCAATTGGCCAGTGCGTTAATTGTATTAATCATACTTTTCGGCTACCTATTATTTAGATATAGATAGATGTGGCATAAAACCTATTATAAAATAGCCTATTTACTATCTGATTTATTAGCTGGAGGGCTTGCATGGAGTGTGTTTTTTTGCTATCGCAAATTGAGTATTTCAGAGGCTTCATCGATTAGAGAAGCACTGTTAGATCCGATGTATTATGTGGGAATTGTGGTGATACCTTTAGCGAGTTTAATAGCATGGAACATTGCAGGTTCCTATCACAGAATTTTTCGACGATCCAGATTGAATGTAATCTATGAGACTACAATAGGAGTTTTCATCGGTAGTCTTGTACTTCTATTCACTATTCTCACAGATGATACCACATTGGAGCACTATAGCTACGTTCGATCCTTTTTAGTTCTTTTCAGCATTCATTGGATAGTATATGTGGTCATAAGACTATCAGCATTAACTACGATATCTTCAAAATTTAAAAAAGGACAAATACAAATTTCTACTATTGGAGTAGGAAAGGAGGAGATTATTAATTTGTCTCTTAATAACTATCATAAACTCATCAAAGTTATTTCTACTGTCGATCTCAATAAACACTTTAGTGTGATTAAAGATTATGATGAAATTCTAATTGCTCATTTAGACCGTCCCTTATATGATCTAATCAAAAACAATCAATATCGGTTTAACAAAAATCAAGTGATAACGGTTATTGAGACTGATCTTGCCGACTCGCAAGTGATTTCGTCTCTTGATTATAATTATGCCAGTGGATTATATCATCTCCATTATGACCCTATGCCACTTTGGCAAAATAATTTAAAGAGGATTCTTGATATATTCTTGAGTTGTATTGCTGTCATCTTGTTGCTTCCTATGAGCATAATTATCTCGCTGCTAATTAAAATTGAGTCAAAAGGAGAGGTCATTTTTGAACAAGTCAGACTTGGAAAAAATTTGCAGCCATTCAAAATAAAAAAATTTAGATCCATGGTGGATAATGCCGAAGAGCAAGGTCCACAATTATCCTATTTAGGTGATGAGCGAATTACTCAGGTAGGTAAAATATTACGTAGATATAGATTAGATGAAATTCCCCAATTTATAAATGTAATCCAGGGGGATATGTCATTAGTTGGTCCACGTCCAGAACGCCAGTATTTCATTGAGCAATTAAAGGATCGTTCGGACTATATCATGAGGTTATATAGTGTCAAACCCGGTATAACATCTTGGGGGCAAGTCAAATTTGGCTATGCAAGCAATGTGGATCAAATATTACAGAGGGCAAAATTCGATTTACTTTACTTAGAAAACAGATCCTTGTTTTTAGATTTCAAAATTATGTTTTATACTATAAGTGTGCTATTGAAAGGTAAAGGACATTAATAGAAAAGTTACTTTATGAATATTAGGAATTTTGGTTTAATTGGTTTTCCGTTATCGCATTCTTTTTCTCCGGGTTATTTCTCAGCAAAATTTAAAAGAGAAGAGATTGAGAACTGTTCTTATGATTTATACCCATTGGAGGATATCTCTATGGTGGAAAGATTGATGAATTCTGGACTTCAAGGACTGAATGTGACTATTCCCTATAAAGAGAAAGTGATCCCTTATTTGTCAGACTTAAGTGAAGAAGCTAAGGCAATTGGAGCAGTAAATACTATTAAAATTGTAGCTGACAAAAGAATTGGGTTTAACACAGATGTATACGGATTTGAAATTTCCTTATTAAATATTTGTGGAGGGTCTGTTCCGAAGACTGCCTTAATATTGGGTTCTGGAGGTGCTTCAAAGGCTGTTAGATTTGTGTTAGAAAAGCATAATTGTAAGTATAAAATTGTGTCACGAACCAATGGAGATCTGAAATATCAGCATATTGACCAAGAGGTATTAGAATCTCATCAATTGATAGTAAATACCACTCCGCTTGGGATGTATCCCAATATTGATAATGCTCCTGATTTACCATACCAATTTTGTAATAGTAATCATGTGTTTTATGATTTGGTTTATAATCCAGAAAAAACTCTATTTTTGAAAAAAGGAGAGATCAAAGGATGTAAAATCAAAAACGGTCTCGAAATGTTAGAACTACAAGCCGAACGTGCTTGGCAAATATGGAATGATTAAAATATATAGCAGCCCATGTCATCTGATCCAGATCCTCTGAGTTATCCAGATTTTAGCAATACAGAAATAGCCTTTAGAAATAAAAATAATAGAGAATTAAAGGAGGTAGAAAGACTTTTTTCTGCGATGAATAATTTGTCTTTAGTCAATATGGGTTCACGTATTGCCAAGTTAGCCTTGAAAATGCGATTGCCGTTGGTTGAAAAGATTATTCAAAAGACTGTATTTAAGCAGTTTTGTGGTGGTCTTAATCTTTTAGATTGTCAAGAAGTGATAGATGACTTGTATAAGAATAATGTATTATCATTATTAGATTACGGGGTAGAAGGTAAATCTGAGGAGGAAGATTTAGATCATTCATTAGAAGAATTAATCAACGCCATTGATTTCGCGGCTTCTAATCATAGTGTACCGGCTGCGATATGCAAGCTTACGGCGCTTGTTGATAACAGCATTTTAGAAAAAAAACAATCAGATGAAGCGTTTAGTCTTGAAGAGCAAAATTTATTTGATAGATTTTATAACCGTGTAAAAAGTGCATGTTCAAGAGCTCATGAATTGGGGGTAGGATTACTGATTGACGCAGAGGAAAGTTGGATGCAAGATGCTATGGATGAAGTAGTCACAGATATGATGCAGTTATTTAACAAGGATAATGTCATCGTTTATAATACCTATCAGATGTATCGTAAGGATCGATTGGCTAAACTGAAGTTAGATTTTGATCATTCTGTCAAGGATGATTATCTCATAGGAGCTAAAATAGTACGAGGAGCTTATATGCAGAAAGAGCGTGAGCGTGCTCAAGAGATGGGCTATGAAAGTCCCATACATAACTCTAAGGAAGAAACTGATCACGACTTTGATCGTGCGATACGATTCTGTATAGATAATTATGAAAAGATTTCATTTATATGTGCGTCACACAATGTCAAGAGTAATCAACTACTTTCTTCAGCCATAATTAAAGAAGGTATTCCTTTGGATCATAAGCATATTAACTTTTCTCAGCTACAAGGGATGAGTGATTATATCACTTTCAATCTTGCTAAGTTTGGTTTTAATGTCGCCAAATATGTGGTTTATGGTCCTGTCAAAGAAGTAACTGAATTTTTAATAAGAAGGGCTCAAGAGAATACTTCGATTACTGGTGAAGCAAGTCGAGAATTACAATTGATAAGAACAGAATTAAAAAGAAGAAATAATTAGTACTGATTCGTTCTTAGCATTACAAGAGTACATGCCTCTATGCATTGGATTCCTTGATTACTGAATTGTTGATAGAGTTTGGAATTTTCTGTTCCTGGATTAAATATTATCCTTTTAGGAGCAGTAGTAAGTATGACATCTTTATAATTTTCTTGGATAGAAGGGTTAATATATACAGTTATGGTATCAATAATCATATCTGCTGGAAATTCCTTTAAGATCTTATTTCCATAGATTATACCTTCTTTATTTCCTATTGGAAAGATATTATGTTTTGCCTCAAGGAGCATTCTACATGCTTTATAGGCATATCTGATTGGATTAGGAGATGCCCCGAGCACAATTACATTTTCGTTTCTAATACTCACGGCAGCAAACATAAAAAAAGCCTTGTTGTATTTCAACAAGGCTATTATGAAAATCGGTTTTAGAGACTTTCTAATTCATTAAAGTTTAAACATACCAGTTCCAACTTTATATCCTTTATTATAGATCTCAACTGTATATTCTCCATCTACAGGAGTCGTTGAAGGTTTCCAGTCCATGCATGCTTCGGTATCCTCATTATTGTAGGTAAGATTGCCAGACATAGTATAACGCATTGTTTTTCCAGTCTGTTTATCCACTAATTCTCCAGATCCCATATCGTCTGCACTTAGAGTTTCACCATTTGGATTCATAATTCTCAAATAGAAAGTTTCATCACCAGCTGGAACGATTACGTTAGTCTCTGTTTTAAAGCAGGTTCTAAGGAGATCCATTCTCTTGTTTCTTTTTCTTGTTTTCCACTCTCCACTATCGTTTAAATCTCCACCATTGAAACTCATCCAATTGATTTTAATTGCGGAGCCAATTTCTACTTTATCCGACAAAGTTTTATTTGTACTGGTTAAAGATTCCTTCTCACTTACCAGAACAGCTTTAGCTTCTTGGAGCTGCATATTTGCATTTTTTTCAATTGTGAGATTCTGGTTTAAAGTTGAGTTATCGCTCACTAATTGAGCGTTAGTTGCTTCTAATTGATCAGTTTTGGACTTTAACTCACTAATTTGAGCAAGATATCCCGCTGTCAAAGATTCGAATTCGGCAATTTCAGTTCTTGCTTTATCCAGCTCTCTTCTGGTCCATATGAGACCATCTATTTTCTTTTTCTGAGCTCTTAGTTCTTCTTTCTGATTGTCGATAAGCGCATTTAGCTCTGCATTATCACTTCTCAATCCTTCGATACTTTCTAACGATGCCTGATAATCTGCATCAAGTTCAGCTTGTACGGCTTCCAACTCTTGCATTTCTGCCAATTGCGTTTTATTAGCTTGTTGGAGTTGAGTATTTTGATACCATAAGTATCCTGATAAAAGTAGTAGGATGGCAATTGCTATTCCTGATATTACACGAGATGACATTTACTTGGTTTTAAATTTTATGATGTAAATTTATTATTTGTCTGCAATATGGATGCGATTTATTCCGCATATCATTAGGGTAACCACGTATTTTATGCATTTATATGAATTTTCCTAAGGAAAAGCTGAAAAGAATCCTATTCATTGATATAGAAACTGCTACTGCTTATAGCACTTTTGATCAAATGCCTAAGTCGCTTCAATCACTTTGGCGGATTAAAAGTGAGCACTACCATGCTTTCAGACAGACTGAGATGACAGATCAGTCGGTTAAAGATCATTTTCAGTCTAAGGCTGCAATATTCGCCGAGTTTGCCAAAGTGGTTTGTATTTCTGTTGGATTTTTAGATGGTGACGAAGGGGGAAGTTTTCGTGTTAAATCATTTTACAATTCTAATGAATTTGAACTGTTAACGAGATTCAAAGAATTACTTGATAATTATTATTACGATGTATATAATCATTTTTTATGCGGTCATAATATAAGAGAATTTGATATACCTTTTTTGTGTCGTCGATTGATTATTAATGGTATTGGTCTACCCAATCTGATGAATGTAACTGGCCAAAAGCCTTGGCAAGTACATCAGTTATTGGACACAATGGACCTTTGGAAGTTTGGAGATTATAAACACTTTACCTCTTTGGATTCTCTCTGTATATCTTTGAATATACCAAGTCCAAAGAAAGGTATAAGTGGTAAAGATGTTAGCGAATACTATTGGGATAATCGCATAAATGAGATTGTTGAATATTGTGAAGACGATGTGATCGCAACAGCTTTGGTATATTTGAAATGTTTAAATCTTTCTTTATTCACATTTGATAAAGTAATTAAACCTACAAGATCTTCAGAAGAAGAATAGGGTTATAGACTTTTTTGCTAAAGTCATTATTTTTGCAGTCTTGATAATTCAATAAACAGATGGGAAGAATATTTGAGGTTAGAAAAGCATCCATGTTTGCCAGATATGATAAAATGGCAAAACAGTTTTCCAGAATCGGAAAAGAAATAAATATTGCAGTTAAAGCTGGAGGACCAGATCCAGATAATAATCCAGCTTTAAGGAGGGCTATGCAAAATGCCAAAGGAGTCAATATGCCTAAAGATAGGGTAGAGGCTGCCATTAAAAGGGCGATGGGTAAAGACACCTCTAATTATGAAGAGATACTCTATGAGGGGTATGCTCCTCATGGCGTTGCTGTTTTAATTGAAACTGCCACCGACAATCCAGTTCGAACTGTGGCTAAAGTACGAGCGGTATTTAACAAGTGTAATGGAAGCTTAGGGACCAGTAATAGTGTGAGTTTTCAGTTTAATAAGATGGGAGTTTTTAAGATGAATCCAGAAGGCTTAGACACGGATGAATTGGAATTAGAGTTAATCGATCATGGATTAGAAGAAATGGGGGAAGGAACTGATGATAATGATGAAGAAGTATTAGTAATTCGAGTGCCATTTGCTGAATTTGGAAATATGCAAAAGGCATTAGAAGACAAAGGCATAGAGGTTAAATCATCCGAATTAGAATGGATACCTATGAATATGGTCAATTTAGAAAGTGATCAAGAAGAAGAGGTTCTCAAATTAATTGCTAAAATGGAGGAAGAAGAAGATGTTCAGAAAGTCTTCCATAATTTGAGCTAATCTCTAATTAGATGGATCTGCATCTCCTGTGACATCTCCGATTTTTATTCCTTTAATCTGTAGGTTTTCTAAATCAAAATTAGCGTCATTCAGGTCTATTTGTTGTGGAAAGAATGCCCAGGATTCCCGGTTAGGGAATGTATTGCTCCTTCCTAAAATTACATTAGTAATTAGGACTAAATCTAAACTTGATATTCGCGAATCATCATTGACATCAGCTGCTATTAATAAGTCATTATTGCTCAAAGTAGTTCTTCCAAGTATATGATTTAGTATGGTGATTAAATCCAATGAGCTTATGCCATTACCAACATTGTCATCTTTAGAAAATCTAATCGAGCTGACTGTGTTAAGATCAATGTTGGCGATTTCTATAGACCCATTTTGATTGGTAATTCCTAATTCAACTCCGCTGGAGCTAAATATTCTAATGCCGCTAATCGGCACTCCTGTTGAATTTGAGAATGTGGCATTAATTCTATTACTATTTCCTGTGCTTCCAACGATGCCGTCACAATTTTCGTCAATTTGATTATTAGGGATTTCTGTAGCCGCTGGATTAATGTTTGGATCGTTATCATCGCAGTCTAAGTCTGTATTAAATCCATCATTGTCACTATCTATATCGAGAATGACACCGTCACAGTTTTCGTCGATTTCATTGTTGATTATTTCTTCAGCATTTGGGTTTATATTTGGATCATTGTCGTCACAATCTTCATCAGAATTAAACCCGTCATTGTCTTGATCTATGGTTAATATTATTCCATCACAATTTTCATCAATATCATTATTGGCCACTTCTTCTGCGCTCGGGTTTATATTGGCGTTACTATCATCACAGTCTTGATCCGAATTGAAACCGTCATTGTCTTCATCGATGATTAAAACATCTCCATCGCAATTTTCATCTATTGAATTATTCGGTATTTCTTCAGCCTCGGGGTTTATTGCAGAATTGTTGTCGTTACAATCTGTTAGAGAGTTAAATCCATCGTTATCATTATCCTGAGCAGGAATTCGATTATATGATTCCAGTACTACAAGATCTCCAGAGCTACCACCATTTCCATTAGCGAAAACACTTGCTATATAGAATGTGGTTTCTTCAACTTGGGCTTCTGGTGAACTCCAAATTGTGGAGTAAGTTACCTCATTATTACTCCCAAAGTTGATTACTGGACTATGTTGGGCAAAGGATCTGTCTCTAGAGGCAGAACTGATACTTACATTTTGATCATCAGAACTGAAGCGTCCGATACCATCTAAGTCGTTATTAAGTGCAGTCAGTTGAAATCCTGCCATTCTTGGATCACCTGCATTGCTTCTCAGGGTTATCGACAACATATAATCTGTCATCGGTTCTATCTGATCTGGCAGACCAGAAATTAAGATTTCTCCTTCGATTGAGTTGCTTCCGCTCGAATGACATCCCGAATCTCCACAGCTCCCTTGATCTGGTGCACCTGTGCGAGACGCAGGAGGTGCACTACTGAATGACCAGAACAATAGGATAGAAAAAACAAGCCCTATCGAGCTATGGCGATTCAATTGGATCATTTCGATTTAATTATTTGGATTAGCACTTCCGTTAGTATCTCCTATTTTGTAGGCGAAAACATTAAAACTGGCACTATTAGAATTAGCAAGCACAATCTGTGGAGGATCAAAACCCCATGAGGCGCTTGATCTGAATTCCGTCCACTTTCCTAAAATTACATTTGTCATTTCGATCAAATCGAGACTTGATATGCGTCCATCTAAGTTGACATCTGCCGATAAGAGTTCCAAACTATTTGAGAATTCATTTCTGCCCAATATATGATTAGTCACTTCTATCAGGTCTATAGAAGAAACACCATTTGCTGCGTTTGTGTTTTTACTAAATAGTAGCGTAGCTCCACTTTCTAAATTGACATTCTGAAAAGAAAAGTTGCCCCCATTATCTGTTGTGGTAGTTCTATTCTCACTTTGACTCAATAGTATAGTAACGCCAGTTACTGGCTGTCCATTTACATCTCTAATAATACCGGCAAGCGTAGCTCCAGTAGAAATTTCACCATCGCAGTTTTCATCGATATTATTACCAGGAATTTCTTCTTTATTAGGATTAATATTGGGATCAGTATCATCACAATCAATTCCACTATGAAAGCCATCATTATCTTCATCTATGAAGAAAATAATGCCATCGCAATTTTCATCTACGTTGTTATTGGGTATTTCTTCTGCATCAGGATTGATGGTAGATATTAAGTCATTACAATCAATTCCGCTATGAAATCCATCATTGTCTTGATCGACATTGTTGGTTCTTCTTACGTACTTAACTTCACCGCTATATGGAGTAAATGAAGTAATCTCAAAATAGGTTATGTGTGGTAACCCTTCTGAATCTATTACCATAGAACTTTGGGAACCTAACTGCCTGTTACTTTCACGTACATCTACGACAGTATCTAAGACCCAACCGTCGTTTTCTTTAGTCGCCCAAACAAGGATATCACGGTCACAATATGACAAATGGATATTGCCAAAGTCGTCTTGTTTCAGTGAAGTGATTCTACGAGATCCATTTCGTTCTATAGGAGCATTGCTCAAACTGCTAACCGTCTCAATGGTCCAATTGTTATTAGAAAGGGTCGCAATTTTAATTAAACCTTCGTCGTCTCTTACTTGATCATAGTAGGCGATTCTAACATTTTGATTGTTATCTATTATCATGGATGGAAACATTCCTCCCTCACTATCTACCACTGCACTTAACCAACCATCATCAGCTTTGTATAGGTAGTATAAGTTATCGTCATCATCTAAATAGTAGGCAATATGAACATTGTTTTGAGCATCTATGGCAATGGATGTGGCGTATTGATAAAAAGTGCTTGGAGTGCCAATAGAACTTTTCACCCATCCCCTTTCATTTCTGCGCGCATACTCCACGCCTCCGGCACTTGGGTCTACACTACTTGTATGAGCTGCACCATCAGAATCAAAAGCTATACTATTATCCCAACCATCATGACCAGAATTGGCTATAATCGTTCTTTGCCATTCATTACCTATTTTTTCTAAGAATATTTCATCTCCATCATTAGCATCATGATCATGAAATACTATAGATGGTATATCAGTGGGGGAATAGACAAAATCAAGAGGTCCATAAAAGTATCCCCGATCAGCCTCCTCTATCGTAAAATTATCTCCTTCAAATAGTGCCATGCGAACCCATCCACTTCTTGCTTCATTCATATAGGCGATAGCAATATTGTTATCCGTATCAATAGAAATTACAGGTTTTATTCCTTCATCAACGTCAAATGTTTCCCACGCTTGACTATGAAGATGGACGGGAATAAATAATGAAAGATATGCAATAGCGATTATGGAGTGTAGATTACTCATCTTGTAATAAAAGTAGCTATTAATATATTCAGTTCAAAAAAGGTACATAAAAAAAAGACCCATCTTTCGATGGGCCAAACGTTACAAGGGTATGAATGAGAGACGGCTTGGAAGCCGTCCGCCGTAAATATAGAGTATTTTACAATTAATTCTTATTGTCCCTAAAAATTCTTTTTGATAATGAAAATGGCAATTTTAATTGGGTATCGTGATTCGTTCAATACATTAAATTTTATTTGAATATTGGTTAGTATAGCCGATTTGGGTTTAACGTATTTTTATTTTTTATAGAAATGTTTAGTCTAATGAATAATGACGATTAAATGACATAGTCATGACTTAATCAATCTTATTCAAATTGGCACTCTTCTGATTACAATCTAAAAAACATATTTTCGCGCACTTAAATAAATAGGTGCCATAACAATTCGGTACTATGATTTGTTAATAAAAGAAATATCTAAATATGGCTGATATATTAAATTGTGTAATTATAGGCTCTGGACCTGCTGGATATACTGCAGCAGTATATGCGGCAAGGGCAGGAATGAACCCAGTAGTTTATACAGGACCCGAGCCAGGTGGTCAATTGATGATTACAACAGATGTTGAGAATTATCCTGGATACCCAGAGGGAGTAGGAGGGCCACAGATGATGGATGATTTTAGAAAACAAGCAGAGAGATTTGGTACACAAATCAAATACGAGATGATCTCGAAAGTGGATTTAACTGGTCCTGTACATAAGATTTGGACGGAGTCAGATGAAGAGATTAGTGCTCATAGTGTAATCATATCGACAGGGGCGAGCGCTAAGTGGTTAGGATTAGAATCTGAGCAAAGGTTGATGAATAAAGGTGTTTCGGCTTGTGCTGTTTGTGATGGATTTTTCTTTAGAGGCAAAGAGGTTGCTCTCGTAGGAGCAGGAGATACTGCAGCGGAAGAGGCTACTTACTTAGCAAAACTATGTCCTAAAGTACATATGCTCGTGCGTAGAGATGAAATGAGAGCTTCCAAAATTATGCAAGAGCGTGTGATGAAGGCAGAGAATATAATTGTGCATTGGAATACGGAGACTGTTGAAATCTTAGGTGAAGAAGAAGTGACTGGCGTAAAAGTCATAAACAACAAAACAAATATAGAATCAAAGCTCGATGTGGATGGCTTGTTCGTAGCCATTGGTCATAAGCCTAACACGGATATTTTTAAAAATTGGATAGATATGGACAGTACCGGTTATCTTAAGGTTGTTCCTGGCACATCCTTAACTAATCGTGAGGGTGTTTTTGCGTCTGGAGATGCCGCTGATAAGGTGTATCGTCAGGCTGTCACTGCGGCAGGAACTGGATGTATGGCTGCTTTGGACGCTGAACGATATCTCACCGAGAAAGGGGTGATATAATCGCTATTAATACTTCTTTTTTGATTTAACGCTTAAGGCATTTGAATTTGAATGGCCAAAGTGCTATTTATGCGTTTTATAAAACTTAATAATCTTCTGATTCATGAAAAAGTTTGGGTTCATTTTACTTTTATTATCTGCTTCAATTCTTCTTGTATCATGTGGGGGAGAAAAAACTGAAGCTAAAACTTCTACTGGAAGTGATAAAACAAAGATTGACAAGAAAGAAGAGTCAGTGGCCTCCACTGGAAATAGAAAGGGTAAGTTGGTGTACAAGCAATATTGTGTTATCTGTCATGGAGCAGATGGAAAGTTAGCAGTAAGTGGTGCTACTGATCTTTCGGCTTCGACATTGGTTCTTGAAGAGAGAATTGAGCAAATAACAAATGGTAAGGGATTGATGACACCTTACAAAGACATTTTAAGTAAAGAGCAGATTAATTCTGTCGCTGAATACATTGAAGAATTAAGACAATGATTTGGTAGTTCGTACGTGTCTTTTACTTTTATTATGTGTTAAAATATATGGTCAGTCAACTGAGACAATCGAGTGGTCGAGTAGCTTAGATACTGTATGGATTACCTCTCAAAAGATAAAAACTGACTTAGCGAAATCAGTTAGATCAACCGCTCTACTTGAAATTGCTCCTAATGAAGCACCCAATTCATTATTGTCATTCAATGATTATGTTGAGGAAGTACCGGGTCTTTTTATACTAAATGGATACAATTTTGCTCAAGATTCGCGTATATCGATTAGAGGGTTTGGTTCGAGGTCTGCTTTTGGTATAAGAGGCGTTAAGCTGATAGTTGATGGTATACCCGAAACTACTCCTGATGGACAAGGACAACTGGATAACCTAAATCTATCTTCCATCAGACGCATTGAAGTACTTAAGGGTTCTGCAGCGAGTATGTATGGTAATGCTTCAGGCGGGGTGATAAACATTTCAACTATTACTGAAGAGTTAGAAAAGCCTGTGACCTTGAACTTTCAAAGTGGATCATTTGGCCTTCGGCGATACAGCTTTATGGGGAGTGCCACTTTTGGTAAGGCCAAAGTGATCAGTAATTTAGAACATCTTAATTATGACGGGTACAGACAACATAATGAGGTCAAGAGTACTAATGTCAACTTGAAATATATTCAACCTTTTCAGAATGGCCTGCTAAATGTGATTGTCAACAAAACTTCTTCTCCTATAGCTAACGACCCAGGAGGAATAACTTTAGAAAGTGTAGAAGAAAATCCACGTCAAGCCCGTGATAGAAACCTATTATTTAACTCGGGAGAATCTATAGATCACTCTAAATATGCTGTAAGTTATAGGCATCAACTCAGAGAAAATAGTTCTGTTAATAGTTATTTATTTTATAGTCGGAGACAATTTGAAGGGTTTTTACCATTTGAGAATGGCGGGATTATTAATCTCGATAGACACTATTGGGGTGGCGGATTAAATAGTGCGATTAAATGGGTAGATAAACGTCTGGTAGTTGATTTTATTTATGGGTTCGACTGGGCTTTTCAATCTGATGAAAGGGTGCGTAATGACAATGTTCAGGGAATTATAGGGCCAGAAGCACTTAATCAAATTGAGAAATTTGGTAATTACGCTTTGTTCAGTCAGGCTAAATTTGATTTGCAGGGATGGAATGTAGATGTGGGTATAAGATACGACATTAATGATCTCGAAGTACAAGACAAGAGATTAATCGATGGAGATGATTCTGGAGATCTGTCGCTGAATAGCTTTAATTATCATTTCGGTGCTAATAAGAGTCTTAGAAAGAATCTAAGTGTTTATGCTAATTATTCTACCAGTTTTGAAACACCAACATTAAGCGAGTTGTCAAGTAATCCTTCTGGCCAAGGGGGATTTAACAACTTATCACCACAGAAAGCTCAATCCTTAGAGATGGGTATCAGAATGGGCATAGTTTCACAATCTTATATAGATTTGACTTGGTTTGTAATATCTTCTTCTGATGAGCTTATTCCTTATGAATTAGATCAATTTCCTGGTCGTGATTTTTATAGGAATGCAGGAAAAACTCAGAGGGATGGGGTAGAAGCTTCAGTACAATATAAAGTAAGTGAATCTGTCACTTTCAATAGCTCTTATTCATTAGGATCATTTAAATATGATGAGTTTGTGGTTAATGGTGAAAATTTCGAAGGAAATGATTTGCCCGGGATTCCTGATCAAAGATTCACTCTATCAGGTAGATATGTGAACAAGAGTTTTGCTGCCCGCCTTCAGTATTTAGCAACTGGAGAAATCTATTTGAACAATTCTAATTCAGTAGTAAGTGAGGCCTATAATCTTCTAAACATTTATGCCTCTTATAATTTGAATAGATCCAATTATTCTATAGTTCCTTATGTGGGTATTAACAATCTACTTAATACTGATTATTATGCCAATGTGAGAATCAATGCCTTTGGAGCAAGGTATTATGAACCAGGTCCCAATAGGGCTATATTCGTGGGATTGAAAGTTTCGTTTTAACACAAATACAATGAAAAATATGAATTTCCCATATTGTCCTCAGTGCAAGTCCAATATGGCAGTTGGAGAACTCGGTTATAATTATTGTCAGAGTGCAGATTGCGACTACATACAATATAACAATCCAACTCCTGTTGTTGCAGCGATTATAGAATATGGGGAAAACAATGTTATAGTCGCACATAACCGTATGTGGCCCAAGGGTTGGTATGGTTTGATAACCGGGTTTTTAGAAAAGTTCGAACACCCTGATGAATGTGTTTTAAGGGAGGTTAAAGAGGAGTTAGGTTTAGATGCAGAAGTTATCCAGTTTATTGGACATTATTCTTTTAAAAGGATGAATCAAATTATCATTGCCTATCATCTGCGAGCCAATCCTAACCAAAAGATTTTATTAGAAGACGAACTTGATGACTATAAAGTAATTCCGTTTGAAAAAGCAAAATACTGGCCAGCTGGTACCGGTTATGCCCTTAGGGATTTTTTGGTTTCTCGTGGTTATGAGCCAGAGTTGAAACCTTTTAGCTAAAATTTATAATTGAAGTCGATCCAAAATTCGATGCTCTGACCTTGAATATCTCTTACAAAGTCGTCGAGCTGAAACAATAGGTGAATTCCATAGGTCCATGGTCCTTCTCCAGATTTATAACCAGCACCAATCGATGGATATAGTTCTGATAGTCTACCCTGATTATTGCTTAAATCGAATGAAGTGTATCCATATTCACCCATTATATAGATTTCTTCAGAGACCTTAACACGGCTAAATGCAGCGACTCCATAGGTAAACAAATTTTCATCAGGAAATCCAATTCTATTGAGAAAATCATAATAAATCTTTCCAGACGCTCCAATAGAAAAGCGATCCATAAATTCAAATCCATAAGAAAACTTAGAACTTATACTAAATCCTGATCCGAACTGTACATTACCTAAACTTATAGCTAACCATTGTTCAGCCAATTTCGAATCATCTTGAGCTGCACGACGACTTGTTGTTCGGCGAGTAGATGTTCTTGTTCTCTGAGCGTTGATATCATCGCAAAGTATGAGAGAGATTAATACAATAATTGCTGTATAAAATAAATTTTTGCGCATCTGATCATTTTGTTGTCTAAGCTATACTTAAGAACAATAAAACTATGAATAGTTACTGCTGAATTGTCATTTTAATATTGATTTAACAAAGTTATTTGTTCAATCGACTAATTGATACAATTTTGCGTTCTTATTATGTCATGTTGTTTAATAGATTTTTTACATTGAATATTTGGTTCAGATACCTTTTACTACTTCTATTTTTCGGAAGTTTTATCATTAATTCCTTTGGTCAATGTATGGTGGATACTTTATTAGGTGGCGCTATCAATATAGCCAGTATCGATACTGTCAACTTAAGGATATTAGTAGAGAACGCTGAATTAGACAGGCTTGAAAATGATGATCAAGGCTTGTGCGAAGTTCGTTTAGAATTTATTCACCAAGATATAACTGACCTAAACATATCCTTATATTCTCCAGATGTTGATAACTCTATACTTGTAGGACCTGCGGAGCCAACTGGTTCAGGCTTACAGATATTTGGAATTCCTCATGATATTGGCTTCATTCCAAGTTATACCGCCCCTAGCCCAGATCCTGGGCTGTCAGATCGCTGGGATAATCGTGATCCAAATTGGGGTGACAATGGTGCTTATTCTGGAAACTATTGGCCGTTCGGTGGAGATCTGGATATTAATTTTGCCACTGGGAATGTAAATGGAGTATGGGAATTAGTTATCAGTGATCAATTTTTAGGTTCTTTAGATCCTTCTGTTTTTGAGAGTTTTGAGATCAAATTTTGTAATCAGGAGATCTCATGTATGGTTTGCGAGGCTACTTCTGGAGACTTTTTAGTCGATTCAATTTCAGTTTGTGAAGGTCAGACATTAGATATCAATACTGTATATCAACCTATTGCTGATCCTCAAAATCTATATTCAGAAATACCTATTTCTTTTAGTGGAAATGCCATATTCACCGTAGATGATATCCCCGCTTTTGAAGGTTCATTCGAATTTTATATAATTACAATTTTGTCCAAGCAAAAGGATGCTTTTATATCTGAACTCAGTGGCCTCAATAAAATTTCATTATTAGATTTAATCGCTAGTTATGGAGGTGCATATTGTGTGGATATTAGTGAGCCAATCCAAATTAATATTAAAAAATCAAGTGGGGTCATTTCTTCAGTGATTGATACAAGTATCATTGGATGCAACAGTGCAACGACATTGCTCGACGGTTCTTTGTCATCTACTAATGATTCTACTGTTATCACTTGGACAGATGATAATGGAGTTTTTTTATCTGACCAACTTATAGTTAATGTCAGTGAGACTGGGAGTTATTTGTTGAGATTAGATGATGGCATCTGCTCGGATTCATCTCGGGTACTGGTCGTGCAAGAATCAAGTCTCGTTAATACGCAAATACTAAGCACAGTTGATACGATTAACTGTGTTGATAGCACTGCTACCTTGAGTTTTGCTACAGATATGGCAGTACTTGATGTGCATTGGGAGTATTTTGGTCAAACATCTGATATTGATAGCATTCGGATCAATCAGGAAGGAGATTATATCTTGTTTTTAAATGGGCCAGGTTCTTGTCAATCGCTTGATACTATAAGTATCTATAAAAACATTGAAGTAAGTGACCTGCTAATTGATTTTGATACTATAACGTGTGAGAATAGAACGACAGAAGTGTCAGTTACCAATTCTAACAGTTTTATAGATTTTGAATGGTATAATGCACAAGATTCATTGTTATCCACTCATCGATCTCTGAATATTTCGGATGCCGATGATTTTCGAATAGTTGGTATTAATCCCAATGGATGTTTATCAGAATTGGACTTCACGACTTATATGGACACTATTACTCCTCCATTACAGGGAGTATTACGGGATACTCTTCTTGATTGTCTGAATGACACCTTATTGCTCAATGTCGAAAGTTCAAAAACATTCATCCTAACTCGAAGCTTTAATGGGGGTGCTTTTGAGTTTTCGGAGGCATCAGAAAAAATATTTACCGGTGGAAGTTTTTCATATTTAGCTAATTATGATAATGGTTGTAGTGAAAGGTTCGGTTTTACCGTAACAGACCTAAGATCAGACAGCACCTTAGATGATCAAGAGGTTCTTTTGACGTGCGAAGTTGATTCGTTGGTTTTAGATTCTGGTTTAGATACGAGCAGATATAGTATGAATTGGGAAGGACGCAATCTATCTGTCTTCGTAGGATCTAACCCAGTGGTACGGGACTCTGGTTTATATAGATTTACAGGAACTAACAACTTGACGTTTTGTGAAGTCAGAGGAAATATTTTTGTGGACTCCAATCGAGATGACCCTTTAGAAGTGATAAGTGGAGATACATCTATTAACTGTATTGATTCCATTGCTATATTCGAAATTTTGAGTGATCCTGATGCTTTAACAAGTTGGAATCTACCATCTGGCGAAACAATTTTATCTCCTACGATCGAAACGAGCAATGCAGGACAATATGAATATAGAATTGAAGGGAGTAATGGCTGTGTAATTAATGGCTTTTGGAATGTTTCTTCAGATAAAAATTTGTCAGAGATACCAATTGATGATTCTCTCGAATTGACATGTATCCTTGACACCTTACAATTGACACTATCAGAAGAAGATTATCAGAATGTAGAATGGCAATTTCTTGAACTTTCATCTCAGGAATTCGATATAAGTATTGCTGAAGAGATGAAGTTAGATGTAACGGTTGAAGGTTATAATGGATGTAAAGCATCTAAATCCATTGAAATACTCTCGAATACTGACACTCCAAAAGTATTGATCAGCAATAATGATACAGTTTTATGTGCTCCACAGAGCATGTTGTTGTCTCCTGATAATATAGATTTGGCTATACACGATTATCTCTGGACTGTGAATGGAGCAGAAACTTCTAACAACCCAGAATTATTGACCAATGATACTGGACTATTTATCCTGCAATCCTCTTTTATATCCAATGGGTGTATTTCTTTTGACACAGTAGAAATAAGTTTAAGCAATTCTCCACTTTTGGGCATGGATATTACTGTTATTTCTGAATCTTGCCTTGGTGAAAATGATGGATCGATAATTTTTTCTAACATAAATGGCGGTGTATTACCGATTAATATATCTGTAGATAGCACAGATATATTGGACATGACATTGAATGACTTGACGCCTGCTTCCTATAATATTCTTGTGAACGATGCAGTCAATTGTAGTATAGATACCACTGTTAATATTCTTTCTGGAGATGATTTAGTGATTGAACTGGGAGAAGACATTGTTGTCCCTGTTAATACGGCTTTTAACATTACTCCATTTATAGATGGGGATTATTTTGATTTGGATTGGTTCATAAATGGTCAGAGTATTGATATTCCTTTGGAGGAAATTATTGAAAGGATTGCTAATGAAGATGAAGAAATCATATTGCAAGCACTTACCGAAAATGGTTGTGTATTTAGGGATACATTATTAGTCAATGCAGTCTTTACATTGGATCAAGTTGGATTATACGTTCCTAATGCATTTATTCCTGAATCAGACAACGTGAATGGCTCCCTATGGGTATCTCTCCCATCTCAGATCGAATCCATACTTAGGTTTTCAATATATGATCGTAATGGTGCGAAAATACATGAAGTATTAAATCCAAATGGAAGGTTTAGAGTAGAACTTTGGGATGGAAAAATGAATAACAATTGGGTTAATCCAGGAGTGTATGTGTATACATGTGAGACCTTGACTACAATAGATGGTCAATCTAAGCTCTTCAGCGGGACGATCACAGTAATTAGATAGACTTAATGGCTAAATTCAGCGCTAATGACAGTTGATCTTCTCTCGTTAGATCTGAGGTGTCTATTATTTTAGCATCTTCTGCTCTAAGTAGGGGAGAGTCTTCTCTTGTTGAATCTATATGGTCTCTATGGGCTAAATTGGCTGCGATTTGATCAAAGTCTTCTGTTGCTCCCTTTTTTTTCATTTCAAGATATCGTCGTTGAGCTCTTATTTCTATAGATGCAGTCATAAATATTTTTAATTCTGCATTTGGGAAAACAACAGTTCCTATATCTCTTCCATCCATTACTATAGCCTTCTGCAGACCCATCATCTGTTGTTGCTGTACTAAGAATCTCCTAACATGACTATTTGCTGCTACTTCACTAACATTACGTGATACTCTAAGTCCTCTGATCTGATTTTCTATATTAGCACCATTTAACAATGTACAGTTTTGATCACCTATACGTTCGAAGTCTACCTTAATATTTTTGAGTGAATCAATAACTTCTTGTTCACTTTCGATATCCACCTCACCATCTAAAAAAGCTAATGTCACAGCTCTATACATAGCTCCAGTATCGATATGACGATATGAGAGGACACTTGCGAGGTCTTTACTAAGTGTGGATTTACCACATGAAGAATGCCCATCAATTGCGATTATGATGGGCTTTTCTTTCAATCTTATAATATGATTTGCTTGATCTTGGATAATTTTAAATATTCCCTGATAATAAAAAGGGTTAATATTCATCTTCATTAAACAAAAAATCGTCTTTGCGAGGATAATCAGGCCAGATGTCTTCTATGTTCTCGTAAGTCTCTTCTTCCTCCTCCAGCTGATTCAAATTTTCGATAACTTCAAGAGGAGCACCAGATCTTACCGCATAATCGATCAATTCATCTCTCGTAGCTGGCCAAGGGGCATCTTCTAAGTGGTGTGCTAATTCTAATGTCCAATACATTAATAAAAAAATTTAGATATATTAAATTACTCTGTACATACAATGTTGAGGATGTCAAAAGTTCCTAAATACCTCAAAATTCCGACAAAAGTAAAATATTTTATTTCCTGTACAAGAGCCAATTAAATTGATTTCGCTTAAATGATAAGCATTGCATCTCCATAACTGAAAAAACGATATTTTTCCTTGACAGCCTCATTATAAGCGTCCATAGTGAGTTCGATACCTGCAAAAGCAGCGATCATTATAATCAAGCTTGATTTAGGTAAATGAAGATTAGTGATCATGCTATTAGCAATGGAGAATTCATGAGGTGGAAAAATAAATTTGTTAGTCCAACCTTCAGCCATTTTTAGATTGCCCGTAGCACTTACTGCAGATTCGATGGATCTCATGGCTGTAGTCCCTACAGCACATATTTTTTTGTTGGCTGCTTTAGCTTTATTTACGGTTTGGATAGCTTCTTGAGTTATCTTGAAATATTCGGCATCCATTTTGTGCTTTGACAAATCTTCTACATCTATGCTTCTAAAAGTGCCCAAACCAATATGTAATGTTAATTCTGCGAAGTCTATCCCTTTTATTTCCAACCGCTTCATCAGCTCTCGACTAAAGTGTAATCCAGCAGTAGGAGCTGCCACCGCACCTGTCTCTTTGGCATATATCGTTTGATATCTCTCGATATCGATTGGCTCAACCTCTCTCTTGATATATTTTGGTAGGGGAGTTTGTCCTAATTCGTCCAAGATGCCTTGAAACTCCTCATCTGTACCATCAAAGTAAAATCTAATTGTTCTACCTCTACTTGTAGTATTATCTACAACTTCAGCTATGAGCCTATTTTCTCCAGCCTCATTTTTAAAAAAAAGCTTATTGCCAACTCGGATCTTCCGGGCAGGGTCTACTAAAACATCCCAAAGTTTATTTTCTTTATTCAACTCTCTTAACAAGAATACTTCGATATTGGCTTCTGTTTTTTCTTTTATTCCGAAAAGTCGAGCAGGAAAAACCTTCGTATTATTAAAGATAAAGGTGTCTCCATCATCAAAATAATCTATCACATCTTTGAATATCTTATGTTCGATTTTCCCTGAATCTTTATGTACCACCATTAATCGTGATTCATCTCTTTCTTTTGTAGGATATTCTGCAACCAATTCTTCTGGCAAATCGAAATCAAATTGTGATAACTTAGCTTTCATATATTTTTCTTTTTAGAGACGGAATTTTAAATCTCGTTTACGTTACTTTCTGAAAATTTGCGCAAAAATATAAATTTCAGTACTTCCATTTCATTTCCTTCCATTTTATTGTCCAGATAATGGGAGTGATATTAACTGAATACCTTTTTATCAATGCATCTATCCCCAATTTGGTTTCCTTAATCTATTTTGTTTTTCAAATATTATTGTAATTCAGATATTGTAGTTTTGAGCTTATGGTGATCTTGAAGATTATATTAGAAAGTATACGAATGGCTATTTCTCAATTGTTGAGTAATAAACTTCGTACATTTTTATCATTGCTAGGGATCACCATTGGTATCTTTTGCATTATAGCTGTCCTCTCAGCAGTAGATTCTTTAGAGAAAAGTATCAGAGATGGTTTTTCTGAATTAGGATCAGATGTAATATATGTCGATAGAGAACCTTGGACTGAGGACCCAGAAAGAAATTATTGGAAATACCTCAGGAGACCAGAGCCAGGAATGAGAGATTATGAAGCTATCACCAGGAGATCTGATTTAGCAGATGGTGCTGCTTATGCATTTTTTGTAGGTGGCAATACTGTCAAATATGAGTCGAGTAGTATCGAAGGTGCCTTTTACATGGGTACTACATACGAATATCAAAGGCTCCAGAATGTGGAAATTGAAGAGGGGCGGTATTTTTCTGATTTAGAATATAGAAATGCATCCAATGTGGTTATCATAGGAAGCAAAGTAAAGGACGAACTATTTGGTGAGCGAAGTGCACTTGGGAAGAGTGTTAAAATGTTAGGTCAAAAATTTAAGGTGATCGGGATTTTAAAGGAGGAAGGAGATGATCCCTTTAATTTCATCAATTTTGATGACGTCATTTGGACCGGTTTAAATACAACGAGGAAGTTTTACAGTTTTGATGACTATACCAAGGGCTTTAACTATCAGAAGTTATTGTTGGTTAAGGCTAAAGAAGGTGTTGAACTTGATGATCTTAAAGATGAATTAACGGGCATAATTAGGGGAGTGAGAAGACTAAAACCATTGGAGGAGGAAAATTTTGCCTTAAATGAATTAAGCATGTTTGAGGAAGTTTTGTCGGGCTTCTTTGGCGTTTTAAATATTGCCGGTTTTGCAATTGGAATTTTTGCCTTGCTCGTTGGTATGATTAGCGTAGCTAACATAATGTTTGTTTCTGTCAAAGAGAGAACCAATATTATAGGAGTCAAAAAAGCACTTGGAGCCAAAAAAATATTTATTCTATTGGAATTTTTAATGGAGTCTATTTTTCTGTGTATTCTTGGTGGTCTCATGGGACTCGCAATGGTCTACGGTCTTATGAAATTAATATCCATGGTTATTCCTTTTGAACTATGGTTGTCACTAAAAAATGTGATAATTGGTGTCTCTGTCTCGGTTATAGTTGGAATTGTGGCAGGTACTATTCCCGCTCTCCAAGCTGGCAAATTGGATCCTGTAGTCGCAATGCGCCAATAGTCGAGTTGCAGCGCTAATTTTCTGTTAAACGATTTGATAGAAAAGAATTTCCTTTGTGATTCATCAAATAAAATAAGTTCAATCATGTCAGAATCTATTGGTAAGAAGATTACTTTGCCATGTGGGGTAGAAATACAGAATCGAATAGCAAAGTCTGCCCTGAGCGAAGGTATGGCTACACCTGATGGTTGTCCCACTCCTGCTCTTTTTAAGCTATATGAAGAGTGGGGTAAAAGTGAGGCAGGCATAATATTTAGTGGCAATGTCATGATAGATCATAAACATCTCGTTAACGCTAATGTCATGATAGCAGAAGACGATACATATTTAGAGTCATATAAGAAACTGGCTATAGCTGCTCAGGCTCATGGATCCCAACTCTGGATGCAAATCAATCATCCAGGAAGGCAGGCTCCTAAATATCTGGATAAAGCTCCTGTTAGTGCTTCTGATATCGCTATGCCAAGCAAGGTGTATAATCAGCCTACTCCTTTAACTGAGGCAGAAATATGGGATGTTATAGACAGATATGGCAATAGTGCTTTGATAGCCAAAGAGTCTGGTATGAAAGGGGCTCAAATACATGGAGCACATGGCTATCTTGTAAGCCAGTTTTTATCAGGATTGACTAATAAGAGAAAGGATAAATGGGGTGGATCATTAGAGAATCGAGCAAGATTTGCCATCGAGATATATAGAAATATGAGAACTAAAGTTGGTCCAGATTTTCCATTAGGGATCAAAATAAATAGCGCTGACTTTCAACGAGGTGCTTTTACTGAAGAAGAGTCAATGGAAGTAATACAGATGCTTAATGACGAAAAAATGGACTTAATCGAAGTATCTGGAGGAACGTATGAAAGAGCTGCTATGGTAGGTACAATGCAAAAAGAAAGTACTAAGAGTAGGGAAGCTTATTTTATGGATTTTATCGTCAAGGTTAAACAAAAAGTTACAGTTCCTTTGATGTTGACTGGAGGATTTCGTACTGCCGAAATCATGTCTTCAGCAATAGACAATGGCGAAGTTGATATGATTGGCTTAGGCAGACCTTTTTGTATGTATCCACAAGTATCTAAGGAGTTAATTGAAGGTATACGAAAGGATTGTACTTTGCCCCAGATCAAAACTGGTGTTGACAAGATAGATCAGAGCGGTATGTTGGTAACGCCGTGGTATATGTTTCAATTACATAGATTAGGTGCCGGATTAGGTGCAGATCCAAATATGGATCCGTGGATGGTTTATGAAAAGGTAACGGGTAAATCGAGACCGTAAGAATTAACTCTTAATAAATCATTAAAAACTGTTATAAGTCTCAACTTTTAGCATGTGATATGCGTCTTATACGGACAAGTATTATTGCGTAGTAGATGAGTTTTTTATATAGATTTTTGATTATAAGTATATGGTTTTCGCATGGTTATATTTTATCTGGTCAATCAGAAGAGCCTTGGGACTTGATAAAAGAGAAAGAAAATCTTGTTGTTTATGGTCGGAAACTTCATGATTCAAAATTTAAAGAAATAAAAGTTGAAGGTAGAATTAGAAGTACCTTGTCAGAATTAGTATTGGCACTTGAAGATGTAAAGGCACAAGAAGAGTGGGTGATGAGAACCATAGAAGCTAAAATAATTGACCATTCTGAAACGGGAAGTTTTCATTTTTATTTAAGTACTGATATGCCTTTTCCTATCAAAGACAGAGATCTTGTGGTATTTTATCAAAGAAAACAAGATCCTGTAACTAAAATTGTTAAAACTATATCATACGCTACGCCAGACAAAATTGAGAGGAAATCTGGATTTCTGCGTATACCGAGATTTGATTCTCAATACACATTGACTCCTAAAGAGGATGGTTGGATAGAAATTGAATATGTCATGGGGGTAGACCCAGGAGGTGCATTGCCAGCTTGGTTAGTGAATCTCGCTGCCTCGTTGGGACCAGTTAGTACCATGAATTCTTTGTACAATATCATTAATTCGGGCAGATACACGGGGCTTAAGGCAGAAGGTATTGTAGAGTAGGGAATTTTTAGATATTAATTATTGTAATTTCTGTTATTGGAGTGTGCTAAATCTAAGTTCATTGTACCTTTGCCACAAATTACGAAGTCATGGAAATAAAAAACGGCCAGTACGTTTTGAATGGGGGTGTGAATGCCTTAGATATCGCCGATGAATATGGTTGCCCAGTATATGTATATGATTTTGAAATAATTCAAAGACAATACGACAGACTTGTTGATGCCTTCAAAGGCATAGACTTAAAGATAAACTATGCGTGTAAGGCGTTGACTAATATCAATATACTTAAGTTGATTAAAAAAATGGGTGCAGGATTGGATGCTGTATCTATACAAGAGGTGAGATTAGGGCTTCATGCAGGTTTTTTGCCAGACGAGATTTTATATACACCGAACTGTGTTTCCTTTGAAGAAATTGAAGAGGCCGTAAGTTTAGGTGTTAAGTTAAACATTGATAACATCAGCATATTAGAACAATTTGGTCAAGTATATCCAGATTATCCAATTTGTGTAAGAGTCAATCCGCATATTATGGCTGGGGGAAATTCAAAGATTTCTACAGGTCATATTGACTCGAAATTTGGTATTTCTATGTATCAACTTCCACTGGTTGAGAGAATTGTACAGGCCACAGGAATGATCGTTGAAGGGCTACACATGCACACGGGTTCTGAGATTTTGGACTCCGAGGTATTTCTTAACGGTGCAGAAATCTTATTTAATGCGGCCAAATCTTTTGATCAATTGACGTATTTAGACTTTGGTAGTGGATTTAAAGTGCCATATAAAGACGATGGTATAGAGACGGATATTGAAGATTTAGGCAAAAAGATCACTAAACGTTTTAGACAATTTTGCACAGAATATGGAAGGGATTTGACTTTAAAATTTGAACCTGGAAAATATTTAGTGAGTGAGGCAGGATATTTTTTAGTGAAAACGAATGTGGTTAAACAAACTACATCTACAGTATTTGCAGGAGTTGACTCTGGATTAAATCATTTGATTCGTCCTATGTTTTATGATGCTTATCATAAGGTCATCAATCTTAGCAAACCGGATGCAAAAAGTAGGATTTATACCGTCGTGGGTTATATCTGTGAAACAGATACTTTCGGGATAAATAGAAAGATAAGCGAAATCCAAGAAGGAGATATCTTATGCTTTAAGAATGCGGGAGCGTATTGTTACCAGATGAGTTCTAATTACAATTCAAGATTTAGACCTGCAGAAGTATTAGTATATCAAGGTAAGGCGCATCTGATTAGACAAAGGGAAACATTTGAAGATTTGTTGAAAAATCAGATTGAATTAGAGGTTCTTAGAGCAGAATCAGTAAAAGTATAATCAAGAATATGTCAGAGTTAATGTCGAGGTATACGCCATCGGAAGTTGAAGATAAATGGTATGCGTACTGGGAAGAAAAAGGATATTTTCATTCAGAACCAGATGATAGAGAGGCTTATAGTATAGTTATACCACCACCTAATGTGACTGGCGTCCTTCATATGGGGCATATGTTGAATAATACTGTTCAGGACATATTGATTAGAAAGGCTCGCTTAGATGGGAAAAACGCATGTTGGGTTCCAGGTACTGATCACGCATCTATTGCAACAGAAGCAAAGGTGGTCAGAATGCTTCGTGAAAAAGGCATTAAAAAGTCAGATTTGACCAGAGAAGAATTCTTAGAGCATGCATGGGGTTGGACTGATAAGTATGGAGGAATTATACTTAAGCAACTACGTAAATTAGGGGCTTCTTGTGATTGGGAGAGAACGGCCTTTACAATGGATGAAAGTAGATCAGAAGCTGTTATTCAAGCTTTTGTGGATTTGTATAATCGAGGAAAATTGTATCGAGATTACCGAATGGTAAATTGGGATCCAGAGGGGAAAACGGTACTCTCTAATGAAGAAGTGATTTATTCTGATGAGACGACAAAGCTTTGTCAGGTCAAATATAGAGTTGAAGGCACTGACGAATACATTATAGTAGCGACTACAAGACCTGAAACTATCATGGGGGATACTGCTGTGGCTGTACATCCTCAGGATGAAAGATATATTCACTTAAATGGGAAAAGTGTAATTGTACCAATGGTTGATAGAGTGGTGCCTATCATATTTGACGATTATGTTGATCGAGAATTTGGTACTGGAGCATTGAAAATTACTCCTGCTCATGACCCAAATGACTATGAAATTGGCAAGAGACATAAATTGGAGACTATTGATGTACTCAATGATGATGGCACTATAAGTGACAGGGCGGGGTTGTTCATTGGTTTAGATAGAGTGGTAGCAAGGAAAATGGCCATCAAAAAATTGGATGAGTTGGGAGCTCTGCATAAACTAGAGGACTATACCCACAGTGTAGGTCGTTCTGAGCGAACGCAGGCTGTCGTAGAACCAAAACTTTCTTTGCAATGGTATGTAAATATGCAATCATTAGCTGAGCCCGCGTTAAAAGCGGTGATAGACGATGACATAAGATTTCATCCAGAAAGACAAAAGAATACGTACAGACACTGGATGGAGAATATACGAGATTGGTGTATATCAAGACAACTTTGGTGGGGACATCGTATTCCTGCATATTATTACCAAGATGAGGTGGTGGTGGCAACGTCCACACAAGAGGCGCTAAAAATTGCAAGAGAGAAGTTTGGGGAAGATATTCAACTATCTGATTTAAAGCAAGATGAGGATGTATTAGATACTTGGTTCTCGTCTTGGTTGTGGCCAATTACTTGTTTTAATGGATTTAATTCTGAAAAAGAGCTTAGTTATTATTATCCAACTTCAATCTTAGTTACTGGTTGGGATATCATCTTTCTATGGGTAGCAAGGATGATCATGTCAGGGTATGAGTGGCAAGGAGAGAGGCCGTATAAAGAAGTATATTTCACTGGTATGGTCAGGGACCAGCAAAGAAGGAAAATGAGCAAGTCATTGGGGAACAGCCCAGATGCGTTAAAGCTTATAGAAGACTTCGGTGCTGACGGTGTGAGATTTGGGGTACTATCATCCTCACCAGCTGGTGGAGATTTATTATTTGATGAGAAGTTATGTGAGCAAGGACGTAATTTCTGTAATAAAATGTGGAATGCTTTACGCCTAATTAAAGGATGGGAGGTCGATCACAAACTCGATACACCGTTGTCTAATCAACAGGCTATTGACTGGATGAAGACAAAGTTAAACCAGACAATTAGCGACATCAATAAAGATTATGCTAACTATAAGTTATCAGACATGACCATGAGGTTGTATTCAGTCGTATGGAATGACTTCTGTTCGTGGTTCTTAGAGATGATAAAACCAGAATATCAACATCCAATAGATCAAATGACGTTAGAAGCAACTCTGGATATTTATGAGACCATTTGTATTCTGTTACATCCTCTGATGCCTTTTGTAACAGAAGAGATTTGGCATAATCTTAAAGAGCGAGCAGAAGGGGAGGATTGTATTATCTCCAGATATCCAAAGCTGAAAGAAACAAAATTGGATGTGTTGTCCAATTTTGAAATTCTCAAAAGGTTGATTTCCAAGATTAGAGAAACACGAAATGCCAATCAACTAAAACCCAAAGATTTACTGAGTTTATCTGTGGAGAAAGGAGAATCAAATTTCATAGCAAAAAGTGGATTGGCAGGGTTACTTAAGAAGATGGCTTTTTTAAAAGAAGTTGTAATAGTTGAGAATTTGCCAAATAACGGATCTACTTTAATGAGTGACAATGAGAAGTATTTCTTGCAATTTGATGTAAAAATTGATGTGGAGGCAGAAAAGAAAAGAATTAGAGCTGATCTTGAGTATGCTAAAGGTTTTGTAACTTCTGTTGAGAAAAAACTTGCCAATGAGCGATTTGTAAACAACGCTCCCGAAACTGTGGTGGCTAATGAAAGAAAGAAACTAAACGATGGCCTCGAAAGGATTAAAATATTGGAAGAAAGCTTGCAAAGCTTAGGCTGATTTAATATTACCAACAATCTGGGTTACATCTGTGTAGAGCTTTTTTACATTAAAGGTCGCAGAAAAATCATATGAACAGGGAGAAGACATTTCTTTATTTACTATTGAGAGAAATTGTGGTCCTGACTTTATCGCTTTAAGCTGCTTACTTTTAATAAGTTTGGCTGCTTCAGGAAAGTCCTTATGGTTAGGGCCAGATAAGATGGGAATATTATATATGGCAGGTTCAAGTATACTATGTATCCCTTGACCGAATCCCCCACCAATAAAAGCCATATCAGCAATAGCATATAGATGTTTTAAGAGTCCCATACAATTGACTACCATTATATTTGATGTTCGCCTAATATCAATAGAATCTTGAGTGTTATACAGTAGGAAATTGGGTAATTCGCTTAATAATTCTATCACTGACTCCTTTTTCAGATCATGGGGGACAACGAGAATTTTATATTTTTCTGATATGATCTTTAGGGATTGGCCTATTGTTTTTAAATCCTCCAAATGAATGCTCCCTAAGATGATCATTTGATTATTACCTTTAAATTCTAAGATTTTCGGCGGAATTTCTGCAATATGCTGATCTTGAAGAATAGAAGATATTCTAAGGTGTTCAGTAAGGAATGATTTTTTGAATCCTGACTTTTGTAGGATTTCGTAGGTTGATTGGTCTGAAGTAAATATTCCTGAAGACTTCAGGTAATATGGTGCTAGCATTTTGAAGAAAATTCGTCGATACCAAATTTGACTTTTATGTTTAAAATCGATGAAGAAATATGCTTTATTCAATTTATAAAGCGTCAATAAAAGATTGGGCCAGTCAAAGGAACTTGCCAATATTATTTTAGATGGATTGATAATAGATAAATACTTTTCAATTTTTCGTTTCTCATCAATTGGTGTGTAGCTCATTTGATCATATTCCTCTTCTCTATTCAGCATATTGATATAGCCAGAATCCGAAAAAAAGCTTAAATGAATGGTGAAATCAACTTTTAATAATTTGACTAAATATTTAATGGATTCATATTCACCGAGTGAAGGACAGAATATTAAAATACAAGGTTTATTATATTCAGTTCTAATACTTTTTAAGTCATTAAAAGTCTTTCGCTGTTCATACCATTTTTTTAGCTTGTGATCAGGGCCCAAAAGTCTAATAAATCTAATGGACGTGGCCAATAAAGTAGGATAGCAGATCTTAAAAAAGAGCTTATTAAGAATTAATATTGCAAAGTTTTTAATCATACTTATCACAATATTAAGTTAATACCTCTCAGATTAATGAGAATCCTATTGTATAAATATCAAATACAGTAAATTGCATTATAAAAGGGACTGGCTTGAACTATTTAAAAAATATTTTAGTTACTGGTGGAGCGGGGTTTATTGGATCGCACGTCATAAGATTATTAGTTAAGAAATATCCTGACTACAGAATAGTCAATTTCGACGCCTTGACCTACGCAGGTAATTTATCTAATCTGAGCGATATTGAAAAGATGAACAATTATGTTTTTGTTCATGGCAATATTTTAGAGGCAGACCATATTTCTGCAGTCTTTAATGATTATGATATCACGGATATAATTCATCTTGCTGCTGAATCACACGTAGATAGGTCTATAACTGATCCATTAGCGTTTTTAAAAACCAATATTATTGGAACGGTAAATTTGATGCAGGCAGCAAGGAAGGCATGGGAGAAAGACTATTCTAAACATATGTTTTATCATGTTTCAACTGATGAAGTGTATGGAAGTTTAGGCCCAGAGGGCTACTTCTATGAAGATACTGCATATGACCCTCAATCTCCTTATTCAGCATCAAAAGCAAGTTCTGATCACTTTGTGAGGGCATATGCAAATACTTATGGATTACAGACCAAAATCTCCAATTGCTCTAATAATTATGGACCTAATCAGTTTCCTGAGAAATTGATACCTCTTATGCTCAATAATATTCGACATTCTAAAAATTTGCCAGTATATGGAGATGGTACCAATATTAGAGATTGGCTTTTTGTTATAGATCATGCCAGCGCAATTGATGTGATATTTCATAAAGGAAGGGTCAACGAGACATATAATATTGGAGGTAATAACGAACTTCAGAATATTGCATTGGTACATATTTTATGTGATCTGATGGATCAAAAAATGGGTAAACCTCAAGGAAGTAGCAGGGAGTTAATCACGTTCGTCAAAGACAGGCCTGGGCATGATCATAGATACGCTATCGATAATACAAAACTTACCACTGAATTAGGTTGGAGCCCTTCAGTTACCGTTGTTGAAGGGATGAAAAAAACTATCGATTGGTATTGGGATAATGAGGAATGGTTGTCAGATATAACTTCGGGGTCTTATATGGATTATTATAAAAGACAGTATAGTTTAAACTAATACATAATGATTATTTGGCTGCGTATTTTATTCTTTAGCATAATTGTAGTATCCACAGGGTATAGTCAATTGGTCCCTTATAATGTTCAGCTCCAAGAGGAGTTGCAAAAAAGAGGGATAGAAGAAGAAGAATTGCGCTTATTGCTTCTTCAGCGTAATATTGATATAAATAATCTTCAGGATTTAACTCCTTCACAAATTGGAGAATTGCAAGAAGCTATTGAACAACTTCAAGAAGCCAAAAAGCAAGGTGTGAATATAGTGGGGCCTTTAGATACTATAGATGCAGATATCTCTATGGATAGTATTCTGAGTCAAGATAGTTTGACTCAAGAATTGTTGGATCAAGATAGTATTAAGGAGTATTCTATTTTTGGTCATAGATTAGTAAATGGAAGTAATATAGGAATCATTGAATCGTCAAATGGATATGTGCCACCATCTTATTATCGGGTAGGGATGGGTGATGAAGTGGCCGTTTCTGTCTTCGGTCTTAATGCCCAAACTGATGAATTACATACAGTACTCTCCGATGGGAGCATCATGATCAGGGAAGGGAGGGTTAAGGTGTTCGTCAAAGGGCTAACTCTATCTGAAATTAGGGAGAAACTAAAGAAAAATTATAGTCGCGATTATAATTTTAAGGATGGTCAATTCAGCGTAAGTGTAAATACTATTCGTAACATCACAGTCCAAGTGTTTGGGGAGGTGAATAATCAGGGTACATTTACAGTACCAGCTGTAAATTCAATCATGAATCTTTTGTCAGCAGCTGGAGGTTTTACTGACAATGGATCTGTGAGGAAGATTAAATTAGTGAAAAGAGATGGTCGAGATGAATTTTTTGATTTGTATGAGTTACTTGATAATCCAAAAGCTACCAATAAATATTTTCTTGAAGATGGAGACTTGATTTTTGTTCCATCTGCCGCAGATCTTGTTGAAATAAGAGGAGCTATTAATAGACCACATACTTATGAACTCTTGCCTGGCGAAGGAATAATGAGTTTAATCAATTATGCAGGGGGGCTTAATCGATCTGCCTATCTATCTTCTATGCGGGTGCTCAGATACGAAGAGGACAAGAGGGTTGTAAAAGACATACCATATGCTTCATTAATTAAGAAAAGACAAGATTTTGAACTGAATAATGGAGATATAATTGAAATAGACTCTATTGCCGCTTTATTAGAAAATTATGTAGTAATAGAAGGTGATGTTCGTAAACCTGGAGAGTTTGAGCGAACTCCAGGCATGAGGATTAGCGATCTTGTAAACTTAGGTCAACTGAAAAATACGTCTAAAACTGACTTCGCTTATTTAAAAAGAACTAAGCCAGATGGTCAGATTAGTATTATTTCATTATCGATTGATGATATACTAAAAGATAATTCTCCTTTGGTTGATTTGATCTTAGAAGACAGAGATCAAGTAATGATCTGGCCTAAAGAACGGTTTACTGATGAGCAATTTATAAAGATAGCTGGAGCGGTTAGATATGAGGAGAAAATACCTTATGACCAGAATGGCAATTTAAGGGCTGCTGATGCGATTTTAATGGCTGGAGGATTAAGAAGAGATGCCGCTACTTTTGCTCATATTCATAGGTTAGATCCATTAAATCCTGCAGATTACTCTTATGTGAGTCTCGATCTAAGACGTTTAATGTCAGAAGAGAATAGCGCAGATAATATTGTCTTAGAACCTTTCGATTCAATTTATATCTATAGTAAGAATGAATTTTATGACGAAATAGGAATAAAGGTGTCTGGCGCAGTAAATAACCCGGGAGAATTTATCTATGGAGAGGGAATGTCACTTAGAGATGCTATTGTTCTGGCTGGAGGGTTTAAAAAATCGTCGGCGACTAACAATATAGAGGTATCAAGAGTGATCATACAGGATAATCAAAAGACTGAAACTATTGTAAAAACTGTTTCCTTAAGTCGGAATGGAATTAATGATCTTGGGTCAGGTGATAGTGTCTTTGAGCTTGAGCCATACGATAACATCTTTGTACGTTCTGTACCAGAATTTGAATTGCAACAAAATGTTATTGTCGAAGGCGAAGTGGTACTTCCTGGAGAATATAGTATTATTAAAGAGAATGAGACTGTTTATGATCTTCTACAGCGAGCAGGAGGAATCACCGAATCTGCCTTTCCTGCAGGTGCCACTTTGTATAGAGGTGAAGATAGTATAGGATTTATTGTAATAAGAGTTGATGAAATTCTATCTAAGCCTAATTCTCGATATAATTATACATTGAAAAATGGGGATGAATTAATTATTCCTAAAAGAAAAGATTATGTGACGATCGCTGGTGCGACCAATATTAAGGAGACTCAAAATGATGATATTTTAGGAGAGGATAATTCTATAAGGGTACCCTTTCATCAAGGAAAGACGGCTCTATTTTATATCAATGAATATGCAGGAGGGTTTGCGGATAATGCCAGAAAGGATAAAATATGGGTAACTCATCCTAACGGAGAAGTTAAAACTACGGAGAAACGTTTTCCTTTTGGAAAGAAACATCCATTAGTACAGCAAGGATCTGTTATCAATGTCGGAAAGAGACCGGTGGATCTATATGGAAGTCAGAACAAAGAAGATGTTAATTGGACAAAAGTGTTGGGTGATAGTGTAGCTCAAGCAATGTCAATATTGACATTAGTATTATTAGTTCAAAGGTTAGACTAATTGTTGATTGGCTAAAGTCGCCAGTTTATCATATAACAGAGTAGTTCGAGGCTGTTTGTAAAAGACGTGACTATTAGAGGTTATCAAACTTTTATCATAGTTTTCCATTAGATCAATTTCATGAAGTTTCGGAAATTTCCAGATGTTAAATATTGTGTTATTCAGGTATCGATGAAAAGTACTATTCGAGATATGATCAGGAGTAAGTAAAATTAAAGAAGATTCTTTGTTAGCATTATAGAAATTTAATATCTGTTTATTGGTAATCTCCCAGTACTTATGAAACCTAAAATATAAATCAGGTCTAAGTTTCCACTTATTATTTTGAAGAGATCTCCTCATGAGCGATCTAACACATTCTTCCGGTCTTCTAACTATAAGCACGAACTTGGCTTGTGGAACTACCTTGAGCCAAAGAGATAAAAAATGACAGTTACGAGGATCTTTCCAAGCGAAATGAGTATTGTCTTGAATTTTGTGAGTTAAGATTGACGTCGCTTTTTGTATATCTTGATCACTTGGAGTAAATGCTTCAATTTTCGAAAATTGAACATAGTTCCATCTGGATTCAAGATTATTTTGAGATATCAATGCCTTATGAAAATCAACTATATCCTCATCTTCAAAATGGCCATGTTTATTAGACTTGGAGGCAGCTATAAGATCATTACCTAAGTTCAGCCCAGCTTTACTCAAGCAATGAGTAAAGTAGCTTGTATTAGATCGATGCATACCTGCCACAATCAAAAACTTTTTAGTCGCTAATAGTTCTGAACTCATCACAAGCTAATAACGACTAAAAAGTTAATTTCTGTCTATCATTATTATGACTTAATGGCCTTTATACCAGGAAGTTCTTTGCCTTCTAAATATTCTAACATTGCTCCACCTCCAGTTGAGACAAAACTGACTTGGTCAGCTAAGCCGTTTTTCTTAATCGCGGAGACCGAATCTCCCCCACCAATTAAAGAAAATGCCCCTTTCGAAGTAGCACCTGCCACCGCCTGAGCTATAGCATTAGTACCTATGGCAAATTTGTCGAACTCAAAGACACCCATAGGTCCATTCCATATTATAGTTTGTGCTGTAGCGATTGCCTTAGAGAATAGATCGATAGATTCTGGTCCGATATCTAAACCCTCCCATCCATTGGGTATACTCATACTATCAACTATTTGACTATTAGCTGTAGGGCTGAAATCATCAGCAGCTACATTATCAACAGGTAATAAAAGTTGTGTATTCTTCTTTTTAGCTAATTCTAATAAGTCCAACGCTAAGTCTACTTTGTCCTCTTCACATATTGAATTTCCTATCTCACCGCCTTGAGCTTTGAAAAAGGTGTAAGCCATTCCTCCTCCTATAATTACCGTATCTGCAAAGTCTATCAACTTTTCTAATAATAGAAGTTTATCCGATACTTTAGCTCCACCTGTTATCGCCACTAATGGCTTTTGAGGATTATGCAAGACCTTATCGGCATTGGTAATTTCAGATTGCATCAAAAGACCAAATTGTTTATTGGATTGGTCAAAATATTGAGCAATAACTGATGTTGATGCATGAGCGCGATGTGCCGTTCCAAAGGCGTCATTAACGTAGATATCAGCTAAGGAAGCAAGACTTTGGGCCATTGCAATATCTCCTTTAGATTCTCCTTTATGAAATCTTGTATTCTCCAACAAAAGAACTTCTCCACTTAATAGAGAAGCTGCTTTTGTTTTAGCATTTTCACCAATACAATCTTCTGCAAATTGTACAGGTCTATTCAATAGAGTTGCTAAGTGAGGTGCTATATTTCTTAATGTGAATTTTTTCACATTAATTGTTCCATCTTCGTTAAGTTTTTTCTGCGGCCTCCCCAAGTGAGACATAAGTATAACGGCAGCTCCTTCAGCAAGCAATTTGTTTATAGTGGGTAAGGCTCTTTGAATCCTCGTATCATCGGTGATGTTTAATTCTTTATCCAAAGGAACATTAAAATCAACACGAACAAGGACTTTTTTGCCCGATACATTTATGTTCATTGTTAAGCCTTAACGATTAGTGCCGCTAAATCTGCTAATCGCGCAGAATATCCGGCTTCATTATCATACCAACTTACTAATTTGACCATATCCTCATTGATGTCAGTCATCAATGAATCAAAAATAGATGAATGTTTATTGCCAACTATGTCGCTTGATACTAATGGGTCTGTTGAGTACTCTAAAATCCCTTTCATAGCACCATCGGCATATTCCTTGAATTTTGCATTCAACTCTTCTTTAGTAACTTTTTTCGATAACCGAACATTCAATTCTACCATAGAGCCAGTAATAACTGGTACTCTGACAGCTATAGCGAATAATTTACCATCAACAGAAGGCACAACCTTTCCTACCGCTTTAGCAGCTCCTGTACTTGTAGGAACTATATTATACGCAGCAGCTCGGGCTCTTCTTAGATCTGCATGAGGCGCGTCTTGTATCCTTTGATCTGCAGTATAGGCATGAGTAGTAGTCATTGCGCCATAAATAACACCATAGTTCTCTTCGAGAATTTTCATTACTGGAGCAAGGCAGTTGGTTGTACAAGATGCATTGGAGAATACATTTGCTCTTCTATCTAATTCGTCATTATTGACACCTAATACGATAGTTTGTACTCCATCACCTTTAGCAGGAGCTGATATTAATACATCTTTAGCTCCAGCTGTTAAGTGTAATCCAGCCTTTTCTTTGGTTCTGAATATTCCTGTACACTCTAATACTAAGTCCACTCCAAGATCAGCCCAAGGAAGCTTGGCAGGATCTCTTTCTGCAAATGCTTTAATGCTTTTACCATTTACTATTAAAGCATCTTCTGTAGATTCGACTGTACCGTCAAATTGACCATGAGCACTATCGAATTTTAACAAGTGAGCTAATGTTGCGTTGTCAGTTAGATCATTGATCGCGACAACTTCGATATTTTCATTTTTGACAAGATTTCTGAACGTAAGTCTTCCTATACGTCCAAAACCATTGATAGCTATTTTTTTTCCCATTTTTCATGAATTTGATATGACAAAATTAAATAAAGTAATTAGTAATTTCTATGCCTTTAAAGCGAATTACTGGAAAGATATTCGTCAATAATCAAATTATTGTGCTATGCATAATTGATTATTTGAGCTTTTTCAAAATAAAATTCTGCGTGAATATTTTAATCAGAAAAAATGAATTTTATCATCTTAGTCTACAGAATAATGATAGGTCGCGGAAAATTATAAAAATTTAAGTTTTGTTGAAAAAAAACGAATTTAATACTCAAATTTCAGCTTTTTTTCTTCATTCATTCGATTATTCGGACTGAATTGAACTATTTATGTGCTGAATGGCTTGTTCTTTATTTTTCGCTGATAGCCACTCATCTTGATTGTTGAACCAAGTAATTTGTCGTTTAGCATAATTCCTTGTGTGCTGCTTTATCTTGTCAATAGCGTATTCCAAAGACCATTCTTGATCGAAATATTTAAAAAGTTCTTTGTACCCAACTGTATTTAAGCTATTGAGATGGCGGTAAGGGTACACCCTTTGTGCTTCTTCAATTAATCCATTTGTGATCATTTCATCCACTCTTTGGTTAATGCGCCGATAGAGGATATCTCTGGGTAAATCAGTTTTTATTCTTATAGATTCAAAAGGCCTTTGGGGTTTATGGCTTTTTATGAAGTGACTAAATGGGATTCCGGTTGTCTTGTATATAGAAAGTGCTCTAATTATCCTGTGTGGATTGTTTATGTCGATTTGTTTTGCATAGATGGGATCAACCTTGATCAATTCATATTGAATTGATTCTAAACCCTCAGATTTGAATAAGGAGTTATAGTAGATTTTGTGCTGAGGATCTTCTTTGGGGAACTTATCTAACCCATGATAAAGGGACTTGAGGTATAATCCCGTACCTCCAACCACAATAGCTACTTCATTAGTACAATGAATCGTATTTATTAAGTTTAAAGCCGCTCTCTCAAAATCACCCACACTAAAATTATCAAAAATTGATAACGAGTCAATAAGATGATGATCTACTGAATTAAGCTCTTTAGAAGTAGGCTTTGCTGTTCCGATCGATATTTCTTTGTAGAATTGTCTGCTGTCGGCAGAAATGATCTCTGTTTTGAAATATTTTGCTAATTCAATGCTTAGTGAGGTTTTTCCGCTTGCGGTGGGACCTCCGATGAGAACAAGATATTTATGTTTTGCTTTCAGACTTTATTAATTTTAGATATGAAGTCATTTCGGAACACAGGTTAAAGTTAATTGTAAGTATTTCGGTTTCAAGATGAAGATCCTTTTTGGTGAATTAACTTATACTATGGATCGAAAAAAGATGAATTTTCTGAAAATAATTTATTTGTAAATAAATTATCATCGTATTCTTAAAAGATTTCTTATATCAAATCTAAACAAAAAGTAATATGATCTTCAAAATAACTTATCAGGCTAAGATTCTCATAATACTCTCAATTTTTGGATGGACTGGAGCCTGCCAGAATGAGAAAAATGAAGCTATTGATAAAATAGAAGATCAAAGGTATGCAATTGCAATACACGGGGGGGCGGGCACTATTCTAAAAAAGAATATGACCCCAGAACGTGAAAAGGATTATAGAGAAGCACTTGAAACGGCACTTACGATTGGCGAAGATATACTCAAAAAAGGAGGAACTGCTCTTGATGCTGTTGAAAAAACAATTCATTATCTCGAGGATAATCCTCTATTTAATGCAGGTAAGGGCGCCGTTTTTAATCACAGTGGAGAAAATGAATTGGATGCGTCTATTATGAGAGGAAGTGATCAAAATGCTGGAGCAGTAGGTGGTTTGAGTACTGTTAAGCATCCTATCTCAGCGGCAATTGCTGTTATGGATCATTCTGATCATGTCCTATTGACGGGTAATGGGGCAGAGCAATTCGCTAAAGAACAAGGGATTGAAACGGTTGATCCATCTTATTTTTATACTGAGTCGAGATGGAAGTCGCTCCAAAGAGTTATAGCTGAAGAAAATGGGGCTGAATTATCAGAATCTGATGATCCAAACGATAAAAAGCATGGTACAGTGGGTTGTGTTGCCTTAGACACACATGGAGATATAGTCGCAGGAACGAGTACTGGTGGCATGACGAACAAAAAGTATAATCGATTTGGTGATGTACCTATTATAGGGGCTGGGACATATGCGCATAATGCTACAGTGGGAGTTAGCTGCACAGGTCATGGCGAATATTTTATCAGATATGCGGTTGCTCATGACGTACATGCTAGAATGTTGTATTTAGGTGAGTCTGTACAAGAGGCCAGCAACTATGTTGTTAATACGACATTGTTGAAAAATGGCGGTAGCGGAGGTTTAATAGCAGTTGATAAGAAGGGTAGAGTCTCAATGCCATTTAATTCAGCAGGGATGTATAGAGCATATGCTGTCCCAACTAAAAGATATGTAGGTATCTATAAGGATGAATAAACTGTAATATTAGGTAAAGTCGGAACCTTTGTATTTTACGAAAATGGCACCTATCAGAGATAGAATGAGACTCATAAATGAGGAATTAAGAATGTTAAGAGGTAAGTTGGCTAAAGTGAATGGATAATCAGGAAGTTGGGACTCTCCATTATCTATTGCAATTTTCATTTCTTCAATGTTATCTTCAATCGTAGATTCATCAGCTCCGGCCATTTGCATTCCCATTCTTACGCCGGTTAATTGACTATTAATTGCGTAATCTGTAAATGCTTCTTTCATTTCTTCATTTTGGCTATGTCTGGCTATCATAACAACTTGCCCTATAATTCCACTTACTATTGAGGCAACAAAAAGGTATTTCAGAGCTTCACCATAACTTAGGCTTGGATTATCCTCGTTTCTGAGCATCAGACGACCTAAAAGTATTAGAGCTAATAAGGAAATTAGTAAGGACAATCCTATCGTTTTCCAACTAAAAAGAAAGTCAATGCTCAAAAATGATTCTATACAAAGTGTACTTACTAAACTTATAATGCTTAATATGATTCCTAATTGAATTGCTTTTTTCATACTATTTTGCTTTTAAAAATGGCACCACTCTATGTGTGCTTTCTCCCTTTGAGTTCTTTTTCCAAACTCTCAAACTATGTTTGCCGACATTAAGTGAATCTACATTAAGATAACATAATAATCCTCGTTCATGAAGATTGGGGTGTATATAAAACTCACACTCTAATTTTTCGTCAACAATTTCTTGATCCAATTCAATAGTGTATAAATTTTTTAATTCTGCTTTTATAGATATAAGCTTATTCTCCATATACTGTCTTCGATACTCCCTATAGGTGTCTTTAATTTCGGACCTTTTTATCTGATAATTTTCTTTCTCAATATCTTGAAAGCTTTTCACGAGTTTAGGATTGCCATCGACTTCTTTTTGTCCTTGTCGAACTATTTTTCGTAACAAATCGAGCTCAGTTCTTTCTAATGAGTCAAGTTTTTTTATTCCTGCATCTTTGATACTGTTAGTCATAAGTTTATGGCGTAGTCCCTTAGATCTAAAAAGAGATAAAGATTTGTCAGCATTAGTTAATAATTCATCATCATCTCGACGATACTCTAAAAATAGCTTCATCAAAGGACCTTCTATCTCATAAGACTCTAAGGATATGAAAGATATTTTTTCCTTTAAAATTCTATCTCCATCTTTCTTGAAAGTATTTAAATGTTTATCTCTTTCGTCATCATAATATCTCCAATTGATAGATTCGTTAGAGATTAAAAAAGAATAGTCGCTATTATATTCAAAAGAAGGGAATAGAGCATATCTTTCCATGTGAAAGTTACCTAATAGCCAAAGTGCTGCTCCATAAGGAATAGCTAAAAAGAATAGTCTTCTGGTATAGCTATTGTCAATAAAGTTAAGAAGTAGTGGGCGGTAGAAAAATGAAAGCGAAACCGTTGAATAAAAACGGTAAAGCCATAAATAAACTGTAGAAATTGTAGGTTCTTTGATTTTTTTAAAAGCTCCGAGAGTGAAAAAGTCGATTAACACAAGTAGTCCTAATCCGTAATACAAAAGTGAAAATACTGCTATGATTTGTTGATCCAGAGCGGAACCTTTATCTAAGAAGCGCTGACACAAGCTAACAAAAAGGGCGAAAACTAAGTTAAATGCCACAAAAGAAAGTAGCATAAAAAAAAGTAGAAAAGTAAAAGAAAAAATTACGCTACTGATCTTTTCGAGACGCTCGATATACTGATCAAAACTTCCTATTCTTTTTTTGTAGTGATTGGTGAATTTTTCTGAATAATTAAGTTGGTCAAAGTCGATGTCACCCGAAACATATCTTAGTCCAATAGCTCCTATCCAAAACCCCCTAATAATTATATGAATGAGTAGATTGACTAAAAAAATTGCCCAACTGGCCCAGAGTAATGAGTTAAAAATGTTAAGCGCAAGACTTACGTCACTGGTAATATGAATGTCCAAATAATAGTCAAATCTGATCAACAGGTTTTGTGATTCCCAAATTCCGAATAATGCTAAACCTGAGATGAGCAGCTCGAGTTGCCAACTTTCTTGTTGCAACTTTTCGAGCCATTCCGAAAAAAAACTTTGCTTACGATTAGTTATAGGATCCAATTTCTGCCCTTATTGATCAATGCCAAAATAAGCATATCACGAAAAATAATAGCTATTTATCCATTGGTCTTTATATTCTTTTAAGAAATTGTAGGTGCTGTATTCTCAGTATTGAATCTCCTATTGTTAAATATAATCGAAGGATTGTGGTAGATAATATAAATGCATGATACTAATAGTAGTAATAGGGCGATTAAAGATCCTTCAAATCCAAATTGACCACCTGTCCAGAGATCAGCTCCTATTTCTTTAGAATCTATAAGACTATAAACGTCAAATCCGCTTACCTCAAACCCGAAAAATGAACCTTGAAGAAAATTCCAAAAGGCATGCAAGCCAATAGGAGCCCAAATTCTATTGGTTTTTAAGAATAAAAGTCCCATCAACAAGCCAGCTAAGAATATATTGGAAAGACTGATCCAATTAATGTTAGGGTTAGATAGATGTAGTATGGCGAATATTGATGAGCTTATAAGCAAGGCAATTGGTACATTTATTCTAGATGATATAGAAGGAATCATAAAAGCGCGAGTAACTACTTCCTCAAAACTGCTTTGAACGAAAAAAAATAAAAGAAATCCGATGAATAAAAAAGGGTTAAAATCAATCTTTTCGATGGCGATCATCTCTAAAGAGTATAACAATATAAACCCAATACTGAGCATAAGTAAGGCCAGTAAGCCACCTTGACCTATTTCTTTATAGATGTTTTTATAACTAAACCCAGTAAGAACAAAGTTTTTCTTGAATATTAAAGTATGTGTAATATATAACGACGCAATAGATCCAATGAGTAGGGGAGCGTACTCAAGTAAAAGCATCATGTATGGTCGGTTGAACATGTCTGACTCATCTAATACGTTTTCACCTGTAAGCTTGAGGCTTAAGAATCCTAAAGAGCCTGCAATCAGTACTATGAAAAATAAATAAACAATCAGTTCGAGCAGCGACCACAGCGTCCCTTTAACATATCGAAGAATTATATCCATTATGCAATTTACTAAATGGCTTGGATGATATCGTATTGAGTGATTATCTGAAATTCGCCTTTTTGACTTTTCGTGATTACAGCGGGTACTTCTTTAGTGATATACTGATTTAATTCATTTAAGGGTATATCAATTGAAACTTCGGGAAATGTATCACCCATGATTTCTCCTACTGGGAGCTCTGTATGTTTGAGCGGATTCTCTAAAATAAAATTTAAGACTCTATTTTGGGTGAGCGAGCCAACGATTTTTTTTCCTTCCATAACAGGCATTTGAGATATATCATTTTCTTTCATTATCTCTAAGGCCTCTCTTAGCTTTTGTGATTTTTCAACCGTATAGAAAATATTGTCAGATTTCTTTTGTAGTAAATCTTTTATCCTAATTACTTTGTCCAGAAAGCCTCTCTGCATCATCCACTCGTCGTTATAAATTTTTCCAATGTACCTTGTTCCATGATCGTGAAAAATTATAACTACTACATCATCTTTTTTAATCTGATCCTTAAGTTGGCGCAGACCGGCTAAAGCAGAACCGGCAGAATATCCCAATAGTATACCCTCTTCTCTGGCTAAATCTCTTGCTGCGATTGCGCCATCTTTGTCACTCACTTTTTCGAAGTGATCAATTAATTCGAAATCAACATTTTTTGGTAGAATATCCTCACCTATACCTTCGGTTATATATGGGTAGATTTCTTTTTCATCAAATACACCAGTTTCGTGATATTTTTTAAAAACCGATCCGTAAGTATCTATCCCCCAAATTTTAATATCCGAATTCTGTTCCTTTAGATATTTAGCGGTACCTGAAATGGTGCCACCTGTACCAACTCCAACAACCAGATGAGTTATTTTTCCTTCTGTTTGTTTCCATATCTCAGGTCCAGTTGACTCGTAGTGCGCTTGCCGATTAGCTAAATTGTCATATTGATTAAGCCAAACACTGTTAGGTATCTCTTTACTTAATCTTTCTGCAACTGAGTAATACGATCTGGGATCTTCTGGTCTTACATCCGTTGGGCATACTATGACTTCTGCGCCTACAGCTTTGAGTATATCTATTTTTTCCTTGGATTGCTTGTCGCTCGTTGTGAAAATACATTTGTAACCTTTAACTGCAGCAGCAAGGGCTATACCCATGCCAGTATTTCCTGATGTACATTCTATGATAGTCCCTCCTGGTAGAATTCTACCCTCCGATTCTGCGTCTTCCACCATCTTTAGGGCCATTCTATCTTTTATGGAGTGCCCTGGATTAAATGTTTCTACTTTAGCTAAAATTAGGGCATCTATATCAGATACAACTTTGTTAAGCCTTACGAGCGGAGTGTCACCTATGGTTTCAAGGATGTTATTTTTATAGTTCATTTATTGTATATAAGTCATTTCTACCAAGAATCTCTTGTCCAGAGCACCTAATGCATCTGCTACAGCTGGCGAAATTACGATACTTATATTATCTGGATAGGATTTTTCTGGTAGTTGGGCTACAACTTTTGCATTCACCTTTTTGTCTAACATAGGATTATATAATTCAATCTCCGTGTTGATTCGAGCTTTAGAGTGCATAACTAACAATTCATCTTGACCATTATCATTATTTTGCCAATAGGCCAAGCCTCTTTCTTTCACCCAAGTCTCGGTTACAGGAGAAGGTATAGTATCTATTTGGGTTGAAATAGAGATGTTCGTGCTATCATTTGTTATAACTGCCTCCGCTATCACCTCTTTAATTTCGTTATTTGAGGCAATTTTATCTGTATAGATTGATCTGTCATAGAATGGGAGATTAATAAAACCTACTATTAGATTTTCAGATTGAGATAGTGTGCTCGTTGTTTTTTGGTTGAGTTTTAGTAATTCTACCACTGAAAGATCAAAGTACTGTGTGGCTATATTATAAGCTGTATCCCCTTTTTTTACAGTATAGATAACGGGAGTATTACTTATGGAATCTTTTTGCTGGGATATTAATTCAGGCGATAGTGAAAATTTTAAATTTGTTTGAACTGAGACATTTGCCAAATCAATCTTGGGATTGAGATCAATGGTTTGTGCCACGTCTCCTCCAAAATGTTGTGATAGGCCATATATAGTTTGCCCTTTTTGAATAGAATACTCAATGACTATTACCCCATCTTTCCAAGTTGCCGATATAGTATTCTGTGATTGATTAAATGCATTGGTGGTCAGTGAAATTATTATAATTAAAATATAAAAAAAGGTTTTCATCTAATTGGTTTATAGTGACAAATGTATTAAAAAATATTGTAATATGTATTAATTAATTTGCTCTAAGATGTCGTCATTGCGTATTTGAGTAAGCTATAATTTCAGGCATAAAATTCATTGTATTTTTTAATTGATTGTGATTATGTCAAGGTAGAAATACTATTACTCGAGGTTGCAGGATGATGAAATAAATAGGATGTTCTTATTGTTCTTCTCTATTTTTGTCAAACGTGAAAGAATCGAAAGTATTAATTGTTATTCCTGCAAGATTAGAATCTAAAAGGCTCAGTCAAAAATTGTTGCGAAAGATTGATGGAGAATCTATTATCAAAATAACTTGTAAAAAGTTAGAAAGCCTTACTGCTATTTCTGAGGAAATAATTGTAGCGACTGATTCTGATCTGATAGAAGAAGAAATATCAGATCTCAATTTTATAAAGTGTTATCAATCTCAAATTGGACATAAGAATGGAACCGAACGTTGTGGGGAGGTCGCCGCTATTTACAGTGATTGTGATATAGTAGTCAATGTACAGGCTGATGAAGTAGAGGTTAATCCAATGTTGATTGAAAATATGATCCGTTTGATGAAAAGTGATGAGCAGATCGATATTGCTACAATATGCGGGCCTCTGGAAATTACAGATATTGGTACGTCATCAGTTGTCAAAGCCGTTGTAGATCATAATTGTTTTGCAATTGATTTTATTAGGGAAGTCGATAATATGGATCATACTCATTTATACCATCATATTGGCGTTTATGCATATAAAAGTGCCATTCTATTGGATATAATCAAATTACCGCAATCTAAGAAAGAGTTGCAAAGAAGTCTCGAACAATTGCGATGGTTAGAGTATGGGTATAAAATCAAAATTGTACATACTCCCAACACTACAATGAGTATAAATACCCTTGAAGATTTGGAGAGATATGTGGCAAACGAAGCGAAATACGATCCTAAATGATATTATGTATTGGAGGGTCGAGTAGTACAGGAAGTTCTCTATTGTTACAATTGCTCAATAGGCACAAAAAAATCATTGGAGGTCCTGAGAGTTCACTTTTTGCTCGGCCTCAATTCTATAATGATTGGAATAAATATAAAGGTCGTATAAATACCTCGCAATTTTCATTTTTAAGGAACCATGGTTGGCATCGAGATAATGGTGTTAATATACCATATCAAAAATTAGGGATCTCTTATGTGGAGCTAAAGGACTTGATCCTAAAGCAAACTTCTTTTGAGAAATTTCTTCTTGAGTTAACCTCTATTATAAATGCAAATAATAATACTCTTTGGTGGGCAGAGAAAACCCCAGCTAATAGTTTATTGTTTCATCAACATTTACAAATGGAAATTCCTCTAACGTGTATTTTGACCATTAGGGATCCATTTGAGGCCATAGCCTCTATGGTAATACGTGGTTTTTCTCCAGTTTATGCTACTGCTTTATTTTTGATTAATACAGGATTTGGTATTGTCTCTTCAAAAGATCATTTTATGTCTATTAAATATGAGGATCTAACGTCAGCATACGAGTTGACATGTTCAACGATCGCTAAGTTTTTAGGATTAGATGATAATTTTGATTGGCATCAAACAGTGGTCCCTATTAAGATGAATAGTTGGAGATTTGCTGAAACCGATCTGCCTTATTCTTCAAAAGAGTCCAGATTTGATGTCTTGTCATCTGAAGAGAAAAATTTGATTTTGTATTGCACTAATAGGTTTAGAATCAAGAATAATTATACCATAGCGGGACGAGAACCGTCAGTAAAAAGTGTCAATGAAATCTGTGATTTATTTGGATATAAAATGAGGGGTGAAAAACGAAATATGCAAAATATCGCTCGGAGAGATTTGTTACAAGAAATGGTTATCAGGACGATGAAGCTTCATCCAACCCATTTGTTTAATTTTCCTATAAGATTAGAGTAAAAATGACGATCAAAGAGGCATATAACCATGTTGTCAATCGATTAAAAAATATCTATGTCCAACAAGAGGCGGAGACCATTACCAAATATCTATTTGAGGATTGCTTTGATATTTTGTTACTTCAATCATCCGAGTGTTTCAATTATGAGGAAGCGCTATTAAAAGATATTTTGCCTCGACTCATTAATCGAGAACCTATACAATACATAACAGGTCGTGCTGATTTTTATGGCATGAGATTTAAGGTGAATAAACATACCTTAATTCCACGACCGGAAACGGAAGAATTAGTTCAATGGGTACTTACAGATAATTCTAATACTAAAAAGTCTATGAGTTTAATTGATATTGGTACAGGTTCGGGCTGTATACCAGTGACTATTAAATCCAAGCGCCCTAATTGGTCTATATCGGCTGTAGACTATTCTCTGGATGCGTTAAATGTGGCAATGATTAATAGCAAACGATTGAAGGCTCCAATTCATCCATTACATTTTAATTTTATCAATAATCAGAAGTGGAATAATATTGGTCATTTTGATATAATTGTGAGTAATCCGCCATATATTTCTGAGCAAGAGCGTGTACATATTGCTGAAAACGTTTTACTATATGAACCTGAAATGGCCCTTATACCTGAAGGTGATGATCCTCTCATATTTTATAAAACTATTGATAGGTTTGCGTCGGATCATCTTAACTTAGGAGGATCAATATACTTAGAGATTAATGAGTTTTTGTCAGAAGAAACGCTGGCAATATATGAATCCTCGGCACAGTATGATTCTATAGAGCTCAAAAGAGATATGCAAGGTAAACCCAGAATGATAAAATTGGTTAAATCTTGATTTTATCAAGCCATGTTTATCTTTTCAGCCAGGTCGGCAGGGATGGCATACTCTTTATCGCTACACTTTATAATAATCTGATCTTTATCAATAGTCAAGACTTGAATAGATTGATCGGCATTTAACCCTAATTCCCAAAGTTTACTTTCAACCGTACTGTCGATCTGCTGTTTGGATATTCTTGCTCTCGCTTTTGGTTTTAATTTCAGCAAGGGATTATCCGCCTTTATTCTTTTTTCAGGTATAGGAGAACCATGAGGATCTCTCGTGGGATATCCCAATTTTATATCGAGCTGATCTAATATTTCAGAACTCAAGAGGTGTTCATACTTTTCAGCATCTTCATGGATGTTCTGATCACTAAGTCCTACTTGGTCTACTAAAAAAGTCTCCCACAGTCTATGCGCTCTGACCAATTCTTCGGCTATTGCATTTCCTTTAGCTGTGAGAGTATTCTTTCCATGGGTCATCAATCCGTCTGACTGCAGTTGAGCAATATACTTTTTAACCTTATTTGGCTTAATACCTAATTCTTCTCCAATCTGTATAGCTGATGGTATGTTGTGATCGCTTTTTTTAAACAATAACTTAACAATGTCTTCTTTTTCGATTTGTTGATTTTGGTTTTGTTTTCTGAGGTATTTGAACATCAATCCTTTCGATGGGGAAAAGAATACGGCGATAAAGTAGAAAATAGTGGCAATGACACACATTGCAGGACCTGGAGTTGTATTAAGGAGGATTGCCACTATCAGGCCAACAATGGCCGAAAGTAACCCAAACAATCCCGACAATACCAATACTGTTTTGAGTTTGTTACTTAATAGCAATGCTGTAGCACTTGGAGTGATCAACATGGCTACCACAAGAATAATTCCCACTGTTCTAAGAGCTGCGACAACTGCAAAAGACAATAATAACATTAAGAAATAATGAATCATCTTGACAGATATCCCCATCGTTTGTGCTATTGTTGGCTGAAATGTTGTGATAAAAAGATACCTGTAGAAAACAACAATACTGATGAGAGAATAGACCGTTACAATACCTGTGATATAAAGATCTTCATTTGATACACCAAGTATCGTCCCGAAGAGAAAATCCTTTAGGTCTAAGTGGACTCCTTCTTGATTGTTGAGGTAGGAAATCCCAATGACTCCTAACGAAAACATGAAAGTGAAAATGATTCCTATTGCTGCATCATTTTTAGTTTTTACATTCTCTTGAATCCAAGTTATAGCTACTGCACTGAACAGTGCAGCCAAAAGCGTTCCGACAAAAAAGCCTAATGAACTATAGCCAATTAAAACAAATGCCGCAAAAATCCCAGGTAGTATAGCATGAGAAAGAGCATCACCAATTAATGACATGTTTCTTAAGACCATAAAGCTGCCAATCACACCACACATAATGCCCACTAATGAGGAAGCAATTAATGCACGGATAGCCCATTCTTCACTTAGTATATTGATTAAGTCCAATGTCCAATAAATTTTAGATTAGTAAATATATTAAATTTAGATTAATCTAAAAATATTATCCACTAACTATAATACCTTCTTTTAATGCATAGTCTGATACGTTGAAATGACTTAATTGAAGCACATTCATGATATGTTGTACTAAGATTAATGCCACTACTATATATTTTGCCCTATCTGAAGGAATAAAGGTAGACTTTGCTCTTTCGTCCTCAGTTAGAGCACTTAATTCTGACAGATAAATATCCAATTCTTTAATACTTATTTTATTTTGTTTTGACTGTGGATTACGGTTTTGAAACACTTCAAATGTGCCAGCTGCACCTATCAACTTTAGCCCGTCAGAGACATTATCATTTAAATAAGAATCTATTTGGTCACATAAAAAAGAATGAAGCTCTTTGACTTCTTGTTGTTCGATCGGTTCAGATTTATGAAACTGATTATAAAGATTGGCAATACCTATAGGGAAACTTCTTTTAGATAAGACTTTATTATTCTTATAAAAGATAAACTCGACGCTACCACCTCCAATATCAACTATAACATAATGCTGATCAATAGAATTGAATTTTTGTATCACTCCGTTAAAAATGTACTCTGCCTCTTGCTCGCCCGTTATGAGATGTACTTCAATTTGATTGGTGAATTTTATTCTATTGACAATCAATGGTCCATTGGTAGCAGTGCGAAGTGCTGCTGTCCCTGTACAAAATACTTTTGAGATGTTATACTTTTTGATAAGCAGTTCAAATTGGTCCATAGCTCGATATAATCTATTTTGTGCAGATAGACAGATTCGTTCAATACCATCTTCGGCTAAATAGATATAAAATCTTCTTTTATCAAGGATTTTGGTAATCCGAGAGTTTTGAACTTCTGCGATTAAGATATGTGCAGTATTAGTCCCAATATCAATAGCTGCTTTTATCATAGTGAATAGCTTAATCCGATGTTTATTAGATAACTCTGTAAACCATTCAAATTGCTATTTGGTATTTGATACACTTTGGTTATAGACCTTTCATAAGACACAATAAGGTCTAATTTTTTTGATAATCGATAGGAGAGACCAATAGATAAGGCAAGATCCCATTTGTTGAAATCTTCAGTAGCGTTATCGAAGAAGGAATTAGTTGATTGCACTTGGACTAACCGGCTTATAATTGGTCCCATATTAACTCTTAAGATGTGATCTTGCTGATCTTTTTCCCACCATTCGTTTAAATAGTACTGTATAGGCATGCTTAAATAATGCAATGATATAGACTGAGGTGTGATTGTAGAATTTTTAATTGTACCCGTTGAGCTCCCTTTTTGTGAATACAAGAACCCTGCGTATAATCCTTTCTTTTTATTAAGATCATAGTTAATTAGCATTCCTCCTTGAAAACCTATCTTATTAAATCCGCTGAGATTGTCTCCTTCTAATTGAGATAAATTACCACTGACTAAAAGTGAAGCACCAAATTTTTGAGTTTCTATTGAAGAAGTCTGAGCCAGTACTACAGTACTAATCAAAGTCATATTCAAACATATTCCTAAATATTTGATATATGAATGATTTATATATATTCGCATTTTAATATGTACTATGTCAAAAGGTAAGTCAAGATATCATTTACAGAAACTTGTTGATAAACTTAAGGAATTCGAATATACCGTTCGGTTTGAAAAAGGAAATTTTAATTCTGGCTATTGTATTTTAGAAAATAAAAAAGTGGTTGTTATCAACAAATTTCATGATATTGATTCTCGAATAGACAACCTCAGAAAAATACTATCGATCATAGTAAATAAGTAAAGGGGTAGGATTCTTCTAATTTTATAAAATATTTATTGAAATTCACCTTACTAGGTACTGCTACATCTCAAGGAATACCAGTCATAGCTTGTGATTGTCCCACATGTACTTCAGACGATCCCAGAGATAAAAGACGGCGTTGCAGCGCTTTATTGCAAACAGAGCGAAGTACTGTAGTCATTGATGTGGGGCCTGACTTTAGGCAACAGATGCTTTCCTCACAGGTGAAAAATCTTGATGCGGTTTTTCTCACACATGAGCATAATGACCATGTAATAGGTCTTGATGATCTAAGGCCATTCATATTTAGACGAAATAGTGCAATGAGAATTTACGCTGAACAGAGAGTGCTTGATGAGGTATTAGCGAGGTTTAAGTATGCATTTGAATTTCAAGCCTATCCAGGAGCCCCCAGGTTTGAGCTAATTGCTATCAAACCAGGAGATAAGATCACATTTGACGGCTTTATAGTTGAAGCATTAAGAGTTTTTCATGGAAATTTGCCTATCCTTGGATTTAAAGTAGGACGATTAGCTTATTTGACTGATACTAATAGGGTCCCAAATGATACTGCTGAAATCCTTCTTGATTTGGATATACTAATACTTGATGCACTTAGAAAACAAGAGCATCATTCTCATTTTAATTTAAGTCAGGCCTTAGAATTTATTAGGGAGGTCCAACCAGACAAGGCTTATCTAATCCATATGAGTCATCTGCTGGGACCTACCAAGGAATGGTCTAAGTTGTTGCCAAGTGGAGTTTATGCCTCTTATGATGGATTACAATTTGATATTTGAACAACTTATCATAATTTGTTCTTATTAATTATAAGATGTCCAAGATATCAGCACATATCATATTGGTATTAAGCCTGTTCTTATTTTGTAATGTTCTTACAGGCCAACAAGGTACACAAAGTACCCAATTCATGTTCAACCGGTATGGTTTTAGCGCAGCATATGGCGGATTAGAATCCTCATTAAGTATTACGGCGGGATTAAGGTCACAATGGAGCGGATTTGATGGAGCCCCAAAGACTCAATTTATCAATGCACACTTGCCACTTTATTTTTTGTCTGGATCAGCCGGAATTAGTATTCAAAACGAATCCTTAGGACCTCTTGTCAAAACTGATTTAACTACCTCTTATAATTATGTTGGCGAAATGCCAGGAGTCTTATTGTCTCTTGGTGTTAAATTTGGCCTTTCTCAAGTAGAGATAGACGGTTCGAGATTAGTTACGCCGTCAGGGACTTATGTAGATAATGCTATTAATCATAATGATCCTATTTTATTGTCAGGAGATATGAGAGGGAGTTCGATCATCTATGGATTTAGTCTCTATGCTGCTACTGGATATGGAGAGTTAGGTTTAAGCTTAGATAATGTCCCTGTATCGTTGAGCCCATCAGGCAGTTCCCAGTTTAGACAAAAGCAATTGTTCTCTCTTTTTTATAGCTATGACATTCCTCTTATATCTCAGATAGTTGTTTCTCCCATTTTATTGGTCAAATCGGATTTTGTCCAAACACAAACTGACTTAGGAGCAATAGGCCGATACAATAATATCATGGGAGGGCTGACGATCAGAGGTTACAATAGTCGATCTATCGATGCCATCAACTTTATCTTAGGGACTAAATTGAATGAACATATCAGAATTTCCTATTCCTACGATTTTGGAATCTCAAAACTAAGTTCCTTTCATGACAATACCCACGAGTTCATTCTTAACTATAATCTCAATAAAAAAATAAGAACAGCAGAATTGCCTAAAATCATCTACAATCCAAGATTCAATTAGGCTGATTAAGTCACAGTAAGCTTAAAATATACGATTTTTTAAGCTTGTCATTATCAGTTATTTAGGGCCTAAATGTAAAGTAGTTGACATTTTTTTAAAATATATGGAAGATTAGCACGTTTTTTGAAAGGGTATAAATGTCAATTTATTGTCATTTAGAGTAACTGTGACATACTATTTCATAATGGTTTGCAGTTTCTATAAAGTTTTAACCCTAAATATTTTTATTTAAATAGATTTTTAGATGACACAGAGGAACATCAATATTGTTTTTTCTTGTTTGATTGCTCTCATCTTAATGAGTAGCTGCGGAAGAGATAATGGAGGCCAATTAATAGGTTCACAGGAAAGACCTAAATGGAAAGGAACGATTAATCCATATGGCATGGTTTACGTACCATCTGGATATTTGAATGTTGGTCAGAGCGACCAAGATATATTCAGTGCCTATACCACCAGACCCAAATCCATTTCAATTACAGGATTTTATATGGATGAAACAGAAATATCCAATAATGAATATCGCCAATTTGTAGAATGGGTTAGAGATGCTAAAGGGCATGAAATCATGGGAGATTATATCGAAGATAATTTTGGGAATGAAGAAATTGATTGGGAAATGGAACTCGATTACGAATCTGAAGATTTAGATGAAATGTTCTTTTCAAAAGATATGGCTCTTAGTGGTAGAAGAGAACTTAATCCAGATCTGTTAGAATATACTTACGATTGGATCAATTGGAAAAAAGCAGCAAGTGGAAATTATGCTGGTAGAAGATCTGAAGTAATAGAAAAGAAAACAGTAAATATTGTTCCTGATCCATTCGTATGGATAAGAGACTTTAGTTATAGTTATAATGAGCCTATGACCAGACATTATTTTGATCATGCGGCATTTGATGATTACCCAGTAGTAGGTGTTACTTGGCCACAAGCACAAGCATTCTGCCATTGGAGAACTAAAATTTGGAATGATGAATTAGGAGACGACCAATCTCTTGTTGAGAATTTTAGACTACCCACTGAATTTGAATGGGAATATGCATCAAGAGGTGGACATGATTTAGCACCATATCCATGGGGAGGATACTATGTTAGAAATAGCAAAGGATGTCTCTTAGCTAATTTTAAGCCTGGCAGAGGGAATTATGCCGAAGATGGAGGTATGCATACTGTGCCTGTAGATTCTTATTTCCCTAATGATTACGGGTTATATAATATGGCGGGCAATGTCTCTGAATGGACTGAAACGACTTACACTGCAAATGCATACCAACATATACATGATCTAAACCCAGATTTAAAGTATAATGCTAAGGATGATGATCCTGCAGCATTCAAACTAAAAGTAGTAAGAGGAGGATCATGGAAAGATATTTATTATTTCTTGCAGACAGGTACCAGAGATAGAGAGTACCAAGACTCTGCTAAGTCTTATATCGGTTTTAGATGTGCTATGACATTTTTAGGACGCTCGATAGACGACTTTTAATTTACCCTTATTTCGCAAAATTTAAACTTCAATAAAATCAATTTAAAATGAGTTTTGTACATTCTTCAGGTTTTAAATATTTCAAAAACCTTATAATCGGTGTAGGTGCAGCATTAGTGATGTTAGGTGCATTGTATAAAATACAGTCTTGGGAACAGCCAGTTGTTGCAGGTTTTAAAGTAGACCTATTGACGGTAGGACTAGTAACAGAAGCGATTCTATTCTTTATGTTAGGTATATTGGGACCAGAAAAAGATTACTACTGGGAGAAATTATATCCAGGTTTAGATTCTCATAATGCTTCAATCGCTCCATTATCCGGAGGTCAGATAGCAGCAAGCTCAGCTGCAGTCGACGCAAGGGCACTTAATGCAGAAGTGGTTGAAAATCAATTAGGTGGAATGTTGGATGAACTACAATCCATGTCTAAAAGTTTGGGATCACTTAAGGCTTTACAAGAGGTAGACTTTAGTGAAACATCTCAACAACTTCAAGCGGCCCATAATTTTTACGGAAAGTTGAATGAAGCGATGTCTTCTTTAAGTGAGACTGTTGAGGATACTAAGATGTATAAAGATCAGATGGCTTCTCTTAATAGAAATTTATCTTCTTTGAATTCTGTATATGGTAATGTGTTGAGCGCATTTACAGTTAAGCAATAGGTTACATTAATTAATAAATTAATACCCAAAGAAAATGTCAATTCCTAAGGAACCCCGGGCCCTGATGATCAATATCATGTATTTGGTATTGACAGCGATGTTGGCCCTTAATGTATCCGCAGAAATATTTAATGCATTCAAGATTGTTGATAAAGGTCTTATTAAATCTAATAAGGCATTAGAAGAGTCTAATAAAGCGCTACCAGAACTGATACGTGATGGAGCCAAAAAGAAGAAGGCCTTAGAACAATATGCGGAGAGAATAGAGCCAGCTCAAGAATTATCAAAAACGATGAACCAAGAAATGGATGAAATCATGGATTGGTTGATAGATGCTTCTGGTAATCAAAATGGTGAATATGATGATGGAGATTATGTATTCAAAGACGGAAAGAAAACCACTACCTTAAGAGGTAAGAAGAATAAAGATGTGACATCAAGACTTCTTGTAAAAGAAGGTAGAGGTGAAGAGTTGAAACAACAACTCATAGACTATCGTCAGAAAATATTGGATCTCGTTGATGAAGAAGATAGAGCTTCTTTTGCTAATGAAATTCCATCAATTATAGATGACGAGACATGGAGAGAAAAGGCTGCTACGAAGTCAAAAAATGCCAAATTTGATTGGGCTACTTTTAATTTCAAGCAAATGCCCGTTCAGGCTGTGTTACCTATCTTTAGAAAGTTTCAAAATGATGTGATAAGTACCGAAGCTACTTTTCTCAACTATTTAGCTAATAAGGTAGGGACTAACACGGATGTCGTGCTTGATAAATTTACTGTTGTATCATCTCCAGAGAAAACTTATGTAATCAATGGAGAAACATTTAAGACAGAAGTATTTATGAGTGCATCTGCCTCAGCGGAGTCCAATACAGGAGTATCAATTAGTGTAAATGGAAGGCCGCTTAGCTTGAATAGTGAAGGTGTAGCGGAGTTTTCTGCTAAGGCCAATGGAGTAGGTAAGAAGAAATATGATGTTGAAGCTTCGATAAAAAACCCTGTTACAGGAGAAGTGCAATCATTTAAGCGAACTTATGAATATGAGGTAGGTGAAAGGTCTGCTACTATTTCAGCTGCAAAGATGAATGTTTTTTACATAGGTGTTGATAATCCTGTAGAAGTATCTGTGGCGGGTGTACCTAGTAATCAAGTAAAAGTTTCTATGACTGGAGATGGAGGTGGTAGTATCTCTAAAAACAGTGACGGAACTTATAATGTCAAGGTGACCAAACCTACTAAGCAAGGTAGCTTTGCCAATGTAAAGCTGTCAGCACCTGGCTTTACTGCATCTAAAGAATTCAGAGTTAAAAGGATACCTGATCCGATACCGATGCTATCTAAAAGTAGAGGAGGTAAGATGGGATCTGGAACCTTTAAAGCGCAACCAGGTATGATTCCAGTGTTGCAAGGTTTTGACTTTGATGCGAAATGTAACATAGCTGGATTTAATGTAGTAAGAGTGCCGAGAAGAGAGGATCCAGAAGTTGCAGTTAACCCAGGAGGCTCCTTTAAAGGTGATGCTAAAAGAGTTATTGGCAAGGCAAAACCAGGAGACAGATTCTTTTTTGAGAATATTAAGTGTAAATGCCCAGGTGATCCTGCCGCAAGGGACTTAGGAACAATGTCCTTTATCATTAATTAATATAGACGACACAATTAACTTATATACATGAAGTATCTATTTTCATTTTTAATTATGTGCTCATTAATCACTGCGATTAATGGACAGGATGATGATTTCTTTTTAAATGATCCTGACGAAAATGAAGGAGCAGCAGATGAAGCTACAATTTTTAATGATGCAGATGATTTAAGTACGTATTATGATGATATTGTACCAAGAGAATTGATGCAAGAAAGTAGAGTTATCGAATACGAGCCTCTTAGAGAGTCTGATGTTATGTGGCAACGTCGTATTTGGAGAGTAGTAGATACGAGAGAAAAGATGAATATGGGCTTTAGAAATGCCGATAGACCTTTCTTTACTATTCTAAAAGATTTGGCTGAGTCAGGAGATATCAAGGTTTTTAGAGATGAGAAATTCAAAGAGCCATTGGATAATGATGACTTATCGGCTATGATGAATAGAATCGATACGGCTGTGGTTTATGATCCTGAGACATATGAAGAAAAGATCGTAATTACGGAGAATCCATTAGATCCTGAAGATGTAAAGAGATACAGAGTAAAAGAAGTGTGGTTCTTTGATAAAAAGACTTCTCAAGTTAAAGTTCGTATATTAGGAATCGCTCCAATATTAGACAAGTTTGACGAAAATACCGGTGAATTCTTATATGAAATTCCAATGTTTTGGGCTTATTATCCTAAAGCGAGAAGGTTTTTAGCTAAGGAAAGAGTAGTGAGTGATTTTAATGATGTAGCTCCAATGTCTTGGTATGATTTGTTTGAATTAAGATTCTTCGCAAGTTATATCTATGCACAGTCAAATTCATTAGGACAAAGACTTAAGGATCAATTTCCAGACAGTGAGTATGACAGGTTATTGGCCTCAGAGAAAATAAAACAAGAGTTATTTAATTGGGAACATGATCTTTGGACCTATTAAATAGTAAATTAAAAGAATTATAAAGGCTTATCACATGGTGATAAGCCTTTTTTTGTATAGATATATTTCATAAGTCATCAATACAAGGACTATTAAATATTCAATAAATACAATAAGTAGATTTTCTTGATATACGGAGTAGCTGTAATTTATATAGGTCCAACATATCAAATAGGACCAAACGATTGGGAATCTGAAAGGAGTGAAAATGCAAAGCACTATAGGAAGAGACAAGTACCAAGGATGAACCGTCCTCGAGGTAAACAAAAAAATTGTTGTAATCAAAAGTAACGCAACGCTAAACTGAGTTATATTTTTGGATTTATCCCTGATGCTTATGATTAATATTGCTGCACCAGCTGCCAAGGTTAAAATAGGCCCTAATACATGAATGAGATTATACCCGTAAATTTCATAACCGAGCCATCTTAATAAATAATATATACTTCCGTTAAATTCAAATTTTTTGAGATAGAGGCCTAAGCTACTCAGTTGATCTAATCCCAATAAAGGATTTTGATAGAATATTGGGCAGAATAGTATAAGGAGAGAGATTAGACCCATACCTACAAGATGGATACTATTTTTAATTGATTGTTTTAATAAAATTATGGGGATATACATTAGCGGGAGTAGTTTACTTGCTATAGAAAAACTAAATAGGATAGCTGCCTTATATATCCTTCCCGAATGTAGGGAATTTAGACCCATGATTAAGAATAGTATCATAATTCCCTCGGAGTGAAGATTATGGGATATTTCTATAATTATTAATGGGTTAAGCGCATATAGAAAAAGATTTTTTGATGGGTAGTTATGGTTTTTTAAAAACTTATATAAAACCTTCAATAGGGCAATTTCGAAAAGGACAACTATTAACTTATAAATTAATATCTCATAATGAAAATCAGTTGATGCAACAAAAGTAGATAGGGTATTGATAAATTGAATAACAGAAGGATAGATTGTGTAATAATTTGGAGAATTTAAAAGAGCATATAAACCCTGTGAGAGTAATGAGTTAGTTCCAACCGTTTCTGATGGTAAGAGTCCATATGGATTGAGTCCTGACTGTACCATACGCCCATCCCAAAGGAATCTATAAATATCATCGGACAAATTTGGAACGGCAAAAATGATGCAAAATCGGGCGATTAGAGCGATTAAGAGTAATTGTTGAAAGGAATAATTATTCTTATCTGATCTTAACATATAGTAGTAGCACAGAAAAGCTACACTGATGGGGATAATTATTCTAAGAAACTCATGCTGGCTGGGAACATAGGCTATGTAAGCAATTGAAAATATGAAAGCAATGGCTACTACAGCAGCAAGTAAATGGTCTCTAAAATTATTGTAAAGCTTCACTGTCTAATTGAATCGATAATTCTTGACAGAAAAATAGAAAATTAAACCATAGCCGATGGCAAGCAGCAGGTGCATTGGTGCGAAATAGTACTGACCAGTATTTAATCCATAGTAAAGACTATATGAAAAATATAGGAACAACAGCCCCTCAATAATAGTTATAGAACTAATTGAAGTTTTGAAATACTTCTTTTTAATATACTGATCGCTAATATTTTTTATACCGAATTTTGGAGTTCTTACAAAGGCTGTTTTTTTGCCCCAATAACCCTGTATTACTGCCAATGAATTATGAAAGGATAATCCCATCGATAAGGATAGGAAAATAGGGAATAGGCATAAAAATTTGAATATTAATTTCAAACGATTTTTTGACTTCCACGCCACTTCAACATTGGCTATATAGTAGATTATCAATATAGATAATAAACTGATTAAGAATATAGCAAAGCGATCAGAGCTAATATTTAGTGGATTAATCAAAAAAGCTAACGGAACACTAAATACTCCTAATGTAAATACGGCTAAAAATACTGTCGAACCTAATAGATGTATAGAGGCGTGTGCTTTTTGAGTAAAAGATAATTCGGACTGCCATACTTTAGGAAGTACTTTTTTGGCGGTTTCTGCCCCACCTTTCATCCATCTATATTGTTGTGATTTTAGTCCATGCATCTCGGAAGGGAGTTCTGCTGGAGAGACAGTGTCTTCTAGATACACTATCTCCCATCCTTTAAGTTGTGCTCTATAACTTAGATCCAAATCTTCTGTTAACGTATCAGCCTCCCAACCACCAGCGTTATCGATACACTCTTTCCGCCATACCCCTGCAGTCCCATTAAATTGTAAAAGCATATTGCCCGCCATTCGTCCTAATTGTTCTACAGTAAAATGAACATTTAGTTGAAAGGCTTGGACTTCAGTTAATATCGAATGATTTTGATTAATGTGTTCCCAGCGAGTCTGTACAACACCCACATTTTTATTCTTAAAATATCCTATTGTTTTTTTGAGGAAATCTGGTTGTGGCACAAAATCTGCATCAAATATTGCTATAAATTCTCCACTTGCCGTTAGCATTCCTTCTTTTAGTGCACCGGCTTTAAAGCCAGTTCGATTTTCTCTTGTTTTATGGAATATGGTAAACCCTAAGCTCGAATATTTTTCAACTTCTTTTTTTACAATATCTAAAGTTTCATCCGTTGAGTCGTCAAGTACCTGTATTTCGAATCGCTCTTTAGGATAATCCAATTGACTGATAGAGGACAATAGTCTCTTAATCACATATAATTCATTGAATATGGGTAATTGAATGGTCACATAGGGCAGGAGCTCACTTTCTTCATTTTTTTGCAATTTGTTTACGGCAGATTTGCCAAACCGTTTATAGTAGTAGAGTAAATGAAATTGCATCAGACAATAAACAGTAACTGCGACTATAGAGGCTGTATAAATGATGAGAACAATTATACCTGCTATATGAACCATATGAGAAATTGAAGATTCTTCCACCGGTTAGATTAATTTAAATATGGTCCACAATATTTTATGCCCAGCTAATATGGTTCCTTTTATAGTACCAGATACTTTGGATTTACCTATCCTTTTTCTATAGTCAACAGATACCTCAATACATTTTAGGTTCATCTTTGCTGCTTTTACTTGCATCTCTACTGTCCAACCAAAATCTTTGTCTTCCATTTTAAGGGCCATCAATTTGTCAAATCTTATAGCTCTGAAAGGGCCAAGATCTGTGAACTGGTAATTATAGATCATTTTGATGAGACTGGTGGCTAACCAATTTCCAAAAATTTGAGCGGGAGTCATAGATCCTTTTTCCATTTCACCCAAAACTCTTGATCCTATGACGAGATCATATCCATCTTCAATGATGGGTTCTATAAGGTTCTTTGATTCTTCGGGATAATCAGAATAGTCACCATCAATAAATAATACTATTTCTGGTTTTATGTTTAAAGTGGTGATGTACTCGATCCCCTTAAGACAAGCTCTTCCGTAACCTGCTATTGGCTCGTCAACGACAATAGCCCCATTCCTTAAAGCATTATCTTTTGTGTTATCAGTACTATTATTGTTACAGACAATTATGTGCCTGACCAAATTTTTAGGGATGTCCGAAATTACTTTACTAATTGAATCTTGTTCATTGTAGGCCGGAATGATTACATCAACTATGGGTATGGTCTTTTGGCCACTATACACTTTTCTATTTATGCTGTTAAAGACAGATGTGATTAAGGTGTATTATCTTCGCACCTTATAATCACCATTGAAGGACAAATTTGATCAATTCTTCTTACACATCAAGGTTTATTGTGAAGCTATTTAATTGTTTAGTCATAATTGTTGTTTCGCTGACATTATATACAGGTTGCTTTGATGAGGATTTTGTTCCTTCACAGCAATCAGATATTTCGTTTTCGGTAGATACATTGCGATTTGATACTGTCTTCACCACTATTGGGAGTGCAACAAGGGAAATAAAAGTATACAATCGAGGTCAACAAGGAATTATCATAAATTCAGTTAAAATGGGAAAGTCTAATTCGAAATTTAGGCTTAATGTGGATGGAGTTTCAACGAATTTAGCTGAAAACATAAATGTGGGAGCAGGAGATAGTCTTTATATATTCATTGAGGTAACAGTTGATCCTGACGAACCGTTAAGTGTTAGTCCTTTTGTTATAACTGATGAGCTTCTCTTGACCACCTCTGATGGTAGTGCTAAAGTAGTGATAGAGGCATGGGGGCAGAATGCTAATTATTTTCCATCAAAAAATGCTAAAGGTCAGTTGTTGCGACTCACTTGTAATAATCAAACCGTGGTTTGGGATGATCCCAAGCCTTATGTTGTTTATGGATTACTTTTTATTGATAGCTGTGGGTTAATTATTGCTCCGGGGACCCATGTCCATGTGCATGGAGGGTTGGGTATATTGGACAACCAAGTCTTCAATGACGGTGGACTCATATTTATGGAAGGAGGTTATCTTGATGTGGTTGGGACATTGGAAGAACCTGTAGTTTTCCAAGGAGATCGGTTAGAAAGTCAGTTTGATGGTGTTTCTGGTCAGTGGTCAGGAATAAGGTTTCTTAGCAATAGCTCAAAAAACATTATTACCCATACCATAATTGAAAACAGTATTGTTGGAATAAGAGTTGATAGCGCGGCACAGTTTGAGATGAGTTCTTCAATTATAAGAAATACTTCTAATGCAGGATTAATTGGTATTAATAGTTCTATCCGAGCTGAAAATTCATTGATTTATAATAATGCCGCTCAGAGTATTATTTTGACTTCAGGAGGAAATTATGAATTTAATTACATGACAATTGGTAACTATGGGAATAGTGAACCGGCTGTCTTATTAGATAATTTTGATTGCTTGGATGAAGACTGCGTGGAGACTGCAATAAGGCCCATAAAGGTTTCGATTAATAATAGTATCATATCTGGCAATAATCCTGATGAATTGGTTATGACTGATATCACCAATGGTGAAAATGCAGAAGTATTTGATATAGCTATTAATCATAGTCTGATCAAAGTAGAAGAAACTAAAACGGAGTTTGAAATTTCAACATTTTGTGAGAATTGTCTTGAGCTTGATAATCAGCCGTTGTTCTCTGACGTGGAACGGGATAATTACCAATTGGATTCATTGTCTATTGCTCTTGATCATGGTATTCCGATTGAGAATCTCATTTTTGACATTTTGGGATTCACACGAGACCAAATATCTCCAGATTTAGGATGTTATGAATCTCAAGTTTATTAGAATTTTTTGAAAGTGGAATTTCTTTTGTTAAATCAAGTAGCTTTCTCAAATTTTACCTTAGTCAACACACATAATGCAATAATAAAGAATGAGGCTAATATCAGTACACTATACCTCAAATTATTAGTTAGGGTATCTATAAACCCAAAAGCAAATGTGCCGAATACTACAGATAGATAGAATAGTACATCGTAAAAGCTGAAGTAAGAACTTAAGTCGTCTTCTCCTTTCTTTAATAATTTACTATAGCCTGCCCGTGAGGTAGATTGAATTCCTCCGAGAACCAATCCAACAAAAAACGCTACACCAAAGAAGACAACTTTCGTATGGGTAAAATAGGCGCATATACATATTGCAATCCAAATCCAAATCATCGTTATTAAAGCATTTTTACTCCCCTTGTTTTTAGAAACCTTGGAGAATAAATAGGCTCCAGCTATAGCAACAATTTGCAATAGAAGTACGGTTAATATGAGTTCGCTGCTTTCGAAGTTTAATTCTTTTTCGGCAAATACAGTTGCTAAGTATATGATCGTTTGGACTCCAGCGCTATAGAAGAAAAATGCAATGAGGTACAAGACCAAATTCTTCTGTTCGCTTAATTCTCCTAAGACTTGCTTTATCTCTTTATATCCTTTAGATACGATTCCTTTTACCATCTTACCCGAGGTATCTTGTGGTAAACGCCTAAAGCTAAATTGTGCAAATCCAAACCACCAGACCCCAACTAAAACAAATCCTAATCTATAGGGTAAAGAACTATCGACAGCAAATCCGAATAACTCTGGCTTTTGACTCATCAAGAGTATAAATAATAAGAGAATCACGCTTCCTACATATCCAAAAGCATAACCTATGGCGCTCACCTTATCATAATTGGACTCGCTTGCAATTGTGGGTAAAAACGAGTCATAGAATATCAAACTTCCTGCGAAACCTATAGTAGAAATTATAAATGCGACTGTTCCTAACCAGACCATAGGTGTTCCATCAAAAAAATAAAGGCACACACAAGATATAGCACCAATGGTGGTGAAAATTCTTAGAAAATATAATCTCTTATTGCCAAAATCTGCAATACCACCTAATATAGGGGCTATTATGGCGATGAATATATAGGCGAATGAAATAGAAAATGAATAAACCGAAGAGTTGCTGAATTCACGTCCCAGAATATTTATATTTTCCGGAGACATTGCGATGTAGTATATCGGGAATATAGCAGTTGATATCACCAACGAATAAGCTGAATTGGCCCAGTCAAAAAATGCCCAAGCCCTAATAACTTTTTTGTCATCTAACTTTATTTCTTCAACTTGCGACATATACTTCGTTTCAACCGAATACAAGATAGGACAATAAAGGAGATTTGATAGATTTCCCTCTTATATTGCATTAATAATTTTAATATCTCTTAGATATGCGATTAATTATCTTTTCTCGAAGTGGAGAGCTTTATAGTACGCGAAGTTTATATCGTGCAGCGAAAGGGAGAAATCATTATGTCAAAGTTATAGATCACATGTATTGTGATCTCGTGGTTAGTGATCAAGGCAATAAATTGTTTTATCATGGTCAAGAAATCAAAGGGTATGATGGGGCGATACCAAGAATTGGAAATACAGTTACAAAACATGGAGGAGCTGTTGTACGTCACATAGAGACTATGGGGATATATAGCACTCTTAAAGCAGAATCTCTTATGAGAGCCAGAGATAAGTTAAGCTGTCTCCAGCTCTTAGCAGCGTCAGGAATCAAGGTGCCCAATACTTTATATTCTGCCAATGATATGTTTTTGGACGATGTAATCGATGAAATTAAAGATTATCCCAAAATAATTAAATTGATTAGTGGGACGCATGGACTTGGTGTTATGAAGGCTGATAATAAAGGTCAGTTGGAGTCTACTGTTGAAATGCTATTAGGGTTAAAACAAAAGATCTTGATCCAAAGATTTATAAAAGAATCCTCAGGGTCTGATATTAGAGCATTCGTTGTGGATGGAGAAGTTGTGGCATCAATGGTTAGATCCGCTAAAGATGGTGAATTTAGGTCTAACCTTCATCGAGGGGCTACCGCACAAAAAATAGTTCTGACTAATGAAGAAAGGGAAACAGCACTAAAGTCAACACGAATAATGGGATTGGATGTGGCTGGAGTAGATATGCTGCGCTCAGATCGAGGTCCATTAGTGATTGAGGTAAATGCTTCACCTGGTTTAGAAGGGATAGAAACTGTCACTAAAGTTGATGTGGCAAAAAAAATAATTCAATTAGTAGAACGAAAGATAAGAGGCAAATGAGTCCTATAGTTATAGAAAACAAAGTGATCGAGCCAGGTGAGAATGCCGTTGTTGATATTAGCGTGAGTAGACTGCCATCAGCAACAATGGTGAATATACAAGCTCATGTATATCGTTCAAAAGAGGAAGGGCCCACACTATTATTGCTCGGAGGAGTTCATGGTGATGAGATTAATGGGATACAGATCGTAAGAAAAGCGATTAATTCTGGTATGCTTGAAAAAATCAAAGTTGGTTCCGTCATAGCTATATCTTTATTAAATGTATATGGCTTTATCAATTTTACCCGAGATGTGCCTGATGGCAAAGATGTGAATCGGAGTTTTCCAGGCACCTCTAATGGTTCTTTAGCATCAAGGGTCGCAAGACTTTTAACAAAAAAGATTTTACCTCATGTCGATATCGCTTTAGATTTTCATACCGGCGGAGCAAGTCGGTATAATTATCCACAAGTGAGATATAGTAAAATCGATGAAAAGGCGAAAGAATTAGCTAAGGTGTTTGCGGCTCCTTTTCTCATTCAAAAAGGAGTTATACCGAAGTCATTTAGAAAAACGGCAAATGAAATGGGTATTCCAGTATTAGTTTATGAAGCTGGAGAATCTGTAAGATTATGCGGTTATTCTATTGAGTCGGGTTTTAATGGTGTCCAAAGAATATTAAAACATCTTGGTATGATCGACATTGCCCCTGCACCAACTCTTACACCAATATCAGTCACTCGAACAGGTTGGGTTAGAGCTTCAGAGGCTGGATTGTTCACATGGTCGAGAAAATCAGGAACTAAAATTGTAAAAGGTGAGAATTTAGGGGTCATTAATTCTCCTCAGGCCGACAGATCTAAAAGAGTCATTGCTAAAAATAGTGGCTATATCATTGGGCATAATAATGCCTCCGTAGTTCATCATGGAGATGCTTTGTTTCATATTGCTTATGATTATGAAAAGATATAAGAATGGGTTAATAGCGCTTTTAGTCATATTTAGCTTGGTAACTCATATCAGGATTGGTGCCCAGATAGAGATATGGCAAGAGTTGCTACAAGATGAACAATTCGAGCATACTCAATTAGCGATGTCATTAGTGGATATAGATAGTGAGGAAGTGTTATTCGAATATAATTCTCAATTGTCTCTTATCCCTGCCTCCTCTCTCAAGGTTTTGGTAAGTTATGGGGCATTGGACATGTTAGGAGCAGATTATAAATATGAGACTAAAGTGCTGATTAATGGTGAAGTAGGGCAAGATGGCACTCTATATGGAAACTTAATAATTAAAGGGGCAGGTGATCCAAGTCTTGGTTCTCCGGTTGAAGAAAACGTATTATCAATCGATAAATTAATAGAAAGTATAATAATAAAGCTGGCTAAAATTGGAGTAAGTTGTATCGATGGAGATATACTGGTTGATGACTCAATATTTGATTCTTCGGCTATTCATGATTCATGGTCTTGGGATGACATAGCAAATTATTATGCTTCGGGTACATTCGGATTTAATATACATGAGAATCTATACTATTTGCATTTTGGGCGATCAGAAAAGAGCAATACATTAACTACCATCAATAAAATATTACCTTCTGGGTTAAATCTTAGTTTTACCAACTTAGTAACGACGGGAGATAAGGGTAGTGGGGATAATGCCTATATATATGGAGACCCATATGAAAATCGAAGAATAATTAAAGGGACGATTCCGCCTGGGAAAGGAGAGTTTAAGATTAAAGGGGCTATTCCTAGTCCCTCACTATTTTTTAGAGAAAAATTGGTTGGACGAATGAATGATGAGGGTATCAAGTGCAATATTATTGACTCTAAAGACTATAAAGTGGTCGGAGAACAGCAACAAGAAAGGACGATTTGTACGTTTGTTTCTCCTCCTCTTTCTCAATTAGTGCGTAGAGCTAATTTCGAATCGAACAATCTCTATAGTGAGACATTTTTAAAAACTCTCGCAGTTGATTCACAAGATAATCCTACGGGCTTTTCAGATGGGGTGAACATTATGACATCATGGTTGAGCAAGATTAATTTAGATTCTTCTTCACTAAACTATTTAGACGGAAGTGGTCTATCAGTTAAAAATAGAGTATCTACAGATTTTCTTTCCAGATTCATAGCAAAGATCATGACAGATCAATCTTCATTTGAGGATAAATTGAGTTATCTACCCGAGGCAGGTAAAGAAGGAAGTGTGCGATATTTTTTGAGGGGTAAGAAAGATATGGTAGGAAAGGTATTCTTAAAATCGGGTTCTATGGGTTCGGTTGTTTCATATACCGGAGTGATAATAGGCAAGTCAGGTAGGAAATTGGCTATTAGCCTTATTGCGAATGGCCATTTATTTTCTAATCGCATAGTGAGGAGCGAATTTGAAAAGGTTATAGAAGAGGTTTTTAAAAAATATTGAATGAAACTTAATTATTTCAATTTATTGTTTTTAGCCGTATTGGTGTTTTTGCTATCACTCATCTTTGGGTGCGAATCCTTTAAAGATAAAGGCCACGATGGAATAAAGCCTTTAGAACATTATAAGGATGATGATCCTTATGATGCCAGTTCATCGAGTACTAGACTGGAATGGCAAAAACCACAATTTGTTATAGAAAGTTTAGGGGATATTTCTGATAAGGTTATAGCAGATATCGGGGCAGAATCGGGATATTTTACATTTCGATTAGCTAAGAAAGCGAAGAAAGTAATCGCAATAGAAATCGATCCTGAGATGATCGAATTAATTGAGCTCTTTAAGCAGAATGTAGATCTCAGTATGCAAGAGGTAATCGATACGAGAAAGGCATTGCCTAATGACCCGAGATTAAGAAATGGAGAAATAGATATTGCCTTAATCATTAATACAATAGGATATATCGAAGATAAAGTTGATTACCTCAAGAGAGTACGCAGAGGGCTTAATGAAGATGGATTACTTCTTATAGTTGACTTTAAGGCTAATGGTGTACCACAAGAATTAATATATAGTCCAGATATACTTGTAAAGCTTGAAGATATTTACAAAGACATTGAAAACAGCGGGTTTCATGTGGTAAAGGTTAATGAGCATGCTCTTCCTTATCAATATATGATTTGGGCTTTTAAATAGTTATTGATGCAATTCTAACGAACGATCAATTCATCTCTTCCCGGTCCTACACTTATTATTGGTATAGGAGTATTAAGATTTTTTTCTAAATAAGTGATATAAGTTTCAAAGGCATTTGGTAAGGGTTCTCCATTTTTTTGAACCTCTTCCAATTTACATTTCCACCCTTTGAATGATTTTAGATTAGTTGTATAGTTTTCGTCACAGAGGTCATAGGGCAATTCATGAGATACTTGACCATCTATATTGTAAGAATCAACAATCGTAATATTATCAAAGTGATCCATTACATCAGATTTAGTCAGGGCTATTTTAGTCACACCATTGATCATTACACTATACTTTAATTGTACTAAGTCTAACCATCCACATCTCCTTGGTCTTCCTGTTGTAGCTCCAAATTCGTTACCTAATTCTTGAAGTTTTTCACCGTGATGATCAAATAACTCTGATGGGAAAGGCCCAGAGCCAACTCTTGTACAATAAGCTTTACTGATGCCAATGACATCTCCTATCTGACTTGGAGCTACCCCTAAACCAGTACAAACTCCTGCTGTGATGGTATTGGATGAGGTCACATATGGATATGTGCCATAATCTATATCAAGCATTACTCCTTGCGCACCTTCAGCCAAGACTTTTTTACCTTCATCTAAAGATTTGTTCAAAAAGTATTCACAATTCACAACTTTGAATGATTTCAAGAACTCGATACTATCGAACCATTCTTCATCATTCCATTCAAAGTCAATAGCTCCATGAACATCTCCAAGTTTAATATGCTTTTCTTTCAAGGAGAAATACCTTTCCTTGAAGTTTGATCTGAAGATATCACCATATCTCAACCCATTTCTTCCAGTTTTGTCCATATAGGTAGGTCCGATACCTCTAAGAGTTGAGCCAATTTTAGCAGTTCCTTTTGATGCCTCAGAAGCGGCATCGAGATATCTATGAGAAGGGAGTATTAAATGGGCTTTTTGAGCGATCATTAGGTTTTGAGAGACATCAACACCAATTTCTTTTAATCCCAAAATCTCTTTCCTCAATGTGATTGGATCAATTACAACACCATTACCTATTACATTAATGGTGTTTGATCTAAATATACCTGAGGGTATGGTATGAAGGACAAATTTTCCACTATCCGTGTAGATTGTGTGACCTGCATTGGGCCCACCTTGGAATCTACAGATGACATCATAATTATTGGCTAAATAGTCAACTATCTTCCCTTTACCTTCATCCCCCCATTGGAGACCAATTAATACATCTACAGGCATTCGTTCTTGCTTAGGCTGTGTTTTAAAAGATGCAAAAATATTCTTTTACTCGGGATTATGACAATTCTTATTAGTACAAGACACATAAATATTAAAGGCGTTTCTAATCACCTCTTGATTATTATGATCGATGGCATCATTAATTATATCATTCAAGCGTTCATCTTTAAACTCGGTGATTTCTCCACATTGCATACATACAATGTGACTATGCTCTTCAAAACCAAATGATTTTTCATAGAGCGTCTTGTTATTACCGAATTGATGGCGTATCACTAATTCACATTCCACAAGAATGTCAAGAGTATTATAAATGGTCGCTCTACTTACTCGGTATGAGTTTTGTTTCATTTTTATATAGAGTGATTCAGCATCGAAATGGTGTTGATTGAGGTATATTTCTTCAAGAATTGCGAATCTCTCAGGTGTTTTTCTGTTTTTATTATGTTCTAAGAAGTGCTTGAATTTAGCCTTGGCATTTTTAAGCTTTTCTGTCAAAGGTATTTCTTCTATCATCATTGGACTATTGCTATACTATGGTTCTCTCTATCGTAGAGATACTTTCTATTCTTTTAATTCTACTTATTACGGTATTCAGTTGACCTTTGTCTTTTACAATAATTTTAATGTTACCCTCAAAAATCCCTTCCTCACCTGAAATACTAAATGCTTTAATGTTAACTCCTAAATGGTTGGATATTTCGTTTGTTAACATTTGTATCACCCCAGGTCCAGTATCTATACCCGTGATTTTAAGTTCCACCTCAAAATTCCGACTGGCCGTTTTTGCCCATTCGGCTTTTAATATTCGGTAACCATAATTAGTGAATAAATTAGAGGCATTACTGCAATTGAAACGATGAATTTTCATCCCCGAATTGGTGGTTAAAAAAGCAAATATCTCATCTCCCATGACGGGGTTGCAGCAGGTAGAAAGTGAATAATCGAATGACTCATCGATTTGTCCATTTATGATTATTTCGCTTTTACTTTTACTTTTAGTTGGACGCGGTTTTACACTTTCCTTGGTATCAGCTGTTTCTTCAACTTTTAGTTTTACTAATTCACCATTAATTATTTCAAACCTCTTTGTGAGATCCTGTAATTTGATAGTCTCATTTTCTATGGCGATGTATAGATCCGGTCTGTTTCTAAAACCATATTCACTAGCTATGAGGTCAGTATTCGTCTCGAAGTCAATTTTTAAATTTTTGAGCTTCCTAATTAAAGCTTCTTTACCTAATTCCGCTGAAAGCTTTTTATGCTCATTTAATGAAGATCGTATTTTGGAACGAGCTTTACCCGTTATGACTAATTTTAACCAATCCTCTTTAGGACTTTGATTTTTTGAAGTGTTTACTTTGATCTGGTCCCCATTTTGCAGTACATAGCCCATTGGCACCAACTTATTGTTGATCTTAAAAGATACAGCTTGAGCGCCCACGTCAGAGTGAATATCAAAAGCGAAGTCTAAGGCAGTTGCTCCTTTAGGAAGTATTTTCATATCACCATTAGGAGTGAAGACATAGACTTCTTCTTTAAAGAGATTTGTTTTAAAGTCATTGAGAAAATCTATGGCATCTCCATTTTGATTTTCCAGTAGAGTCCTAATGTTGCCTAACCATTTGTCATATACATTGTCATCACTCTTAACCCCTTTATACTTCCAGTGAGCTGCAAACCCTCTTTCAGCAATGTCATCCATTCTTTCACTTCTGATTTGCACTTCAACAAATCTACCAGAGGGGCCTATAACAGTTGTATGCAATGACTCATATCCGTTTCCTTTTGGAGTTGTGATCCAATCTTTTAACCTTTCGGGGATGGGTTTATAATAATCTGTTATTATTGAATAAACTTGCCAACATACAGATTTTTCAAGGGCTAAAGGAACATCTACAATAATCCTCACAGCGAATAGATCATAGATTTCTTCAAATTCGACGTTCTTGGTTTTTATCTTATTGAAGATGGATGAGATGGCTTTGGGACGACCAATTATGCGATATTTGATCCCTTCTTTATCTATTTTTTGTTGCAGCGGACCTATAAATTTGCTAATATATCTTTGACGGTCTTCTTCACTTGCTTTTATTTTATTACTGATTTCTTTGTACTTATCAGAATCAGTAATCCGCATGCAGATATCTTCAAATTCGACTTTGACTTTGTATAATCCAAGGCGATGAGCGAGCGGTGCATATATGTACATTGTTTCTGCAGCGATTCTGAGCTTTTTATGCTTAGGCATCGCGTTAATAGTACGCAGATTATGTATGCGATCAGCCATTTTGATGAGGACTACTCTGACATCTTCGACTAAAGTACTTAGTACTTTTTTTAGATTTTCAGCATTTTTGTTATCAACATTATATAGTCCATCTAATTTGGTCAATCCATCGACTATTTTAGTCACTTTGGGGCCAAAAAGTTCGTATATCTCTTCAAGATTAATCGGAGTGTCTTCGACTACATCATGCAGGATAGCACAAATAACAGCTGTTGGGCCTAAACCAATTTCTTCGTGACATATTCTTGCTACCTCGAGAGGGTGGAAGATATAGGCTTCTCCAGATTTTCTTCTCTGGAATTTGTGCGCATCCAATGAGAGCTCGTAGGCTTTTCTAATATCTTTTTCATCACTACCTTTTAGCTTTGGTTTTAGAGATGTAATTAATCCCTCAAATACTTCTGTTATAGACTTGAGTTCTTCAGAAGATATGGCTGTAGTGCCTGTAGGCATAGCTGAATTTAGATTTAGACAAAGTCTAATTTATATTAAAAAATCTTATTTTAAAAATTTGGGATAATTTTTTTAAGGGTGTTGAAAATCAAAATAAACGTCATATATTTGCGGCCTCATTGAAAATGCGGGTGTGGTGGAATTGGTAGACACGCTAGACTTAGGATCTAGTGCCGCGAGGTGTGGGGGTTCGACTCCCTCCACCCGCACATTTTCTCACTTCGCAAAGCGACTTCTTATTAATATTTTTCCTAATTAATAATTTATGAAAACAGAATTGATTGAGACGGGTGATCTCTCATCACAGCTTACTATAGTACTAGAGAAAGATGACTATATCGGTAGGTTAAATGATGAATTAAAGAAATACAAAAATAAGGCTCATATCAAAGGATTTAGGAAAGGTAAAACACCTATGTCTGCCATTAGAAAAATGTACGGCCAATCTGTTTTAGCTGAGGTGATAAATGATAAATTGCAAAATGGATTATCGGATTATATCACTGACAACAAAATTGAAATACTTGGCAATCCACTTCCATCGGACAATCAAAAGCAAATTGATTTTGATATAAAAAATTTGAGTGACTTTGAATTTGTATTTGATTTAGGTCTTGCCCCTGAATTTATTCTTGTAGGTGCTTCCGAGGCAGATGTATATGATGATATACAAGTAGATTTTGAAGGTTCTATGATCGATGAGGAATTAGAAAGTTTGAGAAAAAGATTCGGCACGCAAGAAGAAGTAGATGAGACAATATTGTCTGATGATATATTACAAATAGAAATTACTGAACAAAGTGCTCCAGCAGATAGAGATGCTTTTCAGACTAATATTACAGTAATGCCAGATAGGCTTAATGAGGATGCCCAAAAGCTTGTTTTAGGCAAAAAATTGGGAGAAGAGTTTAAGATGGACATCTTAAATTTTGAGAAAGATGCTGATGAAGAGTATGTCAAAAAATATTTTCTTAAAGATGCACCTGAAGATATCACCTTTGAGTTTAATGCCATTATAGCCGGCATTAAAAGATTAAAGCTAGCAGAACTTAATGAGGATCTGTTTACTAAGGCTTTTGGGAATCCTGAAATAAAAACAGAAGAAGAGGCGAGGAATTATCTAAAAGAAGAATTAGAAAGTTTTTATAAAACTCAGGGAAGATCAATAACAAAAAGATATATTTTAGAAAATCTTACTGAGGTAAACAACTTTGAACTTCCCGATGAATTCTTGAAGCGTTGGTTGTTATCAACTAATGAGAAAACAACTCCTGAAGATATTGAAAGAGACTATTCGGGATTTGTGAAGAATTTAAAATGGACTCTAATAAAGCAATCTATCGCCAAAGCGCATGACTTAGAGATAGGTCCAGATGAGATTAAGGCTGCCCTCCGAATTAAAATTGAAAAACAATTTGCACAATTTGGTGGCTATCCGGGGATAAATTACGATGACATGGTTAACCGTCTCATGCAAAATCAAGAAACCATTCAAAAGGAATATGAAGAATTGCTGGCGGAGAAAGTTTTGGATAAAGTCTGTGATATAGTAGAGTTAAAGCCAAAAAATGTGTCTTTAGATAAGTATAAAGAAATAGTAAAGGAACTTCAAGAAAACATTGCTTGATAATTTTCTGTTATTAGTTATAGAATTTATCGATTAAAAGAGAAATCAAATGATAAACAGCAACGAGTTTAAAAAGTATGCTACTAAGCACCTTGGGATGAGTACCATGCATTTAGAAAAATACATGGCGAATAGCATTCCTCAAATAGATGGATTTACCCCGCAAGTGATCGAGGAAAGGCAACTAAATGTAGTTGGAATGGATGTGTTTTCAAGATTGATGATGGACAGAGTCATTTTTATGGGAGTCCCTGTTAATGATTACGTTGCCAATGTGGTGCAAGCCCAAATGTTATTTTTGGAGTCAACAGACCCTAAGATGGACATTCAAATGTTTATTAATAGTCCTGGTGGAAGTGTGATAGCGGGATTGGGTATATATGATGTAATGCAATACGTGGTTCCTGATGTAAATACAATATGTACAAGTTTAGCAGCATCAATGGGAGCAGTATTATTATGCGCTGGTAAAAAAGGTAAAAGAAGCTGTCTTCCTCATAGTAGAGTTATGATTCATCAACCTTCAGGAGGCATGCAAGGGCAGTTTTCAGATATGGAGATTTCATATAACTTGATCAAAACGATGAAGAAAGAGTTATATGAAATTATGGCAAATCATACAGGTAAAGATGTTGATACTATCGAGAAGGATTGTGATAGAGATAAATGGTTGACTGCACAGGAAGCCAAAGATTATGGTTTGATTGATGAGGTATTGAATCGGGAAAGTAAGAAAGCCAAAAAAGTCTAACTAAAAATTTAACATGGAGACTAAAAATCCAAATTGCTCATTTTGTGGAAAGGATAAGAGCGAAGCGCTATTATTGATAGCAGGCACCAATGGTCATATATGTGAGTCGTGTGTAGAGCAAGCAAATGAGATAGTTCTTAAAGAATTAAAATCAAGTGTCTCCGAATCGGACGAGAAGTTCACACTTCCCGAAAATATAACTCCAGAGCATATCAATGCTTATTTGGATGAATACATCATAGGACAAGAGGAAGCTAAAAAGTACTTATCTGTGGCTGTCTACAATCATTATAAAAGGCTAAAGTATAATGAGAAAATAGATGATGTTGAAATAGAAAAGTCTAATATTCTTTTTATCGGTGAGACAGGTACTGGTAAAACTTTGTTGGCAAAAACTATCGCAAGATTTTTGGATGTTCCATTCGCTATAGTTGATGCTACAGTGTTTACAGAAGCCGGATATGTGGGTGAAGATGTTGAGAGTATGTTAAGTCGATTATTGCAAGTCTGTGATTACAATACGGAGGCGGCTGAAAGTGGTATAGTGTATATCGATGAGATTGATAAGATAGCTCGCAAAAGTGATAATCCTTCGATTACAAGAGATGTGTCAGGAGAAGGCGTGCAACAAGCATTATTGAAGATGCTGGAAGGGACGGAAGTGCATGTTCCTCCTCAAGGCGGTAGAAAACACCCTGAACAAAAGCTGATCAATGTAAATACCAAAAATATCCTTTTTATTTGTGGAGGTGCATTTGATGGAATAGAGAAGATCATAAGTAAAAGATTGAATACTCATGTTATAGGGTTTAACAGTAATCTACCAGAACAGTTGGAGGAGACTTCTTCAACGTTGAGCAATGTGATTCATCAGGATATTAAGAGATTCGGTCTTATACCAGAGTTATTAGGTAGGTTACCAGTTCTTACATACTTACGTCCACTTACCATAGATATGATGACCAAAATATTGGTTGAGCCTAAAAATGCATTGATAAAGCAATATGTAAAATTATTTGATTTAGAGGGTATTAAATTAACCTTTGAAGATGCGGCTATTGAGTACATAGCGTCCAAAGCGATGGATTTTGGTTTAGGTGCCAGAGGTTTAAGATCAATTTGTGAGGAGGTATTAACTGATGCTATGTTTAACTTACCCTCAGATAATGAGGTTAAAGAATTTAAAGTAACTAAAGCATATGCACAGGGTCAGCTTGATAAGTCAAAGTTTGGCAAGTTAAAGGTGGCATAAACACTTAAGCTATGAGAGTGTCTGTGAGAATGTCTTATGACGGAACGGGCTACTCTGGTTGGCAGGTCCAACCTAATAGTAAAACCATTCAAGGCGATATACAAGACTGTTTAGCAACTTTATACCAAAGCGAGATCCCAATAATAGGTTGTGGACGTACTGATGCTGGTGTTCATGCCGATGATTACTATTTTCATTGCGATCTTTTGAATGATGAATATAATTTAGACGAGTTAAAATATAAGCTCAATAAAATGTTGAGTTCCCAGATCGCTATACGAGCGATAGATCAGGTCCATGATGATTTTCATGCCAGATTCCATGCCTTAAAAAGATCTTATCGATATTGTTTACATTTTAAAAAAGATCCTTTTGTAGATCGTTTTTCGTATCAATATTCTTTGGGAACTAATTTGGATGTAGATCTGCTTAACCATATATCTTACATAATTTCCTCATATTCAGACTTTACTACATTTTGCAAAACTAATTCGGATAGTTCGACTATGCTATGTGAAATTTACAAATCTCACTGGCACTTCACTGATGCTTCTCAAAGCACTTTAGTTTTTGAAATAACGGCAAATCGATTCTTGAGAGGTATGATCAGACTTTTAGTAGGTGCACACATCAATATCAACAGAGGCAAAATAACAATACAAGAGCTAAAGAATGCCTTAGATACCCAATCACAACTTAAGTTAAGCTGGAGTGTACCAGCTAAAGGTTTATCCCTAAGTAGTATCGAATATTAATTTTTTCTTAGAACATCTCAGATGAAGGTTCGTATAATGGAAATTTTTCCATAAACTTATTTATTTCGTTTTTAGTCTCCTTTATGATCGACGAATTTTCATAATTGCATACAACTCTATCAACCCAATCAACAATGTTGAGACAAGCATCAACGCCTAATCCTCTTGTCGTAATAGCTGCTGTACCTATTCTAATGCCAGATGTTACGAATGGACTTTTATCGTCATAAGGTACCATATTTTTGTTGACAGTTATGTCCGCTTGGACTAATGCTTTTTCTGCATCTTTTCCAGTTACTCCTTTAGACCGTAAATCGATAAGCATTAGATGATTATCAGTGCCCCCCGATATCACCTCATATCCTCGATTGACGAACTCAGTAGCCATAGCTGTCGCATTTTTTATAACTTGATGTCCATATTCCTTGAACTCATCTCCTAATGCTTCGCCAAAAGCTATTGCTTTAGATGCAATAACATGCTCCAATGGGCCTCCTTGCATACCTGGGAAAACTGCACTATTCATAATACTTGACATCATAATAGGATTTCCTTTTTTCGTTTTACGACCCCAAGGATTTTGGAAATCTTTACCAAGCATAATTATTCCACCCCTTGGGCCGCGTAAAGTTTTATGCGTAGTACTACTTACGATATGGCAGTGGGGGATAGGGTCATTAAGATGACCTTTGGCGATCAACCCTGCAGGATGTGCAATATCTGCAAGTAAAAGTGCGCCAACTTCATCCGCTATAACACGGAATCGTGCATAATCCCAATCTCTTGAATAAGCAGAGGCACCACATATGATAAGCTTAGGTGAGTTTTTCTTGGCTAATGCTTCTACTTTATCCATATCTATTGTGCCCGTTTCTCTCTCAACACCATAAAATATGGGGTTGTATACTTTTCCTGAGAAGTTGACTGGCGAACCATGAGATAAATGCCCTCCATGAGCTAAATCAAACCCTAAAATAGTATCTCCTGGTTGTAAGCAAGCTAAAAATATGGCGGCGTTGGCTTGAGCTCCAGAATGAGGTTGAACATTAGCATATTCTGCACCGAAAAGCAGTTTTAATCTTTCAATGGCTAATGTTTCTATTTGATCCACGATCTCGCACCCTCCATAGTATCTTTTGCCTGGATAGCCTTCGGCATATTTATTAGTTAAACATGTCCCCATGGCTTTCATCACGGGTTTGCTTACAAAATTTTCAGAAGCTATTAATTCTATTCCTTCTTGTTGTCTATGAAGTTCTTTGTCAATAAGGTTAAAAACACTATCCATACTTATAGGCTTGTTAAATAATGTGGCAAATGTATGATTGTTAAACATTAGATATAACATATATATCAATAAAAAAGGCCCACATATCTAATGTGGACCTTTTCTATTTTTTAAAAACTCTTATCGATTATCTCTGTATACCAAGAGCTTTAAGAGTTTCGATATCCATACTTCCAATTGGAAGGTTGTTATCTCTTTGGAATTTAACTAAAGCAGCTTTAGTTCTCGCTCCAACCTGTCCATCAACTGGACCTGCATCGTAACCTCTATCATTTAAAGCTTGTTGTACGCTTCTGTAGAAAGAAGGAGTGATATCTGCATTACAGATTACTTCTCTCCACTCAGTAAAACCACCAGCTTTAACTAAATTAGTTTTAGTAACTGTGTTGTACTGTGCAGGTATCTCAGATGTAGTAGTGGTAGCAGATGAAGCTAACTTCTGGAAACTTCTTGTTTCGTATGCCACTGGAATGTCATTAGAACTTACTGAAGCATCATTAGCCAACTTTTTGTATGTTCTTGTTTCGTATTTTGCTGCTATGTCATCAGATCCAACTGAAGCATCTGAAACTAACTTTTGGAATGTTCTTGTCTCATATACTGTACAGTCTCCTGCACCATCGTTATCACCAAAAGTGATAAACTCAGTTCTTCTGTTTGCTCTTCTACCCGCAGCAGTTTCGTTAGAAGCAATTGGAGAAGCTTCCCCTCTTCCTTCATAGCTCAATCTTGAAGCAGATATTCCAGAAGCAACTATTGCATCGTACACTGCTTTAGCTCTTCTTCTTGAAAGATCAGCGTTAGCAGCTTCGCCACCTTGACTATCAGTATGTCCGATTAATCTTGCAGTTACAGCAGGCTTATCGTTTAACATCGCTGTCAATCTCGCTATTGCTGCACTTGAAGAAGCAGTCAATCTCGCTGAACCACTCTCAAAGTTGATACCTTCTAATATAGAAGACTTACCACAAGCTACTTCAACTGTAGCGGCATCATTAGCTAATTTTTTGAATGTTCTTGTAGTGTATTGAGCTGGTACTTCAACAACTGTTGTAGTAGCTGGTGACTTCAATTTTTTAATTGTTCTTGTAGTATATTGAGCTGGTACTTCAACCGCTGTTGTAGAAGCTGGAGTGGCAACTTTTCTATACGTTCTTGTACTATATTGAGCAGGAGCTTGTGTGCTGTATGTTCCAGCTGGTACAATTAACTTTTTGTAAGTTCTTGTTCCGTATTTTGCTGCTACTGCATTCGTGTTTGATCCTGCAGCTGAAGCTAATTTTTGGAAACTTCTAGTAGAATATTCAGCAGGAACTTCAACAGTTCTTACACAATCTTCTCCACTTGAAGTCCAGCCTGCTTCACAAGCTTTTCTAACAGACTTAGTAACTGTTTTGAATTGAGCAGGAACTTCAACTAAACACCATACTAAACAATCATTTGGATCCGCAGATAAACAGTTTCTATCTGCTTTTTTCTTCACCCACTTAGTACTTGCTGGAGAAGTTTGTATTGTTTCTGTTACAGTTTCGTATCCTGCAGGTCTTGTTTCAATTCTTGTACCTGCTTCTTTCACTAACACTTGTTCTGTCACAGTCTCATACTGAGCTGGGAAAGTGTTGATTGTGTTATAAGCATCTTGAGTCAAAACTTGCTCAGTCATAGTCGCATACACGTTTCCGTATTGATCAGAAGTTAAAATTCTGCTCAATTGAGCTCCAGTTAATGAACCTCCAGAACCATTTCCACCATCGATTAATGCTTTTAAGGCACTAACTTCAGCTGAAGAAAAAGTTCTTGTTACTCCATTTGAAGTTGTGTAACTGTTAGATCCGCTCGAGATCATATCAATTAGGCCTGGACCGTCAGTGATAGCAGGAGCTTGAGCAGTAGTGCTATAAGCTTCTTTTACCAATACTTGTTCAGTTACAGTTTCATAAGTTGCTGGAACAACTTGTAGAGTTGTGTAAGCATCTTGCACTAATACCTGCTCAGTTACAGTTTCAAATGTAGCTGGAACTACCTGAAGAGTTGTGTAAGCATCTTGTACTAATACTTGCTCGGTTACAGTTTCGAACGAAGCAGGAACAACTGAAACACCTGGAGCATCAATAAATTTGATCACTCTTTCAGATACTGTTTCAAATGTAGCTGGAGTTGTCGAAACTCTTTTTCCTGCATCTTGAGCTAATACTTGCTCAGTTACAGTTTCGAATGTTGCTGGATTAACAGAAAGAGTCGTTGCAGCCTCTTTAGCTAATACTTGCTCAGTTACCGTCTCATACTTAGCCGGTACAATAGAAACTTTTGAAGAAGCTTCTTTTACCAAAACTTGCTCAGTCACTGTCTCATACTGATCAGCGATCAAACACTTAGCATAACATTTGCCTGGCTCTGATGGCATACCTGCTTCAGGTTGCGCATACATGCTCACAAACGCTAAGCATAAGATAGCGGTAAACAATGAGTTAAGATTTTTCATAGTTTTTGAAAGCGTTTAATTAATAAATATTTGTTATATGAATTCTATAAAAAAAGTTGCAAATTTAATCTATCTCCAATATTTCCTTTGGAAATGAAATAAAATTTAAATTTTCATTGTATTCGATTGATTGAAATTGGGATATTTCGGCGAATGGTTTGGTTTCGGATGGTGAGTGCATTATGATTATTTCGTCTTCCTTATTATACATGCTGCTCTTATCCGCCCCAAAAATAATCAGTTTCATTGATATAGGAGGCGTTACAAGCAACGTATTTTCGGTTTTAAGACGGAGGTTACTTATAAAGTCACTACTGAATGGTGATTTTTGAACGATAGTTCGAAATAAACGTCTGTTCAATATACTTTGGGATAGATAGTTCAGAATATAATTTTTTGAATGAACCTTATTTTTTATTGCTACGATAATATCGATATCATCGAGCCTTGAAAATAATTCTACACTATCCTTATTTATTTGATCTTCATTTAATTGTGCTAATTGTGCTAAAATATTTGAGTCAATATGTTCATTGAGAAAGCTTTCTTTGAGTTCAGAATAAAAAAGTTTCAACATCTGTTCTGCAGATATAGCAGTTTTGTGCAGGTATACTTGGCGATACATGAGATATCTCGAGATTAAAAACTTTTCTATGCTATAGATAGCCTTAGATTCAACTATCAGCTGATTATCGACAACATTCATCATTTTTATGATTCTGTCATAACCAATAATGCCTTCAGCGACTCCTGTATAATAACTATCACGGTTGAGGTAATCCATTCTGTCTACATCCAATTGACTTGATAACAACTGATGCAAGAATGTTTTATCATATTCTTTCTTAAAAATTTTAATTGCCAAAGAAAGGGCTCCATCAAATTCATCATTAAGGATATTCATCATGAGCAAAGTAATTTTTTCATGATGTATAGGGAGGATCTGGTATTCTAATGCATGAGAGAATGGGCCATGTCCAATATCATGTAATAATGCTGCTATACAGGTGGCCTCATATTCTTCATCAGTAATTTCGACACCTTTTAACCTTAGATTAATTATAAGTTCTGAGCAAAGGTGTGCCACTCCGAGAGCATGATGAAATCGCGTATGAGTAGCTCCAGGATAGACCAAGGAAGATAGCCCAACTTGAGAAATTCGCCTCAATCGTTGAAAGTACCTGTGATCTATCAAGCGGTAGATAATCTCAAAAGGGAAATTGATTAGCCCGTAGATTGGATCATTAAATACTTTGAATTTGGACATATATGCTAATCATTACATATTTCATACCATAAATATTTTAGTATAGCATGAAGTTGTAATAATCTAAGGAATACACTCGTTCGCTTATCGGTGGTTAGAATGCAAGTTTCATTGTATTAAAAAATCACTACCATTGCGAACTAAAAGGAGAAATAAGAATTATGGCAGATATCAGGATATTATGGGCAGACGACGAAATTGACATGCTAAAACCTCAATTGTTTTTTTTGGAAAAGAAAGGTTACGAGGTTATAACTGTCACTAATGGTCATGATGCAATTGAGACGTTTGAAGAAGATAAAAATATCGACGTTGTATTTTTAGATGAATCTATGCCTGGTATATCGGGTCTTGAAACTCTGGCAGCTATAAAAGAAAGAAATAACAACGTTCCTGTTGTAATGATCACTAAAAATGAGGCAGAGAATTTAATGGAGGAAGCGATAGGCTCTCAGATAGATGATTACCTCATAAAGCCTGTCAATCCTAATCAGATATTGATGACTCTTAAAAAGCTCATAGATAATAAACGTCTTGTAAGTGAGAAAACAATGACAGATTATCAGATTGAGTTTAGAAAAATATTAATGGAGATCAATAGCGGTTTAGATATAGCGGGATGGGTTGAAATTTATAAAAAAATTATTTCATGGGAGCTAAAAATGGATAAGTCCCAAACTCCTGAGATGATGGACATCCTTCAAATGCAAAAAACTGAAGCAAATGCAGAGTTTTCAAAATTTGTTGCGAAAAACTATCACACTTGGTTTCAAAATCCAGATGAAGCACCTGTCATGTCTCATAATTTATTGAAAAATAAGTTGCTTCCTCATATTACAGAGGGAACACCTACCTTCTTATTTTTATTAGACAATTTGCGATTTGATCAATGGAAAGCAATCGAGCCAGCTATTATTGAATATTATAGAGTCGAAAAAGAAGAATTTTTTTACAGTATACTTCCGACCAGCACTCAATATAGTCGGAACGCTATTTTTGCTGGAATGACGCCCGCAGATATAAAAAAGAACTATTCGAATTATTGGTTTGATGATCATGAAGAAGGGGGTAAAAATAATCATGAGGCGGAGTTGTTGAAATCTCAACTAAATAGACTTGTTAGAAGAGAGCTTCAGTCTGATTATTTAAAAATCACGAATGTCAACGCAGCTCGACAGATGAGTGATAATATCTACAATTATTTAAATAATGATCTGACGGTGGTAGTATACAATTTTATCGATATGCTCTCTCATGCTCGAACTGAGATGGAAGTGTTGAAAGAATTAGCTGGAGATGAAAAAGCTTATAGATCTCTTACCATATCTTGGTTTGAGAATTCACCGCTGAGAGTGGCTCTCGATAAGTTAAGAGAAAAGAAAGTTAAAGTTTTTATTACAACTGACCACGGTACGATTAGAGTCCATAAACCGTCTAAAGTGATAGGCGATAAAAATACTACTACCAATCTGAGATATAAGATGGGGCGTAATCTAAATTATGAAAGAAAAGATGTTTTGGAGATCAATGATCCCCATGCAGTAGGATTACCTAAGACGAATATTAGTAGTAAATATGTCTTCGCCAAAGAAGATAAGTTCTTTCTTTACCCTAACAACTATAACCAATACAACAATCTTTATATGAATACCTTTCAACATGGAGGTATTTCACTCGAAGAAGTCATCTGTCCTTTCATAGAGCTTAGACCGAGATAAAGTAAAATGGATCTCTCCAAAAAAATAGCTAATGAGGATGAATATCGGGAGGCTCTAAAAGAGTATGATTTAATATTTTCATTAGATGGTTGTTGTAATATTCCTAATTATGGCGATCTTCTATTTGATAGAATAAAAGAATGGGAGATCAATATTGTGGATCAAAAAAAGTTAGACGAGACTTAGAAGTATCTCATGAGCTATTGAGATGTACAAATGATATCTGGAATAGAGCGAGGCTTAATTCTGCATGGAGCGTAGGCATGTTGAGCTACCTCATAAAGGGTCAATATTTTAATCATTATCATGAATGGGAAGATTATTATTTCGCATCAGGACATGAAAGAGAGTTGTTGCTTGAGAAATTTGGTCCGGAATTAGCCTTTTCATTAAATTATAGCAATGGGCCTAACTACTCTAAATTTAATTCCTCACAAAAGGTATTGGATGCCCAGTATAATTTTGGACGCACTCCAGCTATTTTATTAAATAGGGCTTTTATTTTAAAAAAAATGATTCAGAATATGGTAGACTTGGGATTGAGTGAATCATTTGAGTTGGTAAAGTATAGGCTCTTGGGCGAAACATGGAATGGCATTTATATCAGAGAGCAGAATGTCTTAATCACTTTGAAAGATTCTTTTCCAAAATTGCTATTTGAACAGACATCCTCTTCTATAGATACGAAATATGCAGTTGACGTAGAAGTCTATGGTCAAAATGGATTAATCTGTGGAATTCAGATTAAACCAATGTCCTACAATAGTCGGAAGCTGTATATAAAAGAGGCAGTTAATATTAATGTCAAGAAAAATTTAGAATATCACAATAAGACTGGCAAAGAAGTATATACATTGCTATGTACGGAAAGTGGTGATATTAAAGAGAGTAATCAAAAAAAAGATCTCTTTGAATTGTTGAACAATAACAGTTAACCATGGCTTACCTTAAAATGATTTTTGAATGCTTTGATCTGTTGGACTTTAAGTAATCGCAAATGTTTTTCTTGATTCGTTTTGACAGGGAAATGATGATACTCATTTCTGTATTTAAAAAAAAGTTCTTCTTTTGAATCACAAAAGGAAATGTGTTGAGTCATTCTCTTGTTTACCTCTTCATTTAATAATTCGGGTGTTAAGGATTCTTTCATAGTTTGATGGGTAGAACTTATAAGATCTTTATCAGTATCAAAGTAAATGCTATTTCTCCCAGAAATTATTGCTGCTATGTTGGTGGTGCCTGTTCCACCAAATGGGTCTAAAACTATATCGCCGTACATACTGTACATCAAAATCAACCTTAATGGAATTTGTAATGGAAATGCTCCACTTCTTTTCCTTGCTGCCGTCTGCTGAAGATTTTGACGGGCACCTCTGATATCCTCCCATTGATCAGAAAACCATTTATTTCTTTCTTCCCAAAATATAGCACTCTCTCTTCTTCTAACTTTTTCATCTTCATTAAATAATCTTTTGCCTCTTTTGCGAAGGATTAAGATATATTCATGTTCTAAGGTTACGTACGCTCCTGCTGGAAGAACACCAGATCCCATGAATTTTGTTGGGCTATTAGTGGGCTTTCGCCATATTATATAAGGGAGTATATCGAAACCTATTTTTTTAAAAGATTGTATAAATCGGCTATGGTTACTATACATCTCAAAGTGCCCAACAAGAGATCTGGTAGCATTTCCAATATTTATAATCGCAAATCCACCGTTTGTCAATACTCTAAAACATTCTGCCCAAGTGCTATCCAATAGTTTATTCATTTTTTCGAAGGCCTTATCACCTTCACCTTTTTTAAGGTTGGTAGAGATAGATTTATGATAGGTAGTGAAAATTTCATCCCACATCTCAACCATTGGATAGGGGGGAGAGGTGACAATAAGATTTACTGACTGGTCTTTGAGAGGGAAGGAGTCAAAGGAATTGACTTCATAAAAATGATGAGTAGTATTAAGCCCCATTTTATGAAGTCCTATTGAGAGACGGTCTAATAAAATATGTGATAACACCAAGGCCAATTAGAGTTAGCCCAAGTATACTCTCCAGTGGCCGCTCATAAAGTAAATAACATAGTACAAATAGACTAAAGAGTATATAAATACACTGCAGAACCCTACCAAATGGTGATCTAAAGCTACCCTCCTTAGGCTTGATATAAAATGACGCAAAGATGGTTACCGTGCTCATCATCTGTAATAAAAATCCCGCATAAAGCATTACTTGCTCAAGAGAAACTAATAATGTCAGTGCAACACTTATAATAGTTTGCCACCAGATAGCCCGAATTGGAATATCCATTTTAGATACTTTAGCCAATGGTCTCCACAGAGGATGTTCTGACGCCATAGCTTTGATTAATCGTGATCCCACCCATATGTAACTACTCATTGTAGCAATAAGTTGAATAGCGATACATAGACTTATCCACATGATCGCTTGCGATCCGAGAATATTACTAAATGAAATAGTCGTTACATCAGCTTCGCCAGCCAACTGATTAATATTGGCATGTTTGAGCATCACTAATTGGAGTGCTACATAAATCACAGTAACTATCAATGTACCACCAATTAAAGCAATAGGTAATTGTTTTTTGGGATTTTGAATTTCTTCGGTGATATATGCAGCTTGATTCCATCCTTGATAAGCATAGGATACGTATACCAAACTCACTGCAAAACCAGGCTTCCATATTTCATGTGTCCATTCATTATTGAGGTTGATGCTACCAGCAACTTGAGGAGATACGATTATGCCAATCACAATAAGTAATATTACGAATAGAACCTTAAAGAGACTAGAATAATCTTGGAATGAACCGCTAACTCTCAGATTAAAAGAATGTATGGTAGAAAGAATTAGGATAATTCCTATTCCTATGAATTTGCCATACATCCCGAGTCCAAAAGGAAGGGTTAGATATTCTGCCATAGCTAATGCTGCTATGGCTATAGGAGCAGAAAAGCCAACTGTCATTGAAGTCCATGCGTATAAATACCCCCATATTGGGTGAAATATTCTTGACAGGAATATGTAGTCTCCTCCTGATTCTTTAAAATGAGTGCCTAATTCAGCGTAAGTGAATGCTCCAATTAAAGCTATAAAACCACCTATAAACCAAAGTAAAATTATGCTCCATGTATTGGTTATATCAGAAAGTTGATATCCTAAACTTGTAAATACTCCAGTGCCTATCATACTTGATAGAACAAGAGCAGTTGCAGTTTTTGAACCTATTTTATATTGATTTGTGGGTTTCATAGAGATGAAAAAGCCCCATACTTAAAAAGGTATGGGGCTTTTTTAGAAATGATATTATCCTTTAAAAAATATATCTCAATCCAACTTGCATGTTCCATCTTGCACTATAGGTGCCAGATTGAACAATAGCCCAAGGATCACCTGGATCTTGGAAATTATATTCGACCGTACTTTCATCAACTCTATTAGCTTGAACTAATGGGAATGTGTTGCCTCCTACGAAGTATCTTCTTCCCCAATTTTTATTCAACATGTTAGTGAAGTTGAAGATGTCTAATGTGAATTGAAACTTATGATCTCTGAACATAAAGTCTTGAGTAACTTTAAGGTCTATGACATGTTCAAAAGGAGTTCTTGACTCATTTGCTTCCACATAATCACCTCTTCTGCTGCTTAAGTAACTATCATTTTCAATAAAAGCATCAAGAGAAGCCCATTGTTGAGCTGCCGTAGCTCCACCTTCTATGTCAACTAAGTTGATTTCTCCTTGACTTGAAGGTACATAGAACAAGTCATTGTATCCTGCACTATTAGAAACATCCGAAATCGGGTTGTTGTATGTGAAAGAAAATGGTGAACCTGATTTGCCTGTGTAAAATAATGAAAGGGTCGTTGAAGCGTATTCTGAATAATCAAATTTGTGACTAATAAATGATGTAATTCTCGAACCAGCTGCAAACGTCGATCTTTGTACAGATGGATTATTATTTCCTTGTACAGATAATATGTTCAACCAGTTGGTATTGTTAATGAACCCTCGACCATCCAACAATGCCTTAGCATCAGTATATGAATAGGCGATATTAAAGAAAGAATTTCTTGAGAACTGCTTAGATAATTGAGCTGTAAAGTTCCAAGTATAACCTTCACTTGTGTTACTTACCAATGTGATATTGGAGTAAGTTGGATCAAGCTTCTCATCAAAATTAATTGTTGGTCTACTATCAGCAGATGACAATGCACCTATAGAATTAGGACTGATATTGATTTGCTTCACATCCATATTGTTGAGCGTCTTGGTGTAAGTGAATTCACCTGTTGCGTCCCAGCCACCCGGAAGTTTCTTATCTATAGCTAAACTTGCTCTAAAAATCTGTGGGTATTTGAAATTCTCAGTAAACAAGTCAACATCTCCTGTAGGGCTTGCATCTGAAGTAAGATTTGCCAACCATTCTGATTCTTCTGTATAAATTGGTTGCCCGAAAGCTACGTTAAATGCACTATTCAAACCATTACGTATGAACATACCACCTGGCCAAACCCATGGAACTCTACTTGTGAAGATTCCTAAACCTCCTCTTAGCTGAGTAGTTTTATCTCCTTTCATATCATAATTGAATCCAATTCTCGGACTCCACATTAACTGAGTGGCTGGAGCTTGAGATGCTCTTGCACCCTGTAAGTCCCATCCTGCAGATTCCAATACAGGAATTGTTTGATTATTGAACGCTGTATTGTCCAAAGGAGGATCGTCACTAAAGATAGGAATGTCTAACCTTAGACCTACTGTCACCTTAAGATCTTTATTTACTTGTATCTCATCTTGACCATAAAAAGCCAATTGCATGGCATTGAACGATGGACCTAAGTTTGTAGCGGCATCACCTATTCGGATTGCATCTCCACCACTTGATTGCTCATGACCGAACAATAATAAGTCTGGATTTTCATCATTTAAGAATCTATTAACTCCGTCAAAGAAGTACTGATATCTTGGTGTTGAAAATATGGTAAATAAGTTTTCAATTGTGAAGAACTCATTGTGTGTACCAAATGTCCAATTGTGCTTTCCTTTAAATAAGTTAAAGTTGTTTGTAATTGTAAATACATCTTGATTTACAATATTAGAGTAGGAGAAATTATCAGTTCCAACGACAACCGTACCATTACCATCAGGCATGATAATCTGTGGAAAAGGATCTCCTAATATGTCTCTGTCATCATTAACAGTAGTTCTACCAATGATTAGACTGTTTGAAACATTTGGTCCGAATATACTTTTTAATTCTAATGCAGTAGAATTGGTAGTTGATGGGAATATGTATCCTACATTTCCAAACACTACTCTCGATGCACTTGGTGCTGGATGAATTTCAGTGGTTCCTTTGACATAGCTATGTCTTGCTGTAAGTTTATGCTTATCGCTCAAGTTATAATCAAACTTCACTAAGAATTTCTCTCCATTGATTGTCTGCGGATTATCAAGAAATTCTCCTGGATCATATCCATAATCACTAATCAATTTTTGTCTTATAGCATTTAACTGATTAACATCTGAATCTCCTTGATATTCGCTTGGCACGAATGGTCTTGGTAGCTCATCTCTTTGTATCTCAGCGTTAGCAAAAAAGAATAATTTATTTTTGATTAGTGGCCCACCAATCCTTGCTCCGTAAGTTTTAGCAGAAAATGGTGCTAATTTTGTTCGTTCTGCATTTGGATCGTCCGTTGGTGTCTTACCTGACAAATCTTGATTTCTAAAAAAGTAGTAAGCAGAACCTTCGAATTCATTCGTTCCACTTCTCGTAACTGCATTGATACCACCACCTGCAAAACCACCGAGAGTAACGTCATACGGGGCAAGTACTACTTGGATTTGCTCAATGGCATCTGGACTGATAGGGGATATTCCAGCTTGCCCACCGTTGGTTCCAGAATTGGCCAATCCAAAAACATCATTATTAACTGCTCCATCAATGAATATGGAGTTAAATCGATTATTCACACCAGAAAATGATATTCCACCACCATTGGTAGCACCATTATTAGCTACATCAGCTTGAGGAGTAACTCTTAGATAATCATTAAGTCCTCTATCTGCTGAAGGCAAGGTGTTAATCATATCTTCTGATACTTTCGTCTCAGACCCTGTTCTATTTCCATCAAATAAACCTCCTGCTGTCACAACGATCTCGTCTAGAGTAACAGAGGATTCCTGTAATTCAATGTTGAAAGTTTCTGTTTGACCTAATGCCAAATAAATGTCATTAATTGTTCGATCTTCATATCCTAAGAAGGAAACTACAATAGTGTAAGGACCGCCCACATTGACATTATTCAATGTGAAGTAACCTTCAACGTTAGTGGTGGTGCCGTATTCGAATCCTGTAGGCGTGTGCACGGCGACTACCGCTGCGCCGATCAAAGACTCGCCATTAGAAACAACTTGTCCATTAATTCTGGATGAAGTTGACCCTTGGGCGCTCACAGACTGACTTATTAAAGTCATAAGCCCAAAAGCAATTAAGGAAATTTTAAAAATAGCTCTCATACTAATTTTAGTTGTAAGTAAATGGTTTAGTAAAATTTTGAAATAAAAAGAAAACCTTGTTCCATCTGAACACAGTATTAGTCAATTCGTCTTTCGACAAAGAGTCGCAAAAGTTGTGATTACTTAGGGGTAATTGAATTAAAAGAAATCGTAAATGACTCCCAATCAGGTTGGAAGTTAAAATGTCTTTCATTCTCAGCTGAGTATAAGGTTTAATTATTGACTACAATAGTAGACAGTTAGTTACTCATAGACAGCGCGAATATGAGCAAAGTTTATAGTTTATGGAAGATTTATATTATATAAGTTATTCACATATGTTGGTATCGGCCTAAAAGGTCGTACAAACTACTTTTTAACTCCATTTTAATTAGGCAATTCATTTTTATAAATATTCCAATTATTAACAATCTCCTTTACAACGGGACTCCCTACTTTGTAAGCAGCTTCTAAAGAAGGAATATAAGCCGAATACCCTTTGCCTGAAATTTTTTCACCAGCGAGGCTTTCGCTTGCGCTTATACCTGGCCATTGCATAGTATAATTAGAGGCTGTCCGTAATACTAAAAATCTATTTTTGTCAACTCTGCCTATCTCGTGTAGTCGATCCAAGGCATGATATGTACCCATTTCCTCCATAGCAGAAGTAATGAAATTTCCTTTTGATTCTGTCCAATATTTCACCCAATCATCAGCCCAATTATTTAAGAGTTCACCATGCCAATAAGTGCTTGCCGCTAATTGGGTACCTATTGTAACGGTTGGTCCTATTTCTGCGGCTTTATATCCTTTGTATAGCTGTCGCATTTTGCGAATAGATTCACTATCATCCAGCTTAATTTCTTTGGTTAGATTATAAGCCCAATTTAAGAGTTGTTGATTTAATTGTACTGCCACTACTTCTTTTTCTGAGGGGAACGGCAGTTCATATGGAGCAGCTTTTCTGAGAGGGATGTAACCTGTGCTCCATTCCGCTGGGATTTCGCGTGCATCAATTTCATGCGATAGATCTCCATCTATAATCCAATCTGCCCAAATCGCAGAGCCAGTTGCCACATCATTTGGGTCAACACCGCTAATACCAGCAACGAGCCAATAGGCATCAGTCAGATCAAAGCGTTCATCGTGTCCAAGAGCTGATATGGATATGGCAGACTTAGTATTGCCGACGCCTGTTACAATCCCAACTACTCCCAGTTCTCTATTTATTCTAAGATCTCTATAACCTTGAGGGAATGATAAGGTTTCGTTTAAGGGCAGACTATCTACCCAATATTGGAATTCTCCTGGCTTATCAGAGCTGTCATCTCCTGCCTCAAACATAGATACCACCACCACTTTGACTTTTATTTTTTCTCGGGACTCATTGTCCTTGTTTATGCACCCAATTAATGAGAGGATTAAGAAGGTACAGATGCCTGTTATAAGTAGAATTGATTTATTCATGATTTTAATTTCTTAAGAGATTGATTTACAAATATGTCCCAGTCAGTGCGCCATCTGCTTATGGCTTGTTCTTTTTCTGCGGGATCAAGAGCGCTATATTTTAAACTATTAAGGCTTAACGCTTTAAGATCTCTTAGATTAAGATCCCACGCTAAGAGAATACTCCATAAATCGTATGACAGTCCTTGATATTTAAATATTTGCGGGTCATCTGAGCTAATTATGCAAGTGACCCCTTGTTTTAAATAGCTCTGCCCAGGGTGCATTCTTAGGTCTCTTATATACCCCAAAATTTGATTGCTTAATGGATTGATTTCAATACAGATATTATTTTTTTTGACTTCCTCGATCAAATTGGGATATCGAAATAAATTGAATCCGTGACCAATCCTTTTGCAATTGAGGAGTACCGCATCATAGAGGTTGTCATTGTCTATCCAATTACTCTCACCATCATGCAGGTATAGTGGTAGGATACAATTATTGGCTTTAGTTAATGAATCAAGTCGCAAAAAACTTGGTAGATGAAATAGTGTACTATGGCCATTATCTTCTTCTGCAACTAAGTCATATCCGACCAGCCAATTAGGATATCTCTGTCTCATATTGACGGCATGCTTCATATCCTCCCATATGAGCTTATTGTCTTTGAATCTTAGATTGGCATGAATGATTTTCGCAGTGAATTGAGGCGATGACTTTTTAGTGTACAGGACTGCTTTTTCGAGCCCTTTTACAAATGAATCAATTGGCAATTGCTCATTATCTAAGTTATATAATGTTGGAGCAAATGGCATGCGAAGTTCTGCATGTTGAATGTTATCATTCACCAAAAGCTCAAAACCATGTATTAAATATTCTGAGAATATAGGTTCGTACCTCATGAATCCAGTCATTCTCTGAAATATCTGCTCAAAATTGCCCCAAATATCGAAGGAGTCTTGATCAACGTAAGAATCAAAAGTTAATAGCGATTTGATCTCTTCCTTATTTTGCGCATCATCATTAATCAACTGATATACTGGTATGTATCCATCTTCAATTTCACCTTTTTTAAAGGCCTTAAATTGCCCCTTGATTAGCGGTCCTGCATTCTCTTCCTTCCAATAGATGCACATTTCTGGAGTTTTGATTGCTTTTTGCAAAACCCATTCGGCGGAACCCATTGCCATAGTATGCAGATGTAATATGCCACCTTTAGGCATATCTTTGATTATTGCGAATAGTAAATCATTTTCTATGTGTTCCTTGGATTGAAAGAACATTCTGCTGGGAGGGAAAAAATGTGTTTCTTTATAATGTGCCAATCGCTCACTTTTAATAACACCAAGAATTGAATCCAATGATTCTTCTATGGTGCTTAGTACGAGCTTATTTGAAAAATTTAATGATTGGTCTAATATTTTAATTTCATTTCTCCTATCGAGATATTCATTCATTTGTATAGTGAGACCCGATTTGAATTTCTGGGGCTTACTGGTTTTACAAGATGTGAGGGAGCAGATAAAAAGTACTGATAATAAATACATCAGTTTTAAAGGCCATTTAAATTTAGCTTCTGCAACCATATTGTAATGATACTTCGCGAAATTTATTTAGCTACTATGTCGAATAAAATTTTATTCAAGAATCAATTTTATTAGTAGAGTTTAAGGGGCTACGCTATTTCTTTTTAAGTTTATTCGATGGATAAGTTCTTTAATATTACAAAGGAAGGTTCTACAGCGCGAACTGAGCTACTGGCAGGATTGACGACATTTCTTACGATGTCTTATATCATATTTGTTAATCCTTCCATATTATCACAGACAGGGATGAGTTTTTCATCTGTATTCATCGCTACATGTGTAGCTTCCGCCATAGGAACACTCATAATGGGGCTCTATGCCAACTTGCCTTTTGCTCAAGCTCCTGGTATGGGGCTTAATGCTTTTTTCACGTTCACAGTGGTGTTTGGGCTCGGGTATACATGGAACCAAGGGTTGGCCATTGTTTTGCTTTCTGGTATATTATTCTTAATTCTGACAGTTACAGGGATCAGAAAACAAATTATCGATTCCATACCTATTAATTTAAAATATGCCATCGCCCCTGGAATTGGTCTGTTTATAGCTTTAATTGGGATGAATAATGCCGGAATTATAGATATGAATCAAGGGCCGATCATTGATATAATCTTAAATTCTCATGGTCTGCAACAGGATGAGATCATTACAAAAATTAATAAGGCTGGGCCCCAGGTTTTACAACTTGGTAGTATTACTGACTCTTCTGTTTTATTAGCAATTATTGGATTAGCTATATTAACAGTTTTAATGGTGCTCAAGATTAAAGCAGCGATGATTTGGTCCGTTTTGTTGACTACCCTTATTGGAATACCCCTTGGCGTAACCATCGTTCCTCAATCATATGACCTTCAAGAACTATCTATCAGTCCCACATTTTGGCAATTTGATTTTTCTGGTTTATTCAGTGGTGCCAATTCGATTTTGGCGGTCTTATTGGTTGTGATAAGTTTTACTATGGTAGATTTATTAGATACGATGGGTACACTAATAGGTACAGCGAGTAAAGGTGGCATGCTGACTAAAAATGGAGAAGTAAAGAATATGGATAAAGCTTTAATAGCTGATGCAACAGCGACTACTATCGGATCTTTATTAGGTACTTCATCAGTGACTACATACATCGAAAGCAGCGCTGGAGTGATAGAAGGGGGTAGGACAGGACTCACTTCAGTAACAACAGGAATATTATTTTTAGGAGCCATATTCTTAGCGCCAATCGCAGGAGTAGTACCAGTAGCTGCTACCTCACCGATACTCATTATGGTTGGCGTATTGATGATGGATGGTATCAAGAAAATTGATTTTGATCATCTTGACTCTTTAATTCCAGCTGTATTATTAATCATTTTAATGCCATTCACGTATAGCATTGCCAATGGTATTGCATTTGGGCTTGCCTTTTTCCTTTTAATAGAGCTGGCAAAAGGAAGGGGTACAAATGTTCATCCTATTCTATATCTATTAGTACTGTTGTTCAGTCTGAAGTATCTGGCATTATAGATTGTTGACGAGGCTGATCGATTGAGTTAATAAAAGTTTATTCATTCTTGTTTGACTAAAATTATATTTTTGCCGTCATAAGAAAAAAAGACATGAGTGCAGAGAATTTATTTTCAAGTTTATCAGCAGAACAATATCAAGATTTAAAGCAATCTTTAGTTAACATAACTGTATTAGTGGCAGGAGCGGATGGAACTATAGATTCGCAGGAATTGAATTGGGCAGAAAAGCTTACGCATATTAGATCATACGCCAATCCAGAAATGTTAAACGGATTTTATCAAGATGTAGAGAGTACATTTAATGATGATCTGAATGCGGTAATAAGTGATCTTCCTGGAGGACTGGATCTTAGAGAAGAGATTTTATCTAAAAGGTTAGAAGGGTTGAATAAGATATTCCTTCTATTGGACAATCATACGGCTTATAATTTATATAAAAGCTTCACTTCTTTTGCAGAACATATTGCAAAAGCGTCTGGAGGATTTCTTCGTTTTGGTTCTATTTCTAATGAGGAAAAGAAGTGGATTGAGCTACCGATGGTTACTCCAATCATATTAGAAGAGTCAGAAGGGGAAGTATAACTCAAAAAGTATAAATAGAAATTAGTTTTTGATATTTTTACTGTATGTCGTACAGAATAAAAATATCACTTTTCACCATCAGTATGATCGCATTTGTTGGTCGATCGTACACACAAGAATTCAAAGAAATTTCTGGTCGTATTGTCGATGCCAGTAGCCAAGAGGGACTATTTGGGGCTACGATAATTTATGATACCTACGGGACCTCCAGTGATTTTGATGGAGACTTTAAGCTTAGTGTTCCAGTCGATGCCAAAATACTTTTAGTAAGTTATGTGGGTTATGAGGCTAAAGAGGTTGAACTTACTGCTGAGTCAGCTTTGGATGTTATAGCTTTGGAGGTCTCAAGTAACTTGCTTCAAACAGCGGTTGTTACTGGTGCCAAATATGAAACCACCTTAGGAGAATCAGTTGTTTCTTTGGATGTACTCAAGCCCAGTTTGATCGAAAATACAAATACGAATAACGTAGAGGATATTTTTAACAAAATACCCGGTGTTCAGATGATTGATGGTCAGCCTAATATAAGGGGTGGAAGTGGTTGGAGCTATAATGCAGGAAATAGGGTAATGTTATTGATCGATGATATACCAGCTCTCCAACCAGATGCAGGGCGTGCTTCTTGGGCAGATATCCCCGTAGAGAATATAGCTCAAATCGAAGTAGTAAAAGGTGCCGGCTCCACTCTATATGGTTCGGCAGCGATGAATGGAGTAATAAATGTTAGAACCGCATATGCTACATCTGAACCAGTAACTAAGATTAGCTTATTCCATACAAGATTTAGTGACTATGCTGATGAGCGTAAAAATTGGTTTAGATCAGGAAGTTTTAATCACACGCCTCAAGACATAGGTTTTTCTATTTCTCACAAACAAAAAATTGGAAAATGGGATATCGTTTTAGGGTCATATTACTTTAATCAAGATAGCACAAAGTCGTACAGAAAAGAAGACTTCAATTATAAGTTGAGAGGTAATGTTAATGTACGATATCGTGCAACTGATCGTCTGACTATTGGCGTAAACACAATAGTCAACAAAGGAAGATCTTCTTCTTTTTTCTTATGGAAAAACGGTACGATTGGCGCATTACAACCCTTAGAGGGGACAGTAACTAAATCAGATAATCTTAGGTATATCATTGATCCCCAGATTACTTATTTTGATAAAAACAATAACCGCCATAGGTTTCAGTCTCGAATCTATTACAATGACAATGATAACAATTTGAATCAGTCTAATCTCTCCAAAATGTTGTACGGAGAGTATCAATATCAAACCTCCTTTTTATCTGGTAATAAAACTACAGTAGGTGGTGTGGCAAGTCGCTCAACAAGTGAATCTCAATTTTTTGAGAATGCTGATATGTACCAGATCAATTATGCGGCCTTTATTCAGACAGATCAGGCTATAGGTAAGCTTAGACTATCGGGGGGGCTTCGTTACGAGTATAACAAACAACACAATGATGAGATCAATCATAGTACCATTGTAGTCCCAGAAGGAGACAATGTCGAAGATAAAATTATAGCACGTTTAGGGCTAAATTATCAAGTAAGTGAAGGAACTTTTATTCGAGGGTCCATAGGTCAAGCGTACAGATTTCCTATTATGATTGAACGATTTTTAAGTACAGAATTTGGGGGTTTTGTTATACTACCCAACCCTGACTTAATGTCCGAAACAGGTATAACTACTGAAATTGGTATTAAACAAGGAATTAAGTTAGGAGGCTTTAAAGGTTTTGTTGACTTGACGGCTTATTCATCGAGATATGACAATATGATGGAATTCGTTTTTGTCAGTACTCCAATTTTTGGGTTTCAATCACGTAACATTGGCGATACTCAAATTAATGGTATAGAATTCTCTATCGCCGGGAGATACATGGTAGGAGAGATTCCATTTGATATTTATGGTGGTGTAAATTTTTCTAATCCGACATATCAGAATTTTGAAGGATTAAATGATTTCTTAGAAGATACTTCTTCTTCCACAGAAAATATTCTAAAATATAGAAGTCGGAATAGTTACACCCTGGACGTGCAAAGTCAGATTAATAAATTCAGCTTTGGCGTAGGGTGGCAGGGTGCTGGACATGTGATAGCAGTAGACAAAATTTTAGAGACATTCATCACAGACTTGAGACCATATAGAGAGCTGAATAATAATGGTTACAGCATACTCGATCTAAGGGTAGGGTATGAATACGAAAAGTATAAGCTTTCCTTTCACCTCAAGAATCTACTAAATACAGAATATACGCAAAGACCTGGTATTATTGAAGCTCCCAGAAATGTAGGTCTTAGGTTAGATGTAACTCTTTAATGGGGTCAAATGTCTTCTTCAGTACTAAGTTGAGCAAAAACGTTCAGGAGCTAAATCTTTTTTAGATATCTGCGTTTAGATAGCAACAAATAAAATTGAAATGATAAGTTTCTTATACAGATCGTTCATTATAGGTTTAATAATCACAGTCTGCTCTTGTAAGGGAGAAACGAAACCTACCGAAAAGGAAGAATTAATAAGCAGAAAAAACATTACTCCAAGTGAAGAATTAGACGTTGTGTTGGATTCAATCAACAATGATCCAATACAAGGCGAATCATCGAAATATGTCAATACAAGTGAAGTAAAACAAATTGAGAATGAAGTCGCCGAATATAATTCCGTCAAGCAACATCATAAAGAACCATTAAGTCGAGATGAGGTAGATATCGTAGAACATGTCATCAAAGTTGAAAATAGAAGTGGGGAAGAAAAAAGTGAACAGATAATGCTTGAAAAGATTGTGGAAACTATGCCTCAAGAAAGAGAAAAAAAAGCGCAAGTGGATAGTAATCGTAACCATGCTCAAAATATAAATGAGGAATTTGTCAAAGAGTTCAAACCTAATGAGATAGTAGAGAATGTATCTGCTCAATCAGCCACTGATGTGTCTAAGGTGTCACACGAGCTTTGGAATAATCTTTTGACCAAATATGTGGATGATAAAGGTCATGTAAATTACAAAGGGTTCAATACGGATTATACTTTGCTCAATACTTATTTGGAATTGCTTAAGAATAATTCACCAAAGGATAAATGGAGTCGATCAGAAAAAATGGCTTATTGGATAAATGCATATAACGCTTTTACGGTAGACTTGATTGTCACTAATTATCCTATCAGCTCTATTACCGCACTCGATGATGGTAATCCATGGAAGGTAAAAAGAATACTAATTGGAGGTAAGTCTTATTCTTTGAATGATATAGAACATGTGATTTTGAGGCCGCAATTCAAAGATGCTCGAATTCACTTTGCAGTAAATTGTGCCGCTAAATCTTGTCCAAAGTTGCATAATCAAGCGTTTACAGCCGATAACTTAGAAGCAAATTTAGAAAAGCTCACAAAAGAATTTATTAACTCAGATGCCAACAAGATAAGTGACTCTAAAGTTGAGCTATCAAAGATATTCGAATGGTATAAAGAGGATTTTACCGATTTAATGGGGTTTTTGAATAATTATACCTCTTCTTCGCTCCATGACAATACAAAAGTGAGCTTCCTTGAGTACAATTGGTCCCTTAATGAGTAAGGATTTATCGGCACAGTCACACAACTAACTATTATATGTAGAATAATTGTCAAGTTTAAGAATCTCAAGAAAACAAAAAGCAGTATATTTGCGCCTCTTTTTGAGTGACATAAACTAACAATTAATGCAAGGAAAAGGATTTATCAAGCTATTATTAGTATTGCTAATACTGGTTAGCTTGTTGCAGTGTGCATATATCTTACCCACTAATAGAGTAGAGAATCGTGCAGAGGCTTACGCTACATCTTTAGTAAGCGGAATGCCAGATGGTATAGAGAAAACATCGAAGAAAAGACAGATCATATCGAATTACTTGGATTCTATGTCGAGTGAGACGATTTTTTCAATTCCATTATTAAAGGATTTTACTTATGATGAATTGAAAAAAAGACAATTGGCTTTAGGTCTTGATCTTAAAGGAGGACAGTCAGTTGTACTCCAAGTAAAGACTAAGGATTTAGTATCTGATCTGGCAAATAATAGTAAAGATCCAACCTTTAATCAGGCGCTCGATAACGCTGAATTAGCTTTAAGGAATTCTTCCTCAGATTTTGTCACTCTTTTTGTTTCAGAATTTAGAAAGATCGCTGATGGTAAAAAGCTTGCTCGCTTTTTTATATCTAACCCATCCATAAGAGAGAAAGGTATTGATACACAAAGTACTGATGGCGATGTGGCTAGAGTGCTCGGTGAGATCACTAAAGATGTAGTGTCTTTGACTTTCAATAGACTTAAGCAGCGTATAGATAAGATGGGGGTGGTACAGCCTAATATCACTTTAGATGCAGCGAGAGATATCATATTGGTTGAACTTCCAGGTATTGATAACCCTGAAAGAGCCAGAGATTTCCTTCAGGCCAGTGCACAATTGGAGTTTTGGGATCTTTATAGAGTAAACGATCAAGGAGTACAGGCTGCATTTATTCAGGCAGATCAACTGTTGAAAGCTGAAATGGGTGTGGATAATAACACACCTCAATTTGATACTACTTATACAATGGTTTATGATTCATTAGGAAATGCTATTGACTCTACTGAACAAATTGTTGAAGTAAATAATCCTTTGAACAATCAAGGTCCACTTTTTAAGGCTTTTCAGTTGAATGGTTCCGCAGGTGGACAACTTCAATATTCTCTATCGACTATGGGAATCGCAGATCGTAATCAACGTGATAAAGTCATGGCCTTGTTGAATAGGGAAGATGTAAAAGCATTATTTCCAAGAAATTCAAAGTTTTTATGGAGTGCTAATCCAGTACAAGATATAGAGACAGGAGATTATACGAAGGACTATGAGCTATATATGGTGAAATTGCTCCCAGGATCTACTGATGCTCCTATTGAAGGAGATGTAATTATCTCAGCATCGCAGTCACCTAATCCAGTAACTGGTCAAATTGAAGTCTCTCTTGCTATGAATAGTGATGGTGCAAGAAAGTGGGCAGATATGACAACTAAAGCTGCAGGAGAAGGCAATAGACAGATAGCAATAGCGCTCGATGACGAAGTCGTTTCGGCGCCAAGAGTTAATCAACCGATCACTGGAGGTAATACCGCAATTAGTGGAAGCTTTACTGTGACAGAAGCTAAAGATTTGGCTTCTATACTGGAGGTGGGTAAATTGCCGGCTAAAGTTGGAATCATTCAAGAAAGTACAGTAGGTCCTTCTTTGGGTGCCTCTAATATCAAAAAGAGTTTTGTTTCCTTGGCGGTAGGATTATTATTGGTCCTATTGTTCATGTTATTATATTACGGAGGAGCGGGTATCGTATCAATTATAGCTCTTGTTGCTAACTTGTTTTTCATATTTGCGGCATTAGCATCTTTTGGTACTGTACTTACTGTGCCAGGAATTGCGGGTATCGTACTAACTATTGGTATGGCCGTGGATGCCAATGTAATCATCTTCGAAAGAGTAAGAGAAGAGTTACGTATTGGGAAGGGATTGCTTACAGCCATTCAGGATGGATTCAATAATTCCTATTCTGCGATAATAGATGCTAACGTCACCACAATATTAGTAGCAATTATTTTAGCTTGGTTCGGTTTAGGCCCTGTGAAAGGATTTGCAGTAGTTTTGATCATTGGTGTGTTATCATCACTTTTTACTGCAGTATTGTTAGGGAAATTGATGATAGATTACTGGACTCAATCGAAAGGTAATCAAATGTCTTTTTGGACAGGATGGTCAAAAGATTTATTCTCAAATCTGTCTATTGACTGGATAGGAAAGAGAAAGATCGCATATGTGATCTCTTCCACTATCATAATAGCTGGTATAGCCTCAATGGTGATTAGAGGGTTTGACTTAGGAGTAGACTTTAAAGGAGGTTATTCATATAACGTTGAGTTTGCACAAGATATCAACGTTGACACCGATGAACTTAGATCGAAAATGGATGAAGTATTCGGTGGTAACACAGTGGTGAAAGCAGTAGAAGGTAGCAATACTTATCAAGTGGTCACATCTTATCTTATAGATGATACTTCAGACGATGCACCTAATAATGTAATGTCCAAGCTGCATGAAGGAATATCTGCATTGCAAGGAGGAAGTTTAAATTTAGATGTTTTTAAGTCTTCTGACTCTAATGGAAGTACTCATGTTACATCTTCGAGTAAAGTCGGTCCTACAATTGCGGATGACATTACTAAAAATTCAATGTACGCTGGCGTATTTGCGCTCTTAGCTATATTCCTTTACATCTTTATCAGATTCTCAAAATGGCAATTTAGTATGGGTGCGGTTGGAGCTTTATTCCACGATTCTCTTGTAGTGCTTGGATTGTTTTCTATATTTTGGGGTATTCTTCCTTTTTCACTTCAGATAGATCAGGCTTTCATTGCTGCCTTGTTAACAGTGATAGGATATTCGATTAATGATACGGTAGTAGTATTCGATAGAATTAGAGAATATTTAGGAATTTACTCTAACAAATCCACTGATGAGGTCATTAATTTGGCCATCAACAGTACTTTCAGTAGAACTATTATTACCTCATTAACAACGTTATTTGTGATGTTGGTAATGTTGTTTTTTGGAGGTAGTGGGATTAAGGGATTTGCTTTTGCCTTAGTTGTAGGAGTTTTGGTAGGAACTTATTCCTCAATTTTCGTGGCAACGCCTATAGTAAGAGATTTATCTAAAGAGTTAACTACAGGTAAAAAAGTAGAAAGTAAAAAGCATTTCTCTCGTGCTGTAAAGTCTTAGAGAACGCTTAAAAGTAATATTTAAAAGATCAATTTAGCTTTTGATCTGTTATATTGGAACTCAATCAATATGAACAGAATGAACAAGAGCTTAATTGGTCTTTTTTTATTTATGATATTGTTGTCTTGTCAGACTACTAAGAAAGTAAAAGATGGTCAGACAGCTTACGAGCTTAAACAATATGCTCGCGCAATTGAGTTTTTGGAGAATGAAATAATTCAATTAAAAGAAGGCGAGGAATATGCTCAGACGGCTTATATGCTGGGTACGTCTTACAAGAATATCAATGATTCTGAGAATAGCCTAAGATGGTTCATAGAATCTGCCAAGAATGGTTATGGACCAGATGCTTTTTATGAAATGGCCTACATGCTTAAAAAAAATGAGCGTTACGAGGATGCAGAGCTTAGTTTTCAACGATTACTTAAGATGGTACCATCCAGGTCTAATGAACTTAAAAAAGAAATAGAGAAGTGTAGATTAGCTCGTAGGTGGTCTGCTGCTCAGGGCCAAAATAAATATACCCTAAAAGCACTTGAAATTAATAGTACTCAATCTGATTACTCACCATTTTTATACTCATCCGATAAAATAGTATTTACTTCAGATAGAATAATTGGCCAGAGTCCTGTTTATAATTGGACAGGAAATGGATTTTCTGATTTATACCTATTGGATTTAGACAAGAGGGTGGTAACACCTTTTGCTGGAGAGCTTAACACAATGGGTAATGAGGGTACTGCAGTGTTCACGAAAGAAAGGGATGAAGTATACTTTACGCGATGCTATAGCGATACTGGTGATAGCCACTGTAGGATTATGCGATCAAAAAAGCTAAATGGAAAATGGGCTGATGCATCAGAAGCCTTTGTGCAAAAGTCAACGGTTAACTATGGTGACCCCATGTTGATTGAAAATGATAGTGTTCTAATTTTTTCATCTAATGACCCAATAGGAATTGGTGGACACGATTTATATTATTCACTTCGATTAGAGGATGATAGTTGGTCACTTCCTGAATTAATGCCGCCATATCTCAATAGTTTAGGTGCAGAGCGTTTCCCCACATGGGATCAAGATTCCCAGACATTGTACTATTCTTCCGATTTCTTTCCTGGATTAGGAGGGTTAGACTTATTTAAGACAACTCTTAAAGAGGATGGCAGTTGGAGTAATCCGGTCAATCTTTATGCTCCGTTTAACAGTAGTGAGGATGATTATGCTTACACTGTTGTACCTGAAGAATATTTAAAAAAGGATGAAGAGTTGAAGGTTTACTTTACCTCCACAAGAGGTGTTTTTGGCAATGACGATTTATATAGTCTAACAGAATATAAGCTTACGTCAGAGGATAACACAACAGAAGAAGTAGTGGAAAAGGAAATAGTAATTGATACACCTAAAAAGAATTTCTTTTTAGAAGTGAATGTCAAAGAGAAAATTTACGCCGTATCTAATAATCCTAATAGCTATGTAGTAGGGACCAAGGATGTTTCTTCAGCATCAGTAAGAATGAGATACAATGATAGAGAGGAAATATTTACTACAAATGACAAAGGAGCGATCTTAATTCCGGTTGATACCAGTATACAATATGAATTTTTAGCAGGGAAGAGAGAATACCTTAATAAAGGTGCCGTATTTAGTATCAATGAAGAGTATTCAGGATTGGTGGATGGTCAAGTTTTTAATGTGGAGATTGAATTGGATAGAATTTTTCAGGGAGTAGATATTATAATTGATAATATCTATTATGACTATAATAAAGCTTCGATAAGAGAAGATGCTAAGCCAGCATTGGATTATTTAGCACAGGTCTTACTTGACAATCCTGCAATCAGAATAGAATTAACTTCGCATACAGACTGCAGAGGAGAGGATGATTATAACCTTGATCTATCCCAACGAAGAGCAGCATCTGCTATTAGTTACATACAATCGTCGGCCTCAATTGATGCTCAAAGAATGACTGCCAAAGGGAAGGGCGAGTCGAGCCCGGAGATAGAGTGCGAATGTGATAATTGTACTGAAGAAGAACACCAAATTAATAGAAGAACTACATTCAGAGTGGAATAAATACAGTCATAATTGAAAATGGGATGAAATGAATTGATCCAATTAAATTAATAAATAAAAACATCGTTTTGCTTAAGTATTATTTCCCCTTCCTATTTGTATTCCTAATATTTTCATGCGGCACGCCTTCTTTCAAAGAATACAAAGAGGTGACTATCTATAGGGATTCATTTGGAGTGCCACATATTCATGCATCTACAGATGAACAAGTCGCTTTTGGGTTAGCGTGGGCCACCTGCGAAGATGATTTTGTAACAATCCAAGAACAAATGCTCGCTTTGAATGGTAAATATGGTGCCTACAAGGGGAAGGAAGGTTTGCTTGCAGATTTTGGTATCCACTTTATGGATATTATGGACGTAGCAAGATCAAATTATAAAGAAAGTTTAAGCCCAAAAGTTCTTGCAATAATTAATTCATATGCTTCAGGGGTTAATTCATTTGCGGCACATTATCCAGAAGAAGTTTTTGATCACTCTTTATTTCCTGTGACAGAAGAGGATATAGTCGCCGGCTATATGTTAGGTCTTGTTGAAATCTCTGGGGCTGGCGAAGATTTACAGAAGATATTAAATGGTACAATCATAAAGGATTTAAAATCCAACTTTCCTAAAGGATCCAACGCAATAGCTATAAATGCGGATAGAACCGAGGATGGGTCAACTTATTTGGCTATAAATTCTCATCAGCCATTGGAGGGATGGTACTCATGGTATGAGGCCCACTTGATCAGTGAGGAGGGAACCAATATTTTGGGAGGAACTTTCCCAGGAGGAACTACAATTTTTCATGGGACTAATGAGCATCTTGGATGGGCCCATACCGTAAATCATGCGGACTTTTCAGACGTATACAAATTAGAAGTAGATCCTAAAAATGAATTGCTATATAAGGTAGATGGAGAATGGTTAGAATTAGAAGAAGAAAGTATTTGGGCATGGATGAAAGTTTTAGGGCCTTTGAAAATACCGATTAGGCAAAAAAAATATCGATCCATTTTTGGCCCTACATTTATCACTGAACAGGGTACTTTCGCCTGGCGATTTGTGGCCCATGATGCAGTCAAAGCGATAGAATCTTGGTATCACCTCAATAGAGCCAGAGACATTGATGAGTTTAAGTCTGAACTTGACAATCAGGGCATCCCCTGCACTAATATTGTATATGCAGACAGAGAAGGGAATATTTTTTTTGTTAGCAATGCCAAAATACCTCGTAGAGATACATCCTATAATTGGAGAGAAGTACTTCCAGGAAATTCTACTGAGCTTTTGTGGAATAAGGGCTATTATAAATTTGAGCAGCTACCACAAATAACCAATCCAAGTTCTGGTTTTGTATTTAATACAAATAATACTCCTTATTCATCTTCGAGCTCGAATTTTAACCCAATAGTCAGTGAACATTGGGATATGGGATTTCAGGGTGTAGGACTTGAGAACAATAGATCTTTGAGATTTTTGGAATTGATAGCTCAAGATTCTTCGATAAGTTATGAAGATTTCAAGAGGATCAAATTTGATTATCAATATCCACAAACATTGAGACAACCTCATATGATCAACCAAGAGCTGATCCTATCTCTGGATCAAGATAAGTTTCCGGAGATTAAAGATGCAATTAGTCTCCTTAATAACTGGGATAGAAAATGTAATAAAGAGAGTAGAGCCGCTCCTCTTTTTCTCTTAACTCTTCACGAGATAAATCAAAAATTGAAAGATGAAAATAGGCATCAACGAGAGAATAGTATTACGGTAGAGGATTGTCTTGATGGAATAACTAAAGCCAAAAGGATATTATTAGAAGATTTTGGCAAAATAGATCCTGAGCTTTCACAGGTCATGAGGCATAGTCGAGGGGAGGTGAACTTGCCATTGAATGGAGGAAGTGATGTGTTAGCAGCGATATACGGAGAGCGTCAAAAAGATGGTTCATATAGAGCTACAGCAGGAGAGTCATATATTCAATTGGTTCAATTTAATAAAGGTAAAATGCCAATAATTGAATCCATTAATGCATTTGGGAGCTCTGCTGAGCCAGATAGCCCACATTATACGGATCAAATGCCCCTTTATGTTAATCAGGAATTAAAACCAATGGGACTTAGTATAGAATGGGTAAAAGCAAATGCTAAGAAGGTATATCATCCGATGCAATTAATTCAGTAAATTACTCGGGCTCATTGCAGTTTTCATATTCTGCCATGAATATGGCTGAAGGTGAAATTTCGAAATTTGGCTGCAATTCTATAGATTGTCCTGCCCTAAACCAAAGAAGTTCTTGAGCCTCCAATTTTCCTGATGAGCTTATATTTTGAAAGGCTGTATACTTATTTTGATCAAAGTTTGTAATGTTCAATTGGTTCTCTTGACAATCCAATTCTGGTTGGCAATTTATACAATTTGGGAGAATATAAAAATTCAGTAATTGACTGATGCGATCATAATTATCTGCGTTGAGATATGAAGCCTTTTGTGCTAATGTAGAGCTATAGATAGTTATACCATCAATGAACCATCCATCTTCGCTTACTGCACTATCAGAACCAAATACAAATCGAATCTTTACAAATTGATCGGAATAGTCTTGAAGATTTATAATACTCTGTTGATAGCCACCACTATTTCCTGTGAAAGCGTACTTACCTGCTATCTCAGGATTACTCGAATTAATTAATATGCCATCATATCCATTAAGTAAAAAATCAGTGTGAAGATCTAACCAAGATGACCCATTATCTGTACTTATTTGTACAAATCCACCATCCCAGAACTCCTCAGTTTGATATTTATGCCAAAAAGATAATAAGGCTTGATTAGGCAGTATTACTGATTTTTCCAAATACTGAGTTTGCCGAGTATTTACATTATCGACAAAAGCACTGTTTTGTCCCCAATAGGCATTAGTGTCTACCACTTCCCATATTTCGTTTCCTTCAAAAGAATTGATGCTCCAAGTAAGTCGATCTTCAAAATCTTCAAAATGATCAACATAACTGTTATTCATGGTGTCGATTGTCGTTTTATAAGTTATGTCAAATACATCGCTACTATCACTGGTATTGGCTATGAATGCTATAATAGAATCATTTTGTAGACCATTATTCAAGGAGTTTTCAACATATATGAAAGGTTGGAATAAGCTGTCAGTATAATTTAAGTTAGAAATGGTCTCTGGATAATTGTTTAGGATAGTCGATTGAAAAGTAACTGTGTCGCCTTCACCCACAACTGTACGATCAGCTATATACTGATAGGATAATGTAGAGGAGCAACTTGGTGGTAGGTCAAATGATTCAATAGCATCTACGACACTATTTCTATCCCCTTGATTAGCGTTAAATCCTAATCCTCTTTTTGCAAAAGCATGCCAAATCAAACAGTTATTTGCTCCTTGGAAAATTAATTCATCAGCCAGTAATATGGCATCTCGACCATCCACAAATCCGGGATTGCAGGGTTGAAGTTTTAATCCAGTCATGACTAATTGCAGGGCGATGTTGTTGCCTCCACTTCCATTGTATAGATCTGGATCAAACCCATATTCTTCGATCAGGGCCCACGTCATATCCCATAACATTGTTGCCCAAATTGAGCCCACTCCATGAGGAACACTAACCTGATCTAAATCTCCATACGTGAACGGATTAATATTCATATCTGTACTGTAGGGATAATTCCTAATTCCATTCCCTGTACTTGGTTGATTAGCCAGATATGTGGCCATTCCTATAGCATCGTTTGCTGCATCTTCTGGTTTCATCGTCATGATTAATCCGAAGTAATCGCTCCATCCTTCACCCATTTGTTCTGAGTTAGAAAGACAAGAACTATTACCTGCCCCTCCTGTCAGCCTGATAGAAATACCATGACCATATTCATGAATGATCACACCATTATCTAAATCACTATCCTTATTGATAGAACTCGTTATACTGAGTGACCCGTCAAGAGAAGCGGATTCAAGTTGCATTTTAATTATATCACAATCATTCTTAGCCATAAGAACTGCAGGTATATTTATTTCTGCCGTAGTATCACCAGACATAGTAAATAAGGAATTTTGATTGTTACATATTATTACCGCAATTGCACCAGCTTCTTGGGCGCCAAGTGTTTTTTGAATGAATTTGCATTCGCCTCTATCTATTATTGCTATTCTGCCATTCAAGCTATCTGTATTTATTAGAGGAGTACAGGCTAATATGGGCTCAGCAAGTATTAGTTCACCCGTGATTTCTCCAATACTTGGTCCAAAAGAACCGGGTCTTACGGCATAGCTATTTTGATTATTTATCGTGAGATTAGCCTGCTTAGGCACACCCCATTCATACATCTGCATTCTTGGATTAAAACCATCTGGTGGTGCAGAAAAGTTGGCATTATTTAATCCAGACCCATCTTGTGATTCAGCTTTGACGTGATCATTTGCTTGCCCTCCTTTATCGTAGTTATTTAATTGAAAATTTCCAGCAGCCTCTGTAAAGCCATAATTATACATTACATCATGGATAATGTTATTCCAATAAAACAAATTGGTGGTAGCTGCGGCAACATAAGTATTCGGAGATTCTGAAAGATTTATAGGGAAGTTAAAACTTAAATTTGATCCTCCATCTGGTATTAATATACTATCAGGTTGATTATCCGCATTGCGGTCAGGATAAGCAAATACATTATTTCCAAATGTTAGCGTAGATTCTGCTCCTTCAGTGCCATCGGTATCATGCCAACCATAAGGGGAGGGAAGTACACTTTGCCCCTGTATGAGCCATGGAGACGCAATCTCAGTACGACTTCCTTCATCTGGACTTTTCAGTGGCATGCCATATACCACATAAGAATTGTCTGTTACATTATCTATATAAACTTCTCCGCTGTAGTGTTCATATGGATCTTTGTGTAGATGAGGTTGTTTATGATTACATTCAATCGTCCATGTATTTTGTTCTATTATCTTTTGAGTGGCAGGATCAATTCTTACTTCCCACCATTCATTTTTCTCATCGATAAATAGGGATACTTGTTTACAGAGTTTTAGTCCTCCATTTTTGACTATGTAGACTTCATCTACCTTGATGATTTCTGAACTGATATCCAAATTCTGATAGGTTCTGTTTCTGCCACTTTTTAATGGAATCTCTTTTAATTTTACTTTTTTAGATATACCAAAACCTAATAAGGCTAAACTTACTGCACGTTGATCATCAATATGATCATTTTTGGATTTGTTTGAATGAACAAACTTATACTTTGCAAGATTCTCTTTGAAAAATATTGAGTCCTTCTTATCAGATTGACTTGCTACACTTATGTAGGACTGTATTGGTATATTTTGATGTAGTTGTTGTAAATAGTAATAACAAATATTGATAGAAGAATCACAATGATAGTCGCTAACTTCAAATGTGATTTGTTTGCTGGAATAATATTCCTGTAGACTTTCTAAATCCTTATATTTTTGACCTTGCAACATTTCGTTGCTAATAAAAAAGATGGCTATGCATAAGATTAATTGATTGATTGAGAATAAAGGCACTTTATTGCTTTTTATAAAAGAGAGATGCTTCATCTAAGATAATGACACTCCTTTTATAAAATGAACCCTATTATATAGTGATAATTAGATCACTACATTTACCATACGTCCAGGGACAACAATTACTCTTTTTATGGTTTTTCCATCAATCCATTTTGCAACATAATCTAACTCGAGTACTATTTTGCTGATGTCATCATTAGACATATTCTTGGCGAACTCTTCTATTCCTCTCTTCTTACCATTAATACATATAGGATAACTGATCTGATCTTCTACTAAGTAGGACTCATCATGTGCTGGGTAATCGGCGTGATGAATAGAGTTTTTATTACCCAATAATGTCCAGATTTCTTCACTCACAAATGGGGCAAAAGGAGCAATCAGCCTAACAAAAGGGTCAAGTATTTGGCGCTTGTTACATTTCAATTTTCTCAATTCATTTACAGCCACCATCATAGCACTAATTGAAGTGTTGAAGGAGAAATTTTCTATATCGCTACGTACTTTTTTAATTGCAGTATGGAGTATCTTCAACTCTTGCGAGGATGCTGATGACTCATCCAGGTTAAATTCTTCATTGGAATAAAATAGCTCTATAAATTTCTTTAAAAATTTGCTTACACCATCTATGCCATTAGTGTCCCATGGTTTTGATTGCTCGATTGGTCCTAAAAACATCTCATACATTCTAAAACAATCAGTGCCATACTTAGCCGTCACTTCATCTGGGTTGATCACATTAAATTTTGATTTAGACATTTTACCAACCTCAGAAAGGGTAAGCATATTTACTTTATCTCCCGTGCTATTTTCTGCATTATTTTTTTGATAGGTGCCTTCTTTAAATTTAAAAACTGCGTCGGTATACTCAGGTCTCCAAGCAATGAATTTTTCGATACCTTCACTATTCAGATGTGAATTAGGGGATCCATAATTAGTCACAAAATCGACATGAACTGGAATTTTAGCATATCTATTACTTTCAAGATCTTCGACTAAGTCCGCAGAGACGAATGTTTTAGGTGTATCAATAGTTTTGTCCAAAAATATGAACTCAATTACCCCTTGGATCATTCCTTGGTTTACCAATTTTTTGAAGGGTTCATTGGTTGGGACTAATCCTTTGTCATGTAAAAACTTGTGCCAAAAACGAGAGTACATCAAATGTGCTACAGCGTGCTCTGATCCACCTACATATAGATCTACTGATTGCCAATAATTGACGGCTTCTTGACTTGCAAATTCTTGGTCGTTATGTGGGTCCATGTATCGCAAGAAGTACCACGAAGATCCCGCAACTGCAGGCATGGTATCAGTTTCTCTACTTATACCCACTGATGGATTCGCCCAATCTGTTATTCGGGACAATGGCGATTGTCCACCTTTGCCGGGCTTGAAGTCATCGGTATCAGGAAGCATAACAGGAAGATGCTCTTGCTCCACCATATTGACTATTCCCTTACTATCATATGTCACTGGAAATGGTTCGCCCCAGTATCTCTGTCGACTGAAATTGGCGTCTCTTAGTTTATAATTGGATACAGCTTTCCCAATTTTTAATTCTTCCACTTTGTGATGTGCCGCTATTATTGCTTCAGGAACCTCCAAGCCATTCAAAAATCCGCTATTAATGATCACACCAACCTTATCTTTGAGCGTAGCACCAGGATATTTCGATTTGTCCACGACATCGATTATTTCTAAACCAAATTTAGTGGCGAAAAGTTTGTCCCTGTCATCATCGCTGGGTACAGCCATTATAGCGCCTGTGCCATAATCTTTTAGGACATATTCTCCAATCCAAATAGGGATCTCTGTGTTCGTAAAAGGATTTATTGCATAAGCTCCAATGAATGCTCCAGTAACTTCTTTTTCAGCCATTCGTTCGACCTCGGACTTAGATTTTACATAAGCTACGTATTGTTCAACCGATTCCCTTTGATCGTCTGTGGTCAATTGTTTGACCAAGTCGTGTTCTGGAGCAAGTACCATATATGTGGCACCAAATATAGTATCGGCACGAGTAGTAAATATCTCAATGGTCTCATCGCTATCCTTAACATTGAAAAATATGCTACAACCTTCCGATTTTCCTATCCAGTTTCTTTGTATAGTTTTTAATGAATGAGACCAATCAATTGACTCAAGATCATTCAATAGTCGATCGGCGTAGGCGGTAATTCTTAAATACCATTGGGTCATTGCTTTTTGAACTACTGGATGGCCCCCTCGCTCCGATATACCATCTTTTACCTGATCATTGGCTAATACAGTACCTAATTCTTCGCACCAGTTGACATATCCGACCTTGCGATAGGCCAGTCGGTAATTCATCAGAATCGCTTCTCGTGTTACTTCATCATACGTAGACCATTCAGAAGCAGAAAAGCTTTCATCTTGAGTATTGGCAACATCAACCTTAGTATTTCCTTCTTTCTCAAAGATTTTAATCAACTCATCAATCGGATGCGCTCGTTGTGTCTGATTGTCAAAGTAGTGTTTATATAATTCAGTAAATATCCATTGAGTCCATTTATAGTATTTTGGGTCGCAAGTGTATAATTCTCGGCTCCAATCAAATGAGAACCCTAAGTTGCTTAACTGCTCTCTATAACGTTGCATATTCTCCTTGGTGGAGACGGCAGGGTGTATACCTGTCTGCAGAGCATACTCTTCTGCGGGTAGTCCAAAAGCATCAAAGCCCATAGGATGTAAGACATTGTAACCCGTCATGCGTTTGTATCGAGAGAAGATGTCAGAGGCTATATACCCTAATGGATGACCTACGTGAAGACCTGCACCAGAAGGATAGGGAAACATGTCTAAAACATAATATTTAGGTTTATCATGATCAATGTCAACTTTATATGTTGCTTGATCTTGCCAGTATTTTTTCCACTTCTTTTCTATGTCAGAATATTTACCTATCACTACAGCTGTATTTCTGATGGTTAACTAAAATGCAAAAATGGATAATTCTTGTGATTGAAGTGGGTATAACGCTCCTTTATTTTTAAAGCAGGCCATTGATGAAGTTCAATGATTTTTGTTTCATCCAATTCCTATCTGTATTGTTTTTGGCAAAACCCACATGGCCGCCATATATAGGAGCACAGAAATGAAGCATTTTAGATTTTTTGGCCAAATCATGAGGGTAGCACAATTTACCTAAGAAGGGGTCATCTAAAGCGTTGATTAATAGAGCTGATCTTTCTAAAGATGGAAGTAAAGGTAGACTTGAGTTCTGAGTATAGTAGTCTTCTGCATCTTGGTAGCCGTATACTGGAGCAGTGAAGTAATTATCAAATTGATACAGATTATACATCTTATACAATTTGCTAAGATCTATCTGTTCAGGATATTGATATTTTTTAGCTATAGCTTTTTTGATAAGTGTGCTTAAAAATCTAATCTGATAGGCAAAGTTTTCCCACTTAAGTAACTCTTGAGATGCATTGGACAGGTCGATTGGGGTAGAAATGGCAATTCCTCCTTTTAGATTAAGAGGTAGTAGGAAAGATCCTTCGGATAAGTACTTCAGCACTAAATTCCCGCCTAAGCTAAAACCTATAAGTGTGACTTCTTCATAATCCTTACTTACCCGTTGAACAACCAAATCTATATCATCGGTGGTTCCGCTATTGTACATTCGAAGCTGGAGATTCATTTCTCCACTACAACCTCTATAGTTGGGACATATCACGTCAAAACCGTGAACATTAAAGTAGTCGGCAAAGTGCAAGACATAGCCTGACGAGCTGCTTCCTTCTAATCCGTGGCATATGATTACTGCCTTATCTGAGCCAATCAATGATTGGTCTATATCCAAAAAATCTTGATCTGGAGTAGTGATCCTGTACCTTTCGTACTTAACCTCTGGGTTAGTATAGAATAAAGATGGTATAAATGTGTTGTAATGACCGTTGCGAAATCTTCTTTCAGGGATAAAATCGCTACCATCAATTATTGGCATGTTGGTTATATAATTTAATCAATCTATCAGGATAATCCGATATAATACCATCAACTCCGATTTTGAGCATATTGTTTATGTCTTCTTCAGTATTTACCGTCCATGGGATCACCAAGATTCCTTTTTTCCTACAGAGGTTTATAAGTTCATCATCAACTAACTCAAAATACGAGCTATAAATGTCTGGAATAAAACCTAATGCATTTAAATTTTCGATAGGACTTTTTTCGTTTTCTATTAGCAAGGCGGTCCTAATTGATGGAGCTTTTTCCTTAGTTAGCTGAAGTGATTCGAGATCAAAAGATTGGATGATCGTATGTTGGAATATGTCAAGTCTATCAACCTCATTTAGCACTAATTGTACAAATTCTTCTGCATCAGGATGAAACTTATGATCATAATCTGGATGTCTTTTTATCTCAATATTAAAGTCTGGCATTGATTTCCCATGTTTTTCACAATAAGATTTTGTCATTTTTATGACCTCTTCAAATAATGGTTTTGACACCGAAATATTGACCCTATGAGGATGTTTAGGATCAGGTATTGAACCTACATCATAGCTTCTGACTTCATCATAAAGCATATTGTATATATTATGACTTAATTGATCCTCTTTGGAGATTGTATCACCCTCGGGAGTCAGGCTTAGTCCAGATCTAAAAAATGGTTCGTGAGAGACTACTACCTTTTTGTCTTTAGAAATAACTAAGTCCATTTCTAAAGTAGAAACCCCTAATTCAAGCGCTTTTTTGAATGCGGGAATTGTGTTTTCGGGATACAAGCCTCTACACCCTCTATGTCCTTCTATATCAAAAGTCATCTGTTCTGAAGATTTATTTGTGCTACAGGAGATCATAATTATTAAAGTATAAAAGACCCCATAATTTAAAACTGTGTTCTTTGTCATTTGACAGTTTATTCAGATAAATGCGAAAACATAAAAGGATTTAAAAATACATCCCCGCTCCAATGAAAAAATCTCCACGACTTATTAACGTTATTCTCGGCTCTATATAGAAATTCATATCAGAAATTGGGAAACTTATATTTGCACCAATGTTTAATCCTAACTCACTGTTGGCATCACTGACTCCGCTGTTCCAATAGTTAAATCCACCTAAGCCTTTTAGTATTACCTCATCGCTATTTCCTGCTGTCGTCAGTAGATAAGTGGCATCCACATCTAAACGAGTAGGATTAGAGTTGTTTAGATAAAAATTATAACCAATTTGACCTCCCCATTGCTCATTGATTGCCATATTAGCTTTCGCAGCAATGCCAAAGCCGCTAAAATTGGTGTCTATTCCAGCTCCAAATCTGATTTGGCTGTATGATATTGTTGTAAGGAGAATTGATGACAATACTATTAAGTATACTTTTTTCATTCTTTAAGGTTTTAGACTTCTGACTACAAGAAGTTAAGTTTTAAAAAATAGGTTGTTTTAGCAATTTAAGAACAATTATAAAAATTGCTCCTCTAATTGAGACTTTAATCTAAATTGGCATCACTGGTTTGCCTTTATATGATCAACTAACTATTACCTTTGTGGTCTTACGTTGATTTAAATCTGCTCGTGAAGTTTTCTAACTCGGTATTGATTCTGTCTTGGGCATTATTGCTTTTTTTTCTTGGGCTTTTACTACTCCTGATTGTGCATGGTTCGACTATTAAGCATCAACTAATAGCTAAGAACAATGTAATTATAGAAATATCGGATAATAAAGAAAAACCAGATCTTAACGCTCTTACATCTGCTATAATGAGTAAAATCGATTTGGAGCCCGATGCCATTGATTATATAACCAAAGAGGAATCTTTTCGTCAATTGAAGAATCAAGAAGATTATAGCGGCATCTTAGATTCTATCAATCCTTTCTTGGATATGGTATTAATCACTATTCCTTCGTCACTTTATACTAATACATCCCTTCGAGATATCGAAAAATTGGCTAAAGAATGGGACCCTTCAGTTAAGTTAATATATGAGAGTAACTTCAATCAGAAGGTAGATGGAGGTTTTTCTTTGATTAGGTTTGCCCTTATCATTATAACTGTGCTTTTTGGTTTGATGACAGTAACGCTAATCTACCAACTTTTGACGTCGAAGATTCGGCAAGACAAAAAGTTGATCGAGATTCAACTCTTAGTTGGTGCTACATCTCAATATGTACTTCGTCCTTGGTTATGGAAGTCTTTCAAGATGGGATTGATTTCTTTTTTACTAACTGCACTTGTGTTGTCTATTATGTATGTCAGTTGGTTCAGCTCTTATGGTTTAACAGATCTTTTTAGTCTTTTAGATTTTATTTTAATACTATTCGTTTTGTTAATAATCTCCGAAGGAGTTGCATTAATTAGTACATATATAATTGTAAACTTATATTTGAGGAGGTTTTCAATCCATTAAATTTTATAATGTCAACTTCCAAAAAGAAAAAAGTCATTACTACAAAGGCTAAAAAGAAAAAAATTGTTCCAACGGCTTCACGCAAAGCTGTTAAAACCAAAAGTGTCGAAATGCTCTTCGGCAGAGAAAATTTTAAATGGATATTCATAGGCCTTGCTTTAATCCTCCTTGGGATGCTTCTTATGATGGGTGGGAGTATGCCAAGTCCTGATGTTTGGGATGACGGCCGCATTTACAGCTTTAGAAGAATTACTCTGGCCCCGATCGTCATTCTTACCGGTTTAGCCATAGAAATTTACGCCATCTTCAAATAGTAAGGGTATATATATGTCGGATATACTTCGCGCATTAGTTCTTGGGGTTGTTCAAGGATTAACAGAGTTTTTGCCTGTTAGCAGTAGTGGACATTTAGAGATAATGAATGAATTGATGGGATCAGGATCCTCAATAGACTCCGATCTGACGATGGTTATATTAGTTCACCTCGGTACGGCATTTAGTATATTATACGTGTACTGGTCAGATATCAAGAGTATCCTTATGGATCTATTGCAATTTAAATGGGGTGAAGAAACTCAAATATCATTAAAGATATTGCTGTCTATGATACCGGCAATGATTATCGGTTTACTTTTTGAAGATCAGTTAGAAGCTTTATTTTCAGGTTCGATAATTTGGGTGGGTATATTTCTGACTCTTACGGGCCTCGTACTTTATATTACACCATCAGGTATTTCAACACAAAAAGGCGATAAGGTGACTTTTAAGAATGCCCTTGTCATTGGTGTTGCTCAAGCCGTAGCTGTACTGCCGGGTATATCGAGAAGTGGAATGACAATAGCATCTGCCCTTAGCTTAGGCATCGATAAGGAGAGAGCTGCTCGTTTCTCATTTTTGATGGTATTGCCCGTTATTTTTGGCAAGGTAATATTAGATATTTCAGGGGGAGATTTGGTGCTCAATTCTGATAATTATATCCCTATAATCGTGGCACTCGTTTCATCATTTTTAGTGGGTGTCTGGGCATGTAGATGGATGGTATCTTTGGTAAAAAATAGTCAATTGAAGTTTTTCGCTTACTACTGTGTGATTATTGGACTTGGTACAATACTATACCATTTTTATGGATAGGCTTTTTGATAAATATTCCTCATTTACAACAGCTGATTTATTAGAAGGAGGTTTTTTCTTAGTGAATAAACCATCGACTTGGACATCATTTGATGTGGTGAACAAGATGAGATTTGCTATTCGATCTAAACTTCAAAAGAAAAAATATAAAATTGGTCACTCTGGCACTTTGGATCCTTTAGCGACTGGATTGTTGATCATATGCTTTTCAAAATATACCAAAAAAATTGAATTGATGACTGGCTGGGATAAGGTCTATACAGGTTCAATTCGCTTATGGGTTACTACGCCAAGTTATGATTTAGAACAACCTTTTGATACATATTTTCCTAATATTCTTTTTGAGGAAGATGATTTAAATGAGGCTCGAAAAGAACTTACTGGGATGATAGAACAATTGCCGCCCATGTTTTCTGCTATAAAGAAGGATGGAGTGCCACTGTATAAATTAGCACGAAAAGGAATAAAAACTGAAGTTAAAAGTAGAAAAGTAGAGATCAAAAAATTTACCATTACAGATATTTCATTACCAATAATTGAGTTTGAAATATCATGTAGCAAGGGAACTTATATCAGATCAGTAGCCTATGATTTTGGTAAAAAGTTGAAAAGTGGAGGATGTTTACAATCTTTGGTAAGGACAAAAATAGGTGACTATGAATTGGTCAATGCATGGGACTTGAATGAATTAATAGAGCGGATTCAGTCTCTTTGATAAATACGATTAATTCCTTCACTTGACATATTTATTTAATATGTCTTTTTATTTTAGAGTTTTCAAATAATATGGTTCAGCCATAGCAACGTTCATTAAGAATGGGATTAACGGTAAGGAATATTACCAAGCTATACGATGATCAGGTAGTTCTTGATAACGTTAGTTTTGATATCGAGGATAACGGAGTTGTCGGATTAATAGGTAAAAATGGTGCAGGCAAAACAACTTTGTTAAAAGCTATATCTGGGATTCATACCGCTGACTCAGGAGAAGTACAATTAGACGGATTATGCTCGACTAATTCATCAGAATATAAGCAGAAGGTTGGCTACATGTCCGAGAAGAATCCACTATTTGAGCATCTGTATGTTAAAGAATATTTAGAGTGGTTAGGGCGTATCCATGATTTAAAGGCGGTGGGTCAGAGAATAAATGAAGTTGTTGAAATGACGGACTTGTTGACTGTAGCAGAAAAAAAGATTGTTCAGTTATCTAAGGGGTATAGGCAGCGAGTGGGTATAGCTGCTTCTATCTTGCATGATCCGAGATTATTAATATTAGATGAACCAGTGAATGGATTAGATCCAGAACAGATCATAGCTTACCGTCAATTAATAAAATCCTTGTCCCGAGATAAGATAATTATCCTATCCAGCCATTTGATGCAAGAAATAGAAGCCATTTGCAATAGGGTTATATTATTAGATGATAGGATTATATCAAAGGATCAGAAATTAGGCAGTTCACATGTGGCATCTAATCAGAAAAAATGGATACTTAAACTTAATGAATCGCTTTCTCTCGACATTTTTCAGTCAATTGATTCGATTTGTCATATTACTGAAAAAGGGGAGAGCACATATATAATAGAGTCAAAGAAGGAATTTAATATGCTCAGAGACTTGAACGCCAGAGTTTTTGAGAATAATCGATTTATTCTTGGGCTAAAAGAATATAAAGAGAATTTGGATCAAATATTCGAATAGATGAAGTACTTATTGATCAAAGATATTAAGGAATTGGTGATCCAAATGACAGGACCTGTGGCAGTAATTACGTTTTTTTTGATCTGCACATTATTTTTATGGGTCTTTCCAGATACTTCTTATCTGTCTTATGGTTATGCTTCATCAGAATTATTTTTTGAATTAGCCTATTACCTTTTGCTCTTTATCATCCCAATCCTTACAATAGGAGGATTATCGCATGAATTTAATTCAGGAAATATAGAGATTATTAAGTCATTACCGGTCAATTGGATACATGTACTGTTATCTAAATTTTTATCAAGTTGTATTTTTCTTTTGATCATCATAGTCATGTCTGTGCTGGTTATGTTGGTCCTATCCGAGATCACAGTCAACGATGCTTTTGATTTTTATCAAACAATAGGCTCTTTTATTGGTATGCTTATGATCGGAGCAGCCTTTGTGGCCCTATCGATTCTGGTTTCTACTTTCTTTAGTAATAGTGCTATATCATTTATAGTCTCGATATTGATAGGTTTTATGTTTTATTCAGGTTTTGGCTTTTTTGCAAGTATAGAAGTGTTGCCAGAAGTCATTAGGAGATCGGTAGAAAGTTGGGGTCTGCTATACCATGCAGAATATCTAAGTAAGGGAGTATTGCCATTGAGCTCTTTGATTTATATGCTTTCGTTAATAATTGTATTTCTTTCCTTAGCTCATTTGAAGTTGGTTAAAAAGAGCATTTGATATGAAGCAAAGCTTTAAATACATAATTGGTCTTTTTCTTTTATTGATTTTAAATGCCTTAGGCGGATTAGTAAAAAAGAATTTTGACCTTACTAAAGACCAACGATATTCTATCAATCCTATGACTGCGGATGTAGTAGATAGCTTAGATCAAGAAGTGCTTGTTACCGTTTTTTTGGAAGGCTCTTTGCCCAGTAGTTTTAAGAAGTATAGAAAATTCATTGACTATTATCTAAAAGAATTAAAAAGCCTAAATCGCAATATACGAGTTCAGTATATAGACCCTACATCAGGTACAATAGAGGAGGTTAAGGATATAAAAAGATATTTTCAATCCTATGGCATAGTACCTATTTCGAGGAGGGCTTCTGAAGGGGATGGTATGACTCAAAAAGTTATTTATCCCTATATCTCAATAGAGAATAATGAGAGAGTAATTTTTGTGGATCTGTTAGAGGCTAAAAGAGCTGATCAATCCGAACAAGAGGCTATCCACAACTCTCAAATCAATCTTGAGTCTAAGCTAATTAGGGCTTTTAGGGATGTCAAAAATAATCGAAGCGGCTTGGTAGGAGTATTAGGATACAATAACGATTTATTAGCGGCAGGTTGGAATAATACAAAAGGCAAATTAGGGAACTATTTCTTCATCCCTATGACAGGTGATCAGGTCATTAAAAAGATGGATGATATAGAGCTCGTGGTTTCGATATTAAATACGGATGATCTGAGTAGAATTGATCAACTGGCCATAGATCAAGCTATGGTACGAGAGATACCTATATTTTGGCTAATTGATAGTTATAAGGTGAGTGTTGACTCCATCGGTAAATATGGTAGCTATGCGGCAATCCCCAAAGAATTCAATACTGCTGACCAATTATTTAAATATGGCGTTCGAATTGGTACAGACTTGATAATGGATATGAATTGTAGCCCTATACAACAGGTTGTAGGATCTGAGGGAGGACAACCACAGTTAAGTTTAATTAAGTACCCATATCATCCGTTATTGTCAGGATTCTCAGATCGGTTATCACATTTATCGGCACCTGTTAATTCGAAATTCGTTTCTTCCATAGAGATTTTGAAAAGTAAAAAGCAACAAAGTGAAGTTCTCTTAACTACTTCAAGTTTCTCACGAAATCAAAAACCACCAGTATCCTTAGAATTTAATTTTTTAAGGAAAGAACCATTAGAAGAAGAGTATAATTCTGGCCCTTCTAATATAGCCGTCTGGATTAAAGGAGGGCAACAGTCGTATTTCAACAATAGGTTAACTCAATTAGACAAAGAAGTTTTAGCTAAGGAGAATGTGTCTATTATATCTACTACAGAGCGATCTAATCAGATAATAGTTGGTGATAGTGATTTTGCCTTACCCTTGATATCTAAAGACGGTACATTATTACCCATTGGATATAACAATTGGGATCGTAGAAACTATGATGGTAATATTGACTTTCTGCAAAGTTGCATTGAATTATTAATCAATGATGGAGAGTTGTTAAGTCTTAAAAAAAGAGAGAACAGACTTCAGCTAATTGATGAGAAGAAATTCGAAAAGGGATATTCTAAATATCTTTTTATGTTATTAGGGTTGCCGATTACCGCTATGGTGATACTATATTTAGCCCTGTTTATGTACCGAAAGCTTAAATATGCTAAGAAATAGGTTCATACTTTTCGTGATCATTTCGTTAGGGTTATTATTTTCTTTTACAATTGAAGAATGGGGTTTTTATGGTCATAGGTTGATAAATAGGATGGCGATTTTCACCTTACCCACAGAGCTTTTAGGATTCTACAAGAACAATTTAATATACATCCAAAATCATGCTATAGATCCTGACAAAAGAAGATATGGGGTTAAGGCTGAAGGACCCAGGCATTTCATTGATTTAGATCATTGGGGAGAGTCCGAACGTGAACAATTGAAGTCTTATTCGCTCAAAAAGATAATACATCTCAAAGCCCATGTGGAAATCACCAATCTAAGTTCTGGCCGTAAGAAGATTATGTCTTTTGAAGAGATCAAGAGTGATAATTATGAGATTGATACATTGATTAATATGTTTTATGAACAGAATTGGTGGAAAATCTTGTCAGAAGGAAGGTTGACGATGCAGGATATTGATACCCAAACGACTCCATATCAAGTTACTATAATTGATCAGTTTTCTGCACATGGTATATTACCTTATCATCTGATAGACTATTATTATAGATTGGAAAATTCCTTTTTGGATGAAGATGTTGAATCAATATTGAGGTACAGTGCAGAGTTAGGTCATTATATTGCCGATGCTCATGTCCCTCTGCATACTACAAAAAATTATAATGGACAGCTAACAAATCAAGTAGGAATACATGCTTTTTGGGAAACTCGTATTCCAGAACTTTTTGCTGAAGATCAATATGACTTTTTCTTAGGGAAAGCAGATTTTATTAAAGATATCGATAAGTACTTTTGGGATATTATTGAGCACTCACATAGTCTTGTCATTGATGTATTGGAGGGCGAGAATAAGGTCAAAAATAGATTGCCCCCCGACCGCCTGTTTTGTTATGACGAGAGGAATGGTAGAGTCGCTCGCTTAGAATGTCCTGAATATGCGGCGGAATATCAAAAGGAAATGAAAGGAATGGTAGAAACTCAAATGCAGAAAGCCATCATAGCCATTAGTTCGGTTTGGTATACTGCATGGGTTAATGCCGGTATGCCAGAATTGGGCTATCAAAGGATGGACGAAGTTATCTCCATCGATTTAATGGAAAACCATCAACTCAGAAATTAGTATATGAAAAATCTAAGTTTAATAGTAAAAGGGGCTTTTATGGGGATAGCTGAAGCTATCCCTGGAGTATCCGGGGGTACCATAGCATTTATAACAGGAATATATCAAGAATTAATAGAAACTATTAAGTCTATAACTCCCTCTAACTTATCCTTGCTTTTCAAGGATATTAAGGTTTTTTGGAAAACAGTGAATGGCTCATTCCTATTATTTCTTTTAGGTGGCATGGCAGCAGGGCTTTTGATAGGAGTAGTACTGATTACTCACTTAATAGAAACCCAAAAGGAACCATTATGGGGGTTCTTTTTTGGACTTGTTCTCGCATCCGCAGTATACTTAGGAAAAAATGTGAAATGGGAAGCCAAATCAATTTTGTTAGCTATATCAGGTGCAATTTTATCATATATTATTACTACGCTAACGCCTTCATCAGGGTCTGAGAATCTTTTTTATATCTTTTTTGCAGGGAGTATAGCAGTTTCTGCTTTAATGTTGCCAGGGATATCGGGTAGTTTTATTTTGCTTCTTTTTGGTCTATATCATATAGTCATAGGATCCTTAAAGGATGTTTTATCCGGAGATATTTCTGATGGGCAATTGTTGACTTTAGCTGTTTTAGCAGCTGGAATACTAACAGGCCTTTTTTCTTTTGCAAGGATTCTTTCATACTTGTTTAATAATTATGCCAATTCCACCATGGGTTTTTTAATAGGTATATTATTAGGTTCATTGAATAAATTGTGGCCTTGGAAGTTTATAAAAACGGCATTCAATAAGGAGACCACGGAGGTCGTAGAAATAAACAATGTATCATTACCTAATGAAGAGTTGTTTAAAATTTTAGACGAAATTAATGTGGTGCCTGCTTTTTATCAAAGTTTTGAGAATCCTAAGCTTGCTATCGTTGTCTTATCTTTTATTATGGGCTTGATATTGGTTGGCCTTATGAGCTACCTCGATGGATCTAAAGAAGCCTAACTTAAAAAGATTCATAAAGATACATATTCAGAATATATTTAATATATTTGTTACTAATCAGCAATAAGTTTTAAATTATTGCAGTCTTTAATATGTAGTATTTTAAAAGATTACCATGAAACTAAAGATAATTTTAGGCTTCTTAACAGCGATGATGATGACGTTTGCTTTAAGTGGGCAAAAAGACATTAAGAAAGCGGATAAATTACTTTCCTTAAAGGCATTTGATCTTGCGATTAAGAATTATAATTCTTTTATTTCGATGAATCCTACTCATGCTAAGGCTCATGCTCAATTAGCTGAAGCTTATAGGATGACTAATCAACCTTTGGAGGCCTTGAGAGCTTATGAAAAAGCTTTTGAATTAAGTGGAGACTTGAGCCCAGAATACCAATTGAATTATGCTCATACACTTAAAAAGGTCGGTTTGTATAATCAGGCATCTTCATGGTACGCATCCTACAACGCTATTAACCCCACAATGGCGGATTATTGGATCAGTAATAATGAATATGCTAAAGAACTGCTACAGGCTAAAGACCAATTTGATGTCCTTTCTTTTGATGGTAATTCTGAAGAGGCCGATTTCGGTCCTGCTTTTTTCAAAGACAAGATTGTCTTTTCTTCATTTAGAGAAGATTTGAAAAGAGAAAACGACAAGCTCAATAGTAGCTATATCAATCAAAAAGGAAATCAATTATATGTGGTCTTAAAAGAAGGAGGATCCACTAAAGGGCTTTCTTTTCTTAGACCAGACTTCAAGGAAACGCATAATATCGGTCCATTGAGTTACTCGCGAGATGGAAGGATGGTGGCATTTATGCGCAATAACTTTAGTAAGTCGTCGAATTTTGTTTTTACGGATGAATCCGATATGAGCATTTATTTTGCTTTTACTGATGACAATGGAGATTTTGCTGATGCTAAGCCATTTCCATATAATCAAGTAGAATATAGTTATGCTTTCCCAAGCTTAGGGTTTAATGGCAGTGCCTTATATTTTGCTTCTAATCGTCCCGGAGGTTATGGTGGATTTGACATTTATGTGAGCTACTTTAAAGATGGAAAGTGGTCTGCACCAGAGAACTTAGGCCCAGCAATTAATTCGTCAGGTAACGAAATAACACCCTACTTTGACGGTGAAGAGTTGTACTTTTCTTCCGATTACAAATTTGGATTAGGTGGATATGATATTTTCTCTTCGAGAGCGGATAATGGTAGTTGGACAGAGGCAAAAAATATGGGTAAAGGAATAAATTCTCCTTCTGATGATTATTATTTTGTAGTTGATCAGAATACAGGTGATTTTTATTATAGCTCAAATAGATTAGGCGGAAGAGGTAAGGACGATATTTATATAGCGTATCCTTTGGCTCAAGAAGAAGAATTAATTGCCGATGTGATAGAAGTAGCGGTACCTGAAGCAGTTAATTTAGATGAATTGGCAATAGCTAATGGTTCAGATAGCTTTTTAGATCTTGAGGAAGGTGAAATTACAGAAGCTACGGTTATCCCTGTAAGTAGCTCTGAGACAGTGACTTTTGAATCAGAAGCTTTGTTTGATTTTGAAGGAGCGACGCTAACGGAAGTGCTAACAGAAGAGTATGATAACCAAGAAGTGTATTTTATACAGTTAGCTTCACTGGCTCAATCAAATGGCAAATTATCGAATTACACAAGTGTGGAGTCATATGGAAGTTTATATAGATTCTTTAAGCCAAATGCAGTAAAGATTAGATTAGGTTACTATTCTTCAAAAAGTGAGGCTGAGTCTATTTTGTACTCAGTTAAGAATAGAGGATTTACAGATGCATTTATTACAACTGATGTACTCGCAGTTTCTAATTTCGAGTTAATTAATGCTTCTGAATATAACTCAAATAGCACATTTGTGGATGATTATAACATAAGTAGTCAATACAAAGTTAAGTTAGCTTCTTACAACGATCCCTTGAAGTTTAATGTAGATGCAATAAAGGATGCTGGGAGATTAGAACAATGGACAAAAGGAAACTGGACAATTTTTGTTTTAGGTGGTTTTGCTACTATCGAAGAAGCGAAAAAGGCAAGAATTATGGCTATTAATAGAGGGTGGCGTGATGCAGAGTTAGTGGTTGATGAAGGAGGTGTTCTTAGGAAAATAACTACTCGATAAGTAAAAAAATACCAAGTAATATATAGTTTGAAGCTCATAGTTATTAACTATGGGCTTTTTTATTTAGTGCATGCGGTCTCCTGTAGCCGAAAACGTTGCCATTAATCCAGCTTCAAATTCTAAATATTCTCTCCATCGCTTTGAGGCTTTTTCTTCGCCAGCATAGAGTTTAGCGAGACGTAAGAACATCTTGTAATGTCCTGCTTCCGAAACCATAAAGCCATGATAAAATTCTCTTAATGCTGGATCTGAAATATGAAGTGATAATAATCTAAATCGCTCACACGAACGGGCTTCGATTAGAGCACAAGTCAACAGTTTTTCTAATAAACGATCTTCATAACTGCCTCCTTTTTTCTGAAACTTGAGTAGTTCATGTACGTATTCATCTTTACGTTGTCTACCTAATGTTAAATTCCTTTTTTTTAGTTCAGCAATTACTAACCGAAAGTGCCCCCATTCTTCAGTAACAACAGGCATAACCTCTTCTAAGAGTTCCTCTTTTTCTGGATACATTGTAATTAAAGATATACACGTTGAGGCTGCTTTCTGTTCGCAATATGCATGATCTGTTAGTATATCTTGAAGCGATTTTTCTGCTAAATTAACCCATCTTGGATCTGTCGGGAGTTCGAGTCCAAGTGTAGTCTTGCTTTTTAACGATTCAGACATGCTATCTGGTTTATGAAAAAATCAAGCTCATAGATTACATATTCTTCGTATCCTGATGACCATTCTATTCCAATCTTATCTATTTCCGATTTGGTTAACTTCTTTGATAAACTTTTATCAATTGAATAGCTAACGGGATAAATATAGTTTTTCTGAAAATTAACTTTTTGCCCATAACTGCCTGCTCGACAGGGGATTTTATATGATTGACCATTGATCATTTTAACATGCAATGAACTTCCTTTATCTATCGAACCATATTGTTCGGAAGCCTTTTTGCTATAGAGGGATAAATTAAGATTGAGATAATAATTATCTTCTACTCTCATCATCTGCCCAAATGCTTCTATAAGGTTACCTTGCTGAATATTATTTTTAATCTCATCGGGGGTAAAGTAAAATAACTTTTGCGGAACGATTTCTTTTCTATAAAGTTTTGAACTTAAGTCAATACCATCAAATACAATCTCACAATTATTTTCGGTATTTTGAAGGTGTGATGACATCAATGCCGTGAAAAGAATAAGCAATATTAGTTTCATATAAGATTGTATTTATAAATTGGAGAAAGATTCTATCCTTTCCAATAATCCCTAAAGGTACGACTCTACATAATTATATGATAATTTAATATATATGTTCAATTTAAAAGTTATCTCTGGTTTATTATTTGTTGTTTTTTTGTCATGTCAAGACACTCCTATGAAGTTAGATAAGATAGAGGTTGTTTATCCCGAAGTTGATAGAGATAGCTCTATAGTAGATGATTATCATGGTACAACTATAGTTGATAGTTATAGGTGGTTAGAAGATGATAATAGTGATCGAACAAAGGATTGGGTCATAGCACAAAATGAAGTGACTTCATCCTATTTGGATAATATTGATTTTAAAGATGATGTACGTGAGAGGTTAGAAGAACTATGGAATTATGAAAAGTTTAGTAGTCCTTTTAAAGAGTCTGAAAATTATTATTATTTCAAGAATGATGGTCTGCAAAATCAGAGTGTACTATATAAAATTGTGGAAGGGGGTGACGATGTAGTTATAATAGATCCTAATGAGTTTTCAGAGGATGGAACAACATCTTTGGCGGGGCTTGATTTTAGTAAGAATGGCAAATATTTGGCTTATTTTAAATCTGAAGGCGGCTCTGATTGGCGATCAGCTCACATACTTAATTTAGAAACAATGGAAGAGCTATCAGATCAATTAAATTGGATTAAGTTTTCTGGAATATCTTGGTATGGGGATGGATTTTTTTATAGCCGTTATCCGACGTCTAATGATGGAGATGAATTGTCAGGTATTAATGAATATCACTCTTTGTATTATCATAAGTTGGGAGATGATCAGGAGCAAGATGAATTAATTTATAAGAATGATGATCATCCACTTAGAAATGTGTATGCTACTACTACTGAAGATGAACGATATTTAGTCATTTCTGAATCTGAGTCAACCAGTGGCAATTCTGTGAAAATCAAAGATTTAGATTCAGATGGAAAAATTATTGAGGTCTTTGGAGGTTTTACGGCTGATTATAATCTTATTGATAATGATGATAGCAAACTATTGTTTTTAACTAATGCTGATGCCCCCAGAAAAAAGTTGATATCAATAGATGCTAATAACCTAAGTTCAGGTGCGTCTGTGGTAATTCCTGAATCACAAGATGTGCTTCAAACGCTCTCAATAGTAGGTGAAAAGATATTTGCTGAGTATATACATAATGCCTCAAGTCAAGTAAAGGTGTTTGATCTTGATGGTCAATATATTGATGATTTAAAATTACCTGGGATTGGTAATATTGGAGGACTAAGTGGTAAAAAGTCTGACAATGAGGCGTTTTTCTCATTTTCATCCTTTACTGTTCCAACGAGTATTTATTCATTAGATACAGATCAGATGACTTATAAGGTGTTCAAAGCACCAGATATTAACTTCGATTTTGATAATTATATCACCAAGCAACTTTGGTTTAAAAGTTATGATGGAACAGATGTTCCAATGTTTGTAACTCATCGTAAAGATCTTAAGTTGGACGGTAGTAATCCAACTATGCTTTATGGCTATGGAGGATTTGATATTTCGCTTCTTCCTGGTTTTAGTGTCACTAATCTACCTATTCTTGAAAATGATGGAATATATGCGGTTGTAAATTTAAGAGGAGGAGGAGAGTTTGGTAAAGAGTGGCATAAGGCGGGTACAAAAGAAAGGAAACAAAATGTATTTGATGATTTCCAATCCGCAGCAGAATATTTGATAAGAGAAGGGTATACCAATTCAGAAAAGCTCGCCATCAGAGGGGGAAGTAATGGAGGATTGTTAGTTGGGGCATGTATGACTCAACGCCCTGATCTCTACAAGGTGGCTTTTCCAGCTGTTGGGGTATTGGATATGTTGAGATACCATAAATTCACTATAGGTTGGGCTTGGGTCGATGACTATGGTAGTAGTGATAATCCAGATGATTTTGAATATCTTATTAAGTATAGCCCTTTGCATAATGTTAAGCCAGGAGCTTATCCAGCGACAATGATCACTACCGCAGATCACGATGACAGAGTAGTGCCAGCCCATTCTTTTAAATTTGCATCTGAATTACAACATCAACATAATGGTGATAATCCCGTTCTTATTAGAGTAGAAACGAGTGCGGGTCATGGTGCTGGGAAGCCAACATCAAAAATATTGGACGAGTATGCTGATATACTCTCCTTTATGTATTTTAACATGAATGAGACTATGACCTTTGGCATCAAAGGATAGTAAAGAAGTATTGAAGTAAATTAACAGTGCTCTAAAAAATACATGTTTATTACTCCTTTTCCTTTTGCATTGATTGGACCTCTTGGAGTAATTTTTATTTCCTTGTGTTGCTCTATTAAATCGTAAAAAGATTGTGAGATATTAATTTTATTTCTTTCAGAAGTGCTTTCAATTCGGCTTGCTATATTAACTGAATCACCCCACACGTCATACTGAAATTTATTTTCTCCAACAACTCCGCTTGTCAATGGTCCACTATGAATGCCAATTCGCATATCAAAATAAGGTAGAGACTGTTCTTTTTTAATCATATTGATAGACTTGACCGCATCCATCATTTCGAATGCAGCATTCATGCAATTGTATGCATGATTAGGATTTGGATTAGGGATTCCTGATACAGCCATATATGCATCTCCTACAGTTTTTATTTTTTCAACACTATGCTTAATCATTATTTTATCAAACGCCGTAAAATATTCGTCAATCAAACTAACCAATTCGTGGGGGGAATGTTGGGATGATAGCTTTGTGAAATCGACAAAATCAGAAAATAAGACAGTGGCTTCTTCATATGATTTAGCTGTTACTTTACCATCTGATTTGAGTTCTTCGGCAGTCTCTCTTGGCAGAATATTGAGTAATAGTTTATCACTTTTGTCCCTCTCTATTTCAATTATTCTTTTTTGATTTTGAGTGACTTTATACCTGTTGAAGATGAAACCTCCAAATAGCACAGTAAGTCCTAATCCAGCGAATAAAAACCAACTTCTCTGCTTCTGAACGGATAGCTGCGTAGCGATTTCTTTTTGTTCTTGTGCAAAGTATAGACTATCAGCAAAAGCTTTTTTATCATATTGATAACTATACTCTTGTTTGATTACCTCTCTTTCATTTTCTTCTCGACTTAGACTGTCACGAAATCCTATGTATGACTTATAAGTAGTTAGCGCTTTCTTACTATTTCCATTTTGTTCATAGCACTGATACAAGGCATGATTCACATCTTTTTGCCCATTTAAAGATTTTAGTTCTTCATATCTTCTCTTAGCTCGTAACAAATAATTTTCTGCACAATCGTATTTTTTTTGTTGTAGACAGGTCCTACCAAGACCTGAAAGACTCTCAGCCAAATAATCTTTAAAGTTTAGCTCTTTACTGAGGTTTAAGGCTTTGGTGAAAAGTAGTTTAGCCGAATCAATTTTTGCCTCTTGCAGATAAAGATCACCTAATGCAATCCATGATTCGGCCAATGGCACGTTGTTCCCTTTTATGAGACTCGATTTGATTGCTTTGAGGAGTAAATTTTTAGCCATTTGAAGGTCTCCTTTTCCGCTATAGGCACTGGCCTGAGAGGTGAGGACATACTCATAATCGTTATCTATTAGTTCATAATCTGGATTGTTATCTTCCTTAATAGTTATAGCAACATCGAGATGTTTTAAAGATTTGTCATATTCACGCTGATCTATGTAAATATTAGCTAAACATACGTTGACATAGGCAATGCCAGCTATATCGCCAATCTTTTCATAAGTATTGAGGGATCTCATAAAATATTTAATAGCCTCGAAGTGATTTCCTTCTTCTAATAAAATGCTCCCTAAAGCGTCCTCACTTCTTGCAATCCTTTCGGGAATATTCGCTTCTTCAGCAAGTTGGAGACTCTTTTCAAAATATAGCCTTGCTTCGTTGTTTAACCTTTGTTCAAAGTATACCCATCCCTTATAGTACAAACTTGTACTTTGATGCATTTTATTATTATGTTCTATCGCATAATCATAATAGTCATCATTTAGTCTAATTCCATTTTCGTATTCATTTAAACTATAGAAGTTGAAGTGCATAACATCATAGGAATCAAAAACTAAATCTTCCCATTTCAGTTCTTTCCCTTTTCGTATAGCATTCTCAATAAAAGGAATAGATCTATCGTACTCCAAATAATAATTGAGAATCTGCCCAATTCTGAAGTTGCCCCAAGCTATCTGACGATTATAATATTTTGTCTGTTTTTCAGTACGTACTGTTTCTTTATTTAATAAGAGTTGTTCGCAAATTTCTATAAGATTTTGGAGGTAATTAATAGATGCCTCATGATCTTCATTGATCAATAGGTCAGAAATTGAGTTATATGAACTTAATAAAGTGCTGTCATTATCGGTATTGTCTATTAGATACAGCAGAGAATCAATCTTACTCTGATTAGCATATTGCTGACCTTGAATAATAATTGGAACTGTCAATAACAGGATAAGATATTTAATCTTGGTGATAATCATGATATGATATAATATACTGACAACATATGAAATTTTGTTGAGACTCAATTTATATTCATCCAAATGCTAAGTATCGCAATATTTTTTAAAAAGAATTGTCATTGCTCAATGGTTTTAATCTGTATTTGTACTTTGAGAAGTAAGATCAAAACTTCGATACTTTACTGCATAGAAGAATTTCATGAACTACGCATTACATAAAGCTAAGTTATTCAATAAATATCCTGCTATTCAGGATTTAAAAATGAAAGCTAAAAAGCGCATACCAAACGTGGCTTGGGAATATCTGGAAACTGGAACAGGAAAGGAGCTAACTTTAGATCGAAATGAACGTGCTATAAATGACATCCAGCTTGTGCCTAAATTTTGTAAAGGACAGCTCAATCCGAATATAGGAATAGAATTGTTTGGAGAGTCTTATAGAGCGCCTTTTGGAGTGGCTCCTGTCGGTCTTACTGGATTAATGTGGCCCAAAGCGGAAATAATAATTAGTAAAGTAGCCAAATTATATGGAATACCTTTTTCACTAAGTACTGTTGCTACAGAAACACCTGAGATCGTTGGCCCATATGTGAACCCAAATGGATGGTTTCAATTATATCCACCAAAGAATAAGTCTTTAAGAAGAAACTTACTGGATAGAGCTCGTTCTTCTGGATTTAAGGTGCTTTTAGTTACAGCAGATGTGCCTGCTCCAAGTAGAAGAGAACGCACCAAAAGAGCAGGTTTAACAATGCCTCCCCGAATAGACCCTAAATTTTTCATAGAAGGATGCAAAAATCCAGCTTGGACATGGAAGACAATCCAAAGAGGACTTCCCAGATTGCGTACCATAGAAGGTTATTCAGAATTTAAAGATATGATGTCAGTTGGGGCGTTTGTACAGAATAATATGGGCGGCAACTTGTCTTGGGATTATTGTGAGGAGTTAAGAGAGTATTGGGATGGCCCAATAGTACTGAAAGGGGTATTACATCCAGATGATGTGCAACGTTCCATTGATATAGGATTTGATGGTGTAGTCATATCTAACCATGGAGCCAGACAATTTGATGGGGCTCCGTCTTCTATAGAAGTATTACCTTCTATAGTTCAAAAATTTAAATCTCGCACAAAGATACTATTTGATAGTGGTGTCAGATCTGGTCTTGATGTGCTGAAAGCATTGGCTATTGGAGCTGACTTTGTATTGTTAGGAAGACCTTTTATTTATGGAGTATGCGCATTGGGCGAAATTGGTGTGGCCCACGTCATCGAATTACTCAAAGATGATCTAAGTAATAATATGATTCAGTGTGGGATTGAAAGGTTATCCGAAGTCTCGCAAATTCCAATTTTCTCACCAAGTGTACATAACAATGATAGGATTAAATAAAAAACTATTGAAAAGTATAGGTCCTGGATTAATCTTCGCAAGTTCTTCTATTGGGACTTCTCACTTAGTACTCTCAACGAGAGCGGGAGCGCATCACGGCATGATCTATTTTTGGATTATTCTCTTTGCTCTTCTATTTAAATATCCATTTTTTGAATTTGGCCCAAGATACGCTGCGGCTACTGGACATAGTTTACTCAAAGGTTATAGAGAGCAGGGGAAATGGGCTGTATATCTATTTTTGTTAGTTATAGTCGTTAGTATGTTTGCAGTTACAGGGGCTATAGGAGCAGTAAGTGCAGGACTATTATCAACCATGTTTAATTGGTCAATAGCAACACCTCTTTTAGCGGGAATTATCATCTTTCTGACTGTAGTGCTATTGCTTACTGGAGGGTATAGAGGATTGGATGTTGTGATTAAATTTATTTCTTTGATACTTTTGATTACAGTTCTGATCGCTTTCATTGCAGTAATGTTAAAAGGTCCTGTAAGTCCTTCTGCGGATTTTATTACCCCACCTTTGTTCGAAGGCGCTGGTCTCACATTGCTTATAGGTTTAATAGGTTGGATGCCCACAGGATTGGAGGCATCTGCAATGAATAGTATTTGGGTGGTGAAAAATCAGAAAATTTCTCAGCATAAAGGAACACTCAAAGAGGTATTGTTCGATTTTCACTTGGGATATGGTTTTACAGCTGTGGTAGCATTTTTATTTTTGGTTATAGGCGCTTATACAGTATATGGTACTGGACAACAATTGGATGGAGGCACTACGGACTTCTCACAAAAGCTCCTAACGGTTTTTTCGTCTAACCTTGGAGCTTGGTCTTTCCCAATTATTGCTATCGCAGCATTTGGAACAATCTATGGTACTTTGATTACAGTCTTGGACGCCTTTACAAGAAGTTTTGTACATGGATTGAGGGCACTAAAATATGATCACATAGCGCACAATACTGAGCAAGATCAATTTCTGAACTTGTTTTATAATTATGCCCTAATAGTATTAGGAATAGGGGGATTTGGTTTGTTTTATTTTAGCGCTTCGAGTATGATAACCATATTGGAATGGGCAACTATAATATCTTTTCTTGTTGCTCCTATCATGGCATTTTTAAATTTAAAAGTAATCCAAACGCTTAAAGGAGAATTTGAGGTAACCAAATTTATACTTGGGTTGTCCTACATTGGTTTGCTGGTAATGGTGATATTTGTAGTCTACTATGTATTGAATATTTCTGCTACCGGTCACTAATGAATAACTGAAATGTATGAGTCTCAATAAGCATTTTAAATCTCATTTCACCGTCAGAGGAGGGTATAAAGGTGGTAACGCTTCTATAGCCGCTTATGAAGGTAAGGTATACAAACTATCATCTAATGAGAACCCTAATGGAGCTTCCCCTTTAGCTGTAAAAGCTATTTCGGATGCTTTAGTAGACCTCAATCGATATCCTGACCAAACTGATATCCGACTCCGAGAAGCCTTAGAATTATATTATGAGAAAACTGTAGATAAAGATCAGTTCATTTGTGGCAATAGTGGCTCGGAAATCATCAATTTAGTAATTAAAGGTTTTATAAGCATGGGTGATGAGGTGATTATTTCATCACCATATTTCGTCCCATATAAATCCTTTTCATTGTGGGCCGGTGCAGCCGTCAAGGATATACCCTTGAAAGGGGCTAATTTTGAATTAGACATTGATGGGATAGTATCTGCTTGTACAGAGAGAACACGTATAGTTTATCTCACAAGTCCTAACAATCCTACAGGCAGACATATACCACAAGAAGACTTGAATTCTTTACTTGACAAGTTACCTTCAGATATAGTTGTTCTTTATGATGAGGTTTATTGGCATTTTGTAGAAGCAGATGATTACTGCAGAGGATTTGAATTATTAAAGTCTTACCCCAATATTATAGCCATTAATAGTTTTTCAAAGGCTTATGGCTTAGCCGCCTTAAGAATTGGCTATGGTTATATGTCTAAAGAGGTTGCCGCTTATTTGAGACAAGTACGTCGTCCATTTTTATTGCCTAAACTTAATATAGATGCGGCTATTGCAGCTCTATCTGACTCTTCGTTTATAAAAATGACGGTAGATGTAGTTCTTTCAGGTAAGAGGCTATTGAAAAATGAATTTGACAAGCTGAACCTCAGTTATTTAGAAACTCAAGCTAATTTTTTCTTCGTATATCCTCCTATGGATGCTGATAAATTTGTAGAGGAACTTGAAAAAAGAGGCATATTAATTAGACCTCTTAATAATTTTGGAGCATCAGGGTTTGTTAGAATTACTATAGGTAACGAAGAGGCAAATAAGGCCTTAATTTTGGCCTTGCAAGAAATTTTATCATAACTATTTGTTCGATAGATTTATGTTTAAAATATCGGCTCTCATAATTAATAAAAGCTGCCATATAATTAATTCGTGTGATATGACAGCTTCTTAATTAAATTTTGGTTTTACTTTTCCCTGTTTTACTGAATAATTATAATATTTTAAATGGCCAAATCTTCTTCAGGGATAAAAGTCTCAGTTGAATTGTGATGATTGATAATTATCGATAGTCCAATGGCTAAAGGGCTTACTCTTCCTATGAACATCAGCACGCAGATAATTACTTTTCCAAAAGATGATAAATCTGCAGTTATGCCCGTACTGATACCGGCTGTGCTCAATGCAGATACGCTTTCAAATAGGAGGTTAATAAAAGAGTGTTGATGTCCATCACTTATATTAATAACCCAAAGGCCTAAAATTAGTATAAGAACATAAAGAAATAATGTGGCTACTGCCAAATTGAGCCTATCGCTTGGAATTATCCTATTGAAAAATGAAATTTTGTCGCGATTATGAATTACACCATTCATAGTTGCATAAAGGGCAGTTATAGTGGTTGTCTTTATACCTCCTCCAGTTCCAGAAGGTGATGCTCCAAGAGCCATAAGGAGTATAATAATAAGCATCCCCGACTGGCTTAAGTTCCCATATTCGTAGGTGTTAAACCCAACTGTGGTCATCGCACTCATGGTCTGAAATAATGTTAGATTAAAACCTGTTAAGAAAGGCATAGCTCGTAGAGTTGGATCACTCAGATACACTAACATAAATCCGATTATTAGAATAGAGAAAGTCCCAAACAGAATAATCTTAGAGGTGAGCGTTATACTATGTGATTTTTTTCCCAACCAAAGCAGTCCATCGATAAACACTATAAAGCCCAAGGATCCTAATATGGATAAGCCAAATATTGTGTAGGTGATCACAGGGTTATTTTTAAATCCTGTCAGGCTATCTCCAAAAAGTGAGAATCCAGCTGTACAAAAAGCAGATATACTATGAAAAATGGCATTCCATATAGGATCTGGAATCCCTTCTTCTTTAAATCCAATATATAATAGCAAGGCTCCTATAATCTCAATAACCAAAGTGAATCCAACGATACCATAGATAAAATTGAGTACTGGATATCGCTTAGGAATGGAGAATTCAAGTTTGAGCAACTGGTTGCTCATGTCTGGCAGCTTTTTACTACTCCTTAAAATAATTAGAGATCCGAGTGCCATAAATCCTACTCCGCCAAGCTGTATGTAAAGAAGTGCAAATATTTGCCCCAAAAAATTATATGAAGATCCAAAGTCAACTGATGCTAATCCTGTAGTACTCACCAAAGAAAAGCACATAAAAATGTGATCGATCAATGCTATTGGATTATCACGCATAAATGGAGGTGACAAGGAAATAATGGCTAATAGTGTTAGTAGAAAATATCCTAAAACAAAAAGCCTTACTAATCGAGTGTGATTGGTAAGGCAAAGGTCCAATTGCTTCTTTATAAATTTAAGGATTCGTGGATTTTGACCTATCATAAAAGAATTGCATTGATATTATTTTATCATCTTTAATCATCTAGCAACTCTGGATTCACTACGTCTATTAAGTCTTGCTTTATTTGACTTTTGAGCTGCTGTAATGGGATCCTGGACTTAGCTGATGATGAAATATACATAATATTTACCCACCGACCATTAGTGCTCTTTATTCTTATTTGTGGTTTTCTCAAAGGCATAGTTATAACATTTAAGTGTTGATAAATTAAATTTAGACAAATCTGATTTGCTCTCTTTGCAGTACATCAGAAGTTCGTTTTAACCGATTGAGCAATCTTCTTCTTTTCTGTATAGGCAATTGATTAATTACTCGATTTTTCCTGTGCCTATTTATTCCGCTGAATATGGAAAAAATAATTTTCTTTTTATTCATTTTTTATTGCTTTTACGATATTGACTTAACAAAAATGACATTTGTTCGATACAACTTAATCTTTTTTAGGTGGCATATAGAATTATGCCTTTATCACCTATAGTTATATTGCAATCAAGGCCTGCATTTTTTGTTTGGCAGTATATATTCTACTTTTTACTGTTCCTTCAGGGATCTCCATTTGCTCGGCTATCTCATGATAACTATAGCCTTTAAAATATAGAAAAAAGGGTTTTCTATATTTCTCTTTTACTTGTCCTATTCTGCTCTTGAGGGAGTTAAATCCCATTTGCTGTACCCCTCTGTTATACGTCTCGGATTTTAATAGTGTACACATCTCTTTAGTTGCACCTTGCATGAGTTGTTGTCTTCGTTTATTCTTTTTATATCTGGTAATGAATACATTCTTAATTATAGTACGCATCCATCCCAAAAAGTTATCCTCAGGAGAAAGTTTTTCTTTGTATTTATAGGCTCGAATTGAGGCTTCCTGCACGATATCGAGAGCATCGTTTTTATTGAGGGTGAGGTTCTGACCAAATTGTACTAATTGATCATAATTTGAATCATAGGTAGAGATGAATTGTCGTGAAGTCATAGAATAATTTAAGATTAAAAAATAGGCTTGATTAAAGAATGTCTGTCGACGCAGAAATCTCGTTAGATTGGGATATATTGAAGAGTAGCTGAACTTAATACATTGATATTCATGTAATTATAAACGCAATAAGTTGCAAAAAGTTGTAATTAACTTATTTGAACTTGATCAAATAATCTATATAGGTGGCACTAAAAAAGTACTTTATGTCCCAACTTTGAGCTTTGAATTATGTATCAATAAATTCTCCAATGAGACTGTTGAAATAATACATAAGTGAATGCTTCTTTTATAGGAACTATTTGTTTCGTTCTTCAATCCTTATTAAAGTTTTAAAAAAAAATGAACACATCAAAATTTGATGTATATATCCTATTTCAATATCCCTAATCAGGGCCTCTCCATACATACTCAAGGATGCTCATAGAAACGGAGTATGATTGATAAATATTGATCTCAATCGAACTATTGTGTGATTTGTGAAGTCATAGAGATGATAACGATTGTGACGTCATTCAATATTAAAATTAATGAAAAATTTAAGCTCTTAGTTTAGGAAGTTGGTTAAAAACAGTTTTGGATAATCCAATAGACATTTGATCAGTAAGGAGCTCATTAATAGTGTCACTTCTCACAGCCTCAATAGTTCTGAACCACTAATAAATTAACATTT
>JAHDDE010000001.1:21867-51682 GCA_020629515.1 Saprospiraceae bacterium | reverse complement strand
GTAGTAGTGATTGTGATCAGTCAGGTAATTATGAGTTACATTTTCTGAAGGATGGAGAATATGATTTGTACTTTGCCTCATACAGCAAAAATGCAGAAGGAAGGCTGGTTTTACAGGGATTGCTCACTTTGGATTTATTGGATCTCACTGCCAAGCCGGTCAGAGCCCAAGTTAACGCACAGTCCACTACGACAATCAACGTGTCACTCTTAGGGTTGGTATTTAATTAAGGGATATAATATAACGAGAAAAGAGCTAAGTCTATTTAGCTCTTTTTTCATTACCCTATTCAAGGTACGATGAGTGCGCTCTGTGATTGTCATGGTCGACCAAAGCCTTCAACGTTAAGGGTTAATCTCATATTGAGTCTGGAGTTTATACTTTCTCAATCAATAAGATGAGCATGGCATCTTCCAAGGCTAATATTTCGTGTTGTTCCATCTTTTCAAAATCGATACGATCTCCCTTTTTTAATACTACTTTGTTGACCATTTCTATGACAGATCCAGCTACACATATGATACTCTCTCTTTCTATATGATAATGTAGTGGGAACAGTGCATTGTGAGTACATCTATTCAGTATAACCTTATAACGATCAAAATTTATCCTATCGAGGTACTCGATAAATACTTTTTCCCATTCTTCGATTAAATCCTCTTTGTGTCTGATTATCCTATCAAACATACCTTCTTTGATCTCGAGATAGCGATCACTGGGTATATCTATCAGTCTCCAGTCAATGTACTTTCCTTTATTGTTAGAGCTGACTACACTTATGGTTTCTTTATCAGTAGAATTCAAAACACTGCGCATTTGAATATCTTTTGCGGCAAGAAGTTCGTCTTTTAATCTATTGATCTCTTGTAGTGATGCGATTTGAGCTTGTAATTGTTTTACCTGAGTTCTTTCTGACGCTGTGAGTGAAGTATTTATTTCACTTTCATCAAACTGATATGCGGAGATATCCCCAACAATGGCAATCAGTTGATCCAATTGTTTTGGGGTAAAAGTTTTTTTACCATTTTCTATTTGGCTTAAAGTAGCCCTCCTTATATCTAATGCTACGGCTAGTGCACTCTGAGTGAGATCATGGTCCTTACGCAGCGCCTTAATATCTAAGTACATATTACAAAAATAGAAAATGTACTGTACAAAATGCAACAAAAATGTACTATATATTGTTATATTGCGTACATGTACGTACATTAGGGTACATATACGAACCTGCATCTTAGATGGATGTTAATTCCGACCTGATTATCTCAATTGAGCGCATTACGCTCATTTTGACTATTTAATGATGATCAAGTCGAGCCAATTTTTGATTGATTATAACCAACTGTATGAAAAGAACTTTGATAAAATTAGCCTACACTATTGTGTTCATAGTTTGGGTATTAAATATTAGAGCACAGGCACATAAAATAGTCATTGATGGTAGAACTATTTTGCTTAACCAAGTAAATACTACAGAAGCTTTGTACTCCGTAGATGATATAGTTGATTATGATCAGGTGACATATTTGGTAAGTGAAATTCGATATAATCCTTGGCCCGAGTGTTGGATTTACACCTTAGTTGATTTTGAGTCTACGCAAAGCGGTAATAATAGCGGGCCCTTAAACCACTCTTTAGACATGCAAGCAATTCCTGACTTAAGTACATGGGGCTTGATTATATTATCTCTGTTTTTAGTCAATATCTGTCTAATATTCCAGAAAAATTCTTACCCAATTAAGACAATATAAAAGTTTATTATGCTTAGGACACTTATATCTACTAAAGCCCATCTGTTTAGGTTAACAGTTCCGGAAAGGGGTCATTCTGTAAAGGAAATTGGGCGATTAGGTCAATTCAAACTGTACCCAGACATGAATATTCCTGAGAATGAACCGGGAGATATTTACAAACATTTATATGATAATTCTCCTGATATGCTGGTCTCTGTAAGTCCTCAAGATGGTAGCTTGCTAAGTTGTAATCAGACATTATTAAAAAAAACTGGATTTTTCAAATCAGAATTAATTGGGCGATCTGTTTTTTCAATTTACGATGAGTCTTGCCAGCAAGATGCAAAGGATGCATTTAAGACTTTTCAAGCTTTAGGGAAAGTATCGGATGTGAGGTTGAGGATAAAAAAGAAAAGTGGTGGTTTCATACCCGTTTTGCTTAATGTAAGTAGTGTAAAGGATCAAAATGGTAAGATATTGTATAGCATATCTTCTTGGAGGGACATAACTGAACAAATAGAATTAGAACAAAAAGTAGAGCAATCGAATAAAAAACTTCGGAAGATTGTTGAATCAAAGTCTAAACAACTGCACATAAGTAATCGAGACATTAGGGAATATTTGTATGCCTCAGCTCATTATTTTCGGGAGCCTGTCAGAACAGTTTGTAGCTTTTCCAAACTTTTAAAAATCCATATCAAAGAATTAAATGACGCTCAATCTGACGAATATCTGGATCAGATCGTCGTCGGTGCGCAGTTAATAGATGAACTATTTAGGGGGTTAATTAACTACAATCGCTTAGAAAATAGCGACCAAGATCCATTTGGAGAAATAAATATGAATCTACTTTTAAACGAGGTTTTATCTGAACTGAGTAAAGACATTATTATTAAAATGGAATGGTTTAAAATTTCTAATTTAGATCCCATAATTGGGAATGATTGGCAAATAAAGTTGGTGTGTAAAGAATTGATAAACAATGCCTTAAGATTTAGGCAAAAAGGTATCGATCCTTATATTGAAGTTCAAACATATTCGACTGATGAAAAAGTTACACTGTGTGTTTCTGACAATGGTGTTGGGATAGCAGATGAGTATCATCACAAAATTTTTCAATTATTCTATAGTTATGACTCTGTGAATAAACAAAAATATAGTGGAATCGGTCTTGCTCAATGTCGGAGAATTGCGGAATTGCATCAAGCTGATCTTTGGGTAGAATCAAAAGTTGAAGAAGGCAGTAGATTTTGTATATCATTTACGAAACACAAACCATTTAATAGTTAGTACATTTTGCAAAAATTTAATTTTCCAAATCCTCTAAATGGAGCTGTAAGTCAGATTTTGATTTTTTTACTGATTATAGTTTTAACGGTCATATTAGCCCGTGCTATGAATCAGTTTTTCAAAAAACTAATAAAGCGTTCTACTGATGAATTGGATACTGATCCAACTAATTATCAGTTTTTGAGGCATGCAACTATTGGGATTATTTATTTGGTTGGATTTAGTATAGCCATATACTCATTGCCTCAATTACGCGCTCTAGCAAGTTCTTTATTAGCTGGTGCAGGAATTCTGGCAGTAGCTGTGGGTTTTGCTTCTCAACATGCTTTGAGTAACATTATAAGCGGAGTTTTTATTATTATATTTAAACCGTTTAGGATACGGGACAGAGTGAAATTAAGAGAGATGAGCGGAATTATTGAAGATATTACTTTGAGGCATACGGTTATTCGAGATTTTGAAAACAAACGGATCATCATACCAAATGCGATGATAAGTAATGAGATAATCATCAATTCTGATAAAGGGGATAACAGAATATGTAAATGGATAGATATCAGTATAAGTTATGACTCAGATATAGATCGTGCTAAAGCAATTATGAAAGAAGAAATATCTTCTCATCCGTTTAATATAGATAACAGAACTCCAGAGCAAATCGAAAATCAGGAAGAAAGTATACCCGTTAGAGTGGTTTCTTTAGGAGAATCCTCAGTCAATATTAGAGCTTGGGCATGGGCTATAAATAGTGTTGATGCTTTTGTCATGTCTTGTGATCTCTACGAAAGTATTAAGAAACGATTTGATAAAGAGTCTATTGAGATTCCTTATCCACATCGCACTATAGTGTCGAAGTAATTTAAACCAAAATATAGTCTGTCGAACTATGAAGTATTTATTATTATCAATTATCTGTCTATGTATATTAGGTTCTTGTGATAATCCTGATCCTAATACTGATTCTTCGGGGACTGATGAGCTTGAAGCCCTTGAGATAGATCAAAATCTATCAAGAGATGATCAGGTTTATAAGGATAAATTTTATGTACCTATCTATTCTGATATTTATGTAGATCAGCAGAATCAAAAAGTATTACTGGCCGCAACTCTTAGTATACGTAATACAAGTTACAAGGATACGCTGTTTGTTACCAAAATCGATTACTTTAATACCAAAGGAGCTTTAGTGAGAGAATTTATAGATAATCCTATTTTGATTGCTCCTATGGCTACAGTTAACTATGTCATTGAAAGGGATGACGATACGGGAGGAAATGGAGCTAATTTTATAGTAGATGTTACAGGTCGAACAGATACAATTAAGCCGCTCATTCAAGCTGTTATGATTGGTCAACATGGTAACAAAGGATTTGCATTTGCAACAGATGCTTATTCAACTTTATAATCAAGATCCGTTGAAGTATGGAACGATCCACATCTGATAAAAAATATCTTTTTGTTATACTTGTTTTTATCGTTGTGATCATTTGGCTTTTTTCTGCAATAGGGATAACGACCTATTTGGACGACTGGAGCGACCGAGGTACATTCGGAGATTTGTTCGGAGCAGTGAATGCTCTTTTTTCTGGCTTAGCATTTGCTGCGCTGATATATACTATAGTTCTTCAACGAGATGAAATCAGTCAAAATAGAAAAGAGATAATCCATAATAGAAAGGAATTAGCCAAAAATGCAAAGCTCCAACAAAAAGCACAGCATATACTCGTTGAACAAGTTGCACAGACTCACTTAAGTGCTAAAATGAATGCCATGCGCACTTTAGTTGATTATTATAATAATCAAATCGCTAATCCTAATAGTCCTCCTGAAGTCATAACCAAGGCTAAAATGAAAAGAAAATTAATTATTCGTCAGATCGACGATCTCATAGATGGTATCACGGATTCTGAGGTCGAATAGTTACATCCTATCACTTTGTTAAATCATTTTTATTCATCCTACTTTAAATAAATAACAATAAAATTGATATTTATTTATTACTTAAAATATATCTTAAAGTGTTGATTATCAATTATATATAATTGTATTTTGACTATTTAGGTTATAAAGATTTTAACTAATTCTCCCTTTTATAAATCCGGTTATACATCTGTACACGTATATCCCATTGTAACTGATACAGATATCAGAATTATAAATCTTTAAACTTAATTACAATGAAAAAAATCGCAGGAATAACAACTGGCCTTATATTGGCTGGACTTGCACTCTTCTTTATGTCAGCTGACCACATTGATGCTCCTTCAGTAGCCGGTAGTGGTGCCGACATAACTGATTATTATGCTTTTGAGAGTCCCAGAAATTCTAACAATTTGGTATTTACAGCCTCTTTACAAGGCTTATTAAGCCCCGCTGCAACTGGTAGTGCTACATTTGATGAATCTGTTCTTTTGGAATTTAAGATAGATAATGACCAGGATCTTATAGAAGATATGGTGATTCAAGCGGTAGTTCGTGATGGAAAAGTATATGCTTTTGGCCCTACCACCCCTAACCAGACTGGAGGTGCAAGTACGATTAATAGTGACGCCCCTTCCGTTTCTGCAGACGTAACACCATATGGAAGTACTGCCATAATTAATACAGCTAATGGTATAAGTGTATTTGCTGGCCCGAGGGATGACCCTTTCTTTTTTGATCTGGGTGCTTATCAAGCCATATTGGGCGGCATGGCATCTGGGTTCAATGATCCAGGAGTAGACACCTTCGCAGGTACTAATGTAATGTCTATAGTCATAGAAGTACCAAAATCATCACTTGGTAATGCTGCTATGCTTAATACTTGGGCGACAACTAAAGTGAGGTTATAGATCGGTTCAAGCCATTTTTTCACAAATAAAAAAAATAATAAAATGAATTTAAAAAATATATTCTTCTTCGCATCCCTATTAATTTCAGTCTTCTTTTTAACATCTTGTAGTGATCAAGAAGATCCAGTAGTGACTCCTAATGTAGACTTTTCGGGTAGTTACGCCTTATCGGATCAAATGGGTAGACCAGCCATTAATACGGTTTTTGTCTCTGATGATCGAAAAGATCAATTCAATGAAACTGAACCTTCTGATATGGCTGCTGGTTTTAGTGCAGCTTTCGAATCAAGGTTGTTAGCCCTCAACCCTAACTACACTACCAATGCCTTAGGATTAGATGCAACAACATTTACAAGCGTTTTAGCAAGTGATGTTCTCAACGTGTCTACCCAAGGGAAAACAACATTTTTTGATGGGACTAATGTATTGACTGGCCGTGCTTTAGCGGATGACGTCATCGATGTGGAGTTGCTTTTAATATTTGGTGGACCTGATGGATCGAGTAATTCTGGTCTTACATCAGATAATGTTGATGCTAACGACAAACCCTTCAGTACAACATTTCCTTATTTAGCAAGTCCATGGTAGAGTAAAAATGAAACACCCTTATTAAAAAGGAGTTCGGTAGTATCTGCTGCCGGACTCCACTTTTCCTTAATTGAAAAAACAAAAACTAAGATCATGAAATATTTAATTTATACACTGTTTTTCATGTCCTCGGATGCTGATACCAATGTTATTGAGACGGCATCATATAATCCTGGTCCAAAAATTGAAATTAATAACAACGAGATTTCTTTTTGGTCAAGTCGTCTATCAACCGCTCCAATGACTGGTGCATACAAGCTTAAATTAGCCCAGTCATATGAAAAACACTTTCATTTGACTGGAGATATATTAAGCCTAACAGAGGCCGAAGAGTTATACAGATCTTGTATTTTTGAAGGAAGTCTTGATCATACACCTGCATTACTCGCTTTATCTCAAAATTTGATTACCCAACATAGATTTTGCGAGGCCTATGAGGCTATATCTCAAGCAGAATCTTTGGGTCGCGACATGGATAAGGTCCACTTAATTAAATATGATATAGAACAAGAATTAGGAATCGAATCTTCGCTCAATGTGGATAATATAAACATAGATATCCTAATAAGGCAAGCCAAAAATGCAGATGCTGATGGCGACCTCGTTCAAGCAATAAAATATATGATGACAGCCAGGTCTGCAGCATATGATGCTAATAATCGTGAGCTAATGCTTTGGACAACAACCAATTTAGCAGAATTTATGGGGCATAATGGCAATATTGAGACCTCATTGGAACTTTTAGGTGAAGTATTGGCGATGGATCCCTCTAATTGGTATGCCTATAAATTAATGGCATGGATTGAATATTCTCATTATAATGATCCTAATAGCGCATTAAGTATGATCTCAGAGATCATGCTCAATCGTCAAAGTCCAGAGTTACTCTTGATGTCTGCGGAGATAGCGGAATCGATCGGTTTGAGCAGTGAAATTTATGAAGACCGGTTCTTAAAACTAGCGCAGCAACCCAAATATGGTAGACTTTATAATATGGATATAGCAGAAATATTACTCAGAAAAGATTGGGACGATAGAATCGAGGGTTTAGCTTTAATGAAAGAGGAGTATGAACATCGAGCTACCCCAGAAGTAGCTGCACTATTAGCATTTGCATATGCTCAAAACGGGGGAATTATAGCAGCTCGTGAGTTATTATTTCGTGAAGTATATGAGCAGACCTATGAACCAGTACCAATACTATTGATGCTGGAAGTATTGAAAGAGTATGAAGATTATCATGACTATTTTAGAAGTCATCTAAGCGATACTGCATTCGAATTAGGTCCGAAAAAGAGTAAGTTAATAAGTAATTGGTTAGGATAGTATTATCTGAAATTGTTTTCGGCCAAATAAACTATTCATGTATAGCTGTAGGAAAAGTTTCATTGATGTAGTTTGTTTTTTGATTGTCTCCTTTTCAATTTTTGAGAAGGAGATTTTTTATAACACCATAATATATGATTAAGCGATTAACTTTATGCTAATATGAAAGGAGTTCAAACAGAACAAGAAATTATCCTGATGATAAGAAATCGGAATCAAAATGGATTATCACATTTTTATCATCGTTATGCACAACCTCTGATGGGGATAATAGGGCGGATAATTAAGGAAACAGTGATAGCTGAAGAGGTGTTACAACAAACTTTACTGAAAGTCTGGAATAAGATAGATACCTATGATCCCAATAAGAGTGCCTTGTTTACTTGGTCAAGTATCATAGCCCGTAATACCGCACTTGACAAAGTGAGATTGGCTGGTTATCAATACAGGAAGAATCAAGAAGAGATTGACGATCATCACTTAACTCAAATTACTGAGCAAGCAAGTGGAGATAAAATCGATGCTCATAAACTTTTATCTAAATTAGATAGTAAGCATCGGATACTGGTGGAGAAAATGTATTTGCATGGATATTCGCAAAAAGCTATATCTGAAGAAATGAATATTCCTTTAGGCACTGTTAAAACTAGGTTGCGTAGTGCAATCTTAATATTAAGACAAGAATTGAAAAATGAAAAAGGGTTGTTCTTGAGTTCTTTAGCAATCATTGGATATATCATCTACAAATTAGTATCATGACGGCCGAAGAAATTATTGATTCAGGATTATTAGAATTATATGTGTTAGGTCAACTTGATGCAGAAGAATCTAATTTAGTGGAGCAATCCATTGCAAAATATGAAGTCGTCCGAGCAGAGTTGCGAGATATAGAAAAGGCATTGGGGCAATATGCGATGCTTCATAGTCTCGATGTAGATCAATCCGTGTTGGATCGTACAATTGATTCTATTAATACACAAAACACAGATTCAATAGCTCGGGAAGAATATCATAAACCCTCAGATGTTGGCATATCGAACAAGACTATTTGGTCGTGGCTAGGGCCGCTTTCCGCAATAGCAGCCTCAATTGCAATGATCGTGATATTTATTCAAATTGACCGATTATCTCAATTAACTGATGATATGGAGTCACTAATAGTTGAATGCGAAGAAAGTCAGAACAAATTGCAAACTCAGGAAGAAATCTTTGCTGGAATACAGAGTCAGGATAATCGTATGATTTTAATTGAACCTTCTGAAAAATATCCTGAGACTCGCCTAATCATTCATAACAATACTGTTCAGAATATTAACTATTTACAAATCAATAATTTGCCGGAATTATCTGATGGTTTGGCGTTTCAACTATGGTCGCTTAAAGGTACTAATGAGCCAATTCCTCTGTCTGTATTTAGACGGGGAGAAGATCTCATTATACCAATTGAATATGTAGATAATACCGATGCTTATGCAATTACTATTGAACCAGAATCTGGGAGTGAATCTCCTAATCTAGAGGAACTTATTGGAGTTTTTGTAATGAGCTAGCCTTTATCGTATTTGATTTATCTACAAGCACGGTCGGTCTCCCTTCATGTCTGGTGGGATATAAGTATGGTAGATGCATCCTGAGAATTTCCTTGTTATATCGAAAGATAGACTCTTGTTTATCGAACTATGACCTCTTTAAAAGAGTCATAGGGTTAAAAAGTAGATGAAGACACAGATAGAAGATTCATGGATTAAAGTTACTGAGAAATTGGTGGGATGGTTTGACACATTGATTTTAAACGTACCGAACATGTTGGTAGCCGTTCTACTTTTTTGGTGTTCATATTGGATAGCTTCTCACCTTCATTCTGCGGTAGATAAGTATCTGCACAAAATCATCAAGCAGGCATCCATTCGAACACTTATCGCACAATTTGTTGCTTTTATTATTATTTCAATTGGTATAATCTTAGCGCTTTCAGTACTTAATCTTGATGGTGCTCTTAAATCGATATTAGCTGGAGCAGGTGTGGCTGGCTTAGCGATAAGTTTGGCATTGCAAGGGACACTAAGTAATACTTTTTCTGGGATTTTTCTTGCAATCAAAAAAGAAGTGAATATTGGAGATTGGTTGGAGACGAATGGATATGCGGGTAAGGTGATTGATATCGATTTGCGAAATACAAAAATTAAAGAAGCCGATAACAATATAGTAGTCATTCCCAACAAAATAATTTTAGATAATCCATTTAAGAATTATGGCTTAACTAAGAGGATAAGATGTACTATCACATGTGGAGTATCTTACAACTCTGATCTTGATGAGGTGAAAAAAGTTGCTGTATCATCTATTACTCAGTCTTTTCCTGCAGAGCCTGAATTTCCAATAGAATTTTATTATACAAAGTTTGGTGGTAGTTCAATCGATTTTATGATTAGGTTTTGGGTAAATGGCCAAAAGAAATTAACAGCACTAAATGTAAAAAGCGAAGCCATAAAACAAATGAATAACGCTTTTAACCGAAACGATATAATTATACCTTATCCGATAAGAACTCTTATTACTAAGGATCAATAAACATATTATGAGATGCTCATCGAAGTCGCAAGTTTTCTGTTCTCATATAATTTCAAATATTAAAACAACAATTATGAACTATAATAGAATTAATCAATCCTTACAAAACATTATTACTCGGCTCAAAGATGCTGAAAACGGATATCTAAAAATAGCTGAGAAGATTGATGATGCCAGATATAAACATTATATGTTTAAACACTCCCGTAAGCGCCATCATATGTATAAGGAACTCCTCTCTTTTAGCTTTAGTTATGCTCAAGAAGTTAATGTAAAAGGAAGCGCTCTTGGAGCTGCGCATCGATTATTCATTGATATATCTATGATAATCGGGCAGACAGATAAGTTTTATGATTATATCTATCAGGAGATAGAGCGTGGATCCAATGAATTGCTTTATGAATATGATGAAATGCTCAAAATAAACGATCTGCCTATTCCATTAATAAATCAATTGCAAAATCATAAAGATCAAATAAAATATGAAATCGAAGAACTCAATGAACTGAGTGTACCGGTTTAGCGAGGCAAAAAATTGTTTCATTTTCCATAAATATTCAAGGGTATTAGAATAGTTCTCGAGATTCAATTGACTAATTGCGAGATTATACTTAGACTTATCGTCTATTATTTGTACCCAATATTAAAAAAATGTATGCTTAGAATATGAGTGCAATAGAGCATATGTAAACTATTCTTAATATCACTTATGACTCGGTTATTAATCTTTTTTTCATTCTTCTTTATCGGATGTTCTGGTCCTAATAGACCAGAATTTAAAAGAATAGAAAATGTAAAGTTCAATTCATTTTCAATCATTAAACCTTACTCAGTTACGTTTAATGCGGATGCCATATACTACAATTCTAATAGGGTAGGTGCTGATATCACTGAATTAGATATTGATGTATATGTCAATGATCAAAAAGTTACTCATATCACACAGGATATTCGAGCGAAAATTCCCGGACAAAGTGAGTTTACCCTTCCGCTTAATCTAAAAGTGCCTTTAGAAGAGGTATTGAAGGACTTCAAATTAAAAGATATTTTGAACCAAAAGATGGTTAAATACGAGATGAAGGGGTTTCTCAAAATGGGTATAGGAGATGCAATGGTAAAGGTACCTTTTAACTATGCTGGAGAAGAGAGTATTTCTTTATAATATCACCACCAAATCTTCAAAACTCTATAAGCTGTGAGTAGTATTATATTTTGATGGCTGTAGTCCACTTTTTAGTGGAAAGCGAAAATGAACTACGAACTTTTCCAACGTTAGGTGCTTTTGAAAGCTTATATGTTATGAATCTATTGTATGACTCAATATCTTCTGTGAGAATGACAATTAAGAAATCAGAGTCCCCTGTGACATGGTGGCACTCTATCACTTCTGCATAATCTTTTATAGCTTCGACGAAAGTATTTATAGCCGTCATGGAGTGGTCGACTATAGAAATTTCAATGAAGGCTCGGAGTTTTTTTCCGATTTTCTTAGCGTTGACAAGGGCTACATATTGTGATATTATACCTTGTGCTTCCATCCGCTTAATTCGTTCGAAGATAGGCGTAGTCGATAATGATAAATCTTGGGCAATCTCCTTAATTGTTGTTTTGGCGTTCAGCTGAAGCAATTCTAATATGCGTTTATCAATTTTATCTAATGTGTCTGTGGTCATCTAACGTTCAATCAAGTTGAAAATATCAAAAATATTATTCTAAAGTACGCAACTAATTGATGATAAATTAGAATAAAATTATTATTTGTGATTTTTATTATAATATATTTCTAAAAGTATTGCATTGTATAGAATATGCAACTATTATATAATGAAATTTGTAATTCATTGATAAGTTGCACAATGCTCTTAGAAGACAGAGTGCCGAAAAAAATAATAGTACTATGATAGCGACTCTTGAAGAAAAAACAGAGGTAATCGGTAAAGGTGATTTTATGCCTTTAAATGGCACAGATTATCTTGAATTATATGTAGGTAATGCTAAACAAGCTGCGCACTTTTATAAGACAGCTTTCGGATTTCAGTCTTTGGCGTATGCCGGGTTAGAAACTGGAATAAGGGATCGAGAAAGCTATGTAGTTGTGCAAGATAAAATCCGATTGATTCTAACGTCCCCATTGCGCAGTGGAAGCGAGATAGGACAACACATAGATCGTCATGGTGATGGTGTAAAAGTAATCGCACTTTGGGTAGATGATGCAACTTATGCTTATGAAGCAGCTATGAAAAGAGGAGCGAAGTCATATATGAAACCTAAGATAGAGGAAGATAGTGATGGTCGTGTAGTCAGATCTGGTATTTATACTTATGGAGAAACGGTTCATATCTTTGTAGAAAGAAAGGATTATCATGGAATATTTCTTCCTGGATATAAAAAATGGGAAACGCCTGACTATAATCCTGCGCCCGTTGGTCTAAAGTATGTCGATCATATGGTGGGTAATGTAGAGTTAGGTAAAATGGATTATTGGGTTGACTTCTATGAAAGAGTAATGGGCTTTGTCAATATTTTAAGTTTTGATGACAATGACATCTCAACCGAGTATACTGCTCTAATGAGCAAAGTTATGAGTAATGGAAATGGTCGTATTAAATTTCCAATAAACGAGCCAGCTGAAGGCAAAAAGAAGTCTCAAGTTGATGAGTACTTAGAATTTTATGAAGGTGAAGGTGTACAACATATCGCTGTAGCTACGGATGATATCATCCAAACAGTACGGAACTTAAAGAGCCGAGGCGTAGAATTTTTAAGAGTTCCTTATACTTACTATGATGCAGTGACAGATAGAGTGGGGAAGATAGATGAGGATATTGAACCATTGAGAGAATTGGGGATATTAGTAGATAGAGATGATGAGGGTTATCTATTACAGATATTTACAAAGCCAATTGAGCCCAGACCTACTATGTTTTTTGAAATTATACAAAGGAAAGGTGCAAATTCATTTGGTAAAGGAAATTTTAAAGCTTTATTTGAAGCGATTGAAAGAGAGCAAGAGTTGAGAGGAACACTTTAATAAGAAACAACAAGATTTTGCCATGTATACATATAGCGTCAAAAGTAGAGTCAATAACGAAGTAGTGACTGCGTGGCAAAAGTTCTTTGTAGAACATCATTTACAGGATTTGATCAATACAGAATGTTTTACTCATTATCAATTTCGACGATCAGAGCATGAAGATCCTATGTCGACTTATTTCATAGCGGATTACTATTTTGAAAGTATGAAAGATCTTGAACGATATGAGTCTCTCTTTGCAAAAGAACTAAAACAAGATGTTAGAAAGAGATTTGCAGGCAAATTTCACTCTGAAAGATCTATCTATAGATTATTAACACCCATTAATCATTAAAATATGCCGATATACCATAGATTAGGGGAGATACCTTCAAAACGACACACCCAGTTTGTTAAAAAAGATGGAACACTTTACAATGAGCAGGTTTTCGGGACTATTGGGTTTGATGGGATGTCCAGTATAATGTATCATTATTATAGGCCGACCATGGTTCAGGAGATAGGGGATTCGATTGACTTAAATCCTAAAATTGCTATCCAAAAAAATATTACAGCTCGAAAACTCATTGGATTTAACGTTAAGCCAGAGAATGATTTTCTGAATTCGAGAAAGACATTATTAGTTAATAGAGATATTCATATTGGAGTAGCGGCACCAAGAAAGTCACTGAGGGATTATTTCTACAAAAATGCGGATGCTGATGAGATGCTGTTCATTCATAAAGGCTCTGGAGTATTAAGAACTTTTCTGGGCAATATCCGATTCGAGTATGGAGATTATCTTATCATACCTCGTGGTGTGATTTATCAAATAGAGTTTGATACAGAAGAGAATCGTATACTTTATGCAGAGTCATTTCATCCCATATATACCCCAAAACGATATCGAAATTGGTTTGGACAACTGATGGAGCATTCGCCTTATTGCGAAAGAGATTATAAGCTTCCTCAAGACTTAGAAAGTTTTGATGAGAAGGGATCATTTACGATCAAAATCAAGAAGCAAGGTGTTCTTCATTCACTCATATATGCCTCCCATCCTTTTGATATAGTGGGTTGGGATGGATACAATTATCCTTATGGGTTTTCTATCCATAATTTCGAACCTATCACGGGTAGAGTTCATCAGCCCCCACCTGTTCACCAAACTTTTGAAACCAAAGCATTTGTGGTGTGTTCTTTTTGTCCAAGAATGTATGACTATCACCCCAAAGCTATACCCGCACCATATAATCATTCTAATATTGATTCAGATGAAATGCTGTATTATGTCGATGGGGATTTTATGAGTAGGACGGGTATTGGTCCAGGTTATATATCACTTCATCCAAGTGGTATCCCACATGGACCGCATCCTGGCACTTATGAAGCGAGCATAGGGAAGAAGGAGACACATGAATTAGCCGTTATGATAGATACGTTTAATACGTTGCAGATAACCGAAGAAGCTATGAGAATTGATGATGGCCATTACTATAAGTCTTGGTTAGAGCAATAAACATTTAATTGAAGAAAGTATGATATTCAACATAGATGATTCCTCTGATTTTTCTTTAGATAATTTACCTTTTGGGATATTTTCTACGACTGATAGAGATAAAAGAGCAGGAGTGGCCATCGGTGAAAAAATTATTGATTTATATGCGCTGCATCAAGTTGGAGAAGTCTTTGATTTTGATGCTACCATATTACGACAAGAAGCACTCAATGATTTTATATCTCTGGGCAAAAGTATAACTAATAAGGTAAGGTCAGATATTCAAGATTGGTTCAAAGATAAAGATTCTGTACTGGCAAGAAATCCTCAAGTATTCGTGAATCAATCAGATGCTCAAATGCATCTACCAGTCAGAATCGGAGATTATACCGATTTCTATTCAAGTATTGAACATGCTACTAATGTGGGTAAAATGTTCCGAGATCCAGAGAATGCGTTACTTCCTAACTGGAGGCATCTGCCAGTGGGATATCATGGTCGATCATCATCAATCGTGATAAGTGGCACTTCAATAAATAGACCATATGGGCAAACTAAACCTGTAGGAGCAGCAAAGCCAATCTTTGGTCCTTCTAAAAGAATGGATTTTGAGTTAGAGATGGCATTCATTATTGGGAAAAAGACAAGCTTGGGAGATTCTGTCTCTATACATCAAGCTGAAGATCATATATTCGGTATGGTAATATTTAACGATTGGTCTGCAAGAGATATACAAAAGTGGGAATATATACCATTGGGACCATTTTTGGGCAAGAGCTTGGGGTCCTCGATATCACCGTGGATTGTCACTATGGAGGCATTAGCTCCTTTTAGAGTTCCTGGCCCAAATCAAGATCCTGAAGTATTGCCGTATTTGGAGTATAACGGAAATCATAACTATGATATAAACTTAGAAGTCGATCTCATGCCTGACGGGGGCGCAACGAATACTATATGTCGTTCGAATTATAAGTATATGTATTGGAATATGTTGCAACAATTGACCCATCATACTGTTAACGGGTGCAACATTAATATAGGTGATATGATGGCCTCTGGAACTATTTCTGGTAAGGATACTCATTCCTATGGCTCAATGTTGGAGTTAACTTGGGGAGGTAAAAATCCTTTAACCCTAAATGATGGATTGACCAGGACATTCATTGAGGATGGTGACACCATTACAATGAAAGCTTTTGCCGAAAAGGATGGGCAACGTGTAGGCTTTGGTTCAGTATCAGGCAAAATATTACCACCCAAAACGAAGTAAATGAATGAATTCATATCATTAGATCCATCCGAGCTTTCTCAGCCCAGTCTTCATCACTATTTGCTTTCGGCTGTAGCTCCACGTCCGATATGTTTAGCAAGTACGATTAGTAGTTCTGGAGATATTAATCTTAGTCCGTTCAGTTTTTTTAATGTTTTTAGTTCTAACCCGCCCATTATGATTTTTTCTCCTGCTCGGAGTGGTAGAGATAATAGTACAAAGGATACTTTGGATAATGTTGCTGAGATTAGAGAAGTGGTGATTAATATTGTTAATTATGCTATAGTGGAACAGATGTCTCTGTCTAGTACCGCTTATGAAAAGGGTATTAATGAGTTTGAAAAAGCTGGGTTTACATCTGTCGAAAGTACCATTGTGACTCCCCCGAGAGTAGGTGAGGCACCAGTATCTTTTGAATGTGTCGTAGATAATATTGTTCCTCTTGGAACTGGACCAGGAGCGGGCAATTTGGTGATTGCCAAGGTTGTGATGATTCACGTCAATTCAAAATATTTAGATCAAGATCGAAGATTAGATACTACCCAATTGGATTTGGTAGGAAGAATGGGAGGGGTATGGTATAACAGGTGCTCAAAAGAGGCCCTTTTTGCCATTCCAAAGCCTAATAGTCAGTTAGGAATAGGGATTGACGGTTTACCAGGTTTTATCCAACAAATGAATTATTTTTCTGGTAATGAACTAGCTCGGTTAGGGAATGTCCATGTGTTGCCGAACATAGAAGATGAAATTAGGATAAATAATAATGGGATCATTCATGGCAATAGAGAAGCCAAAAAAAATGAAATTCTTTTGATAGCCCGTCAATTAATATCAGAAAATGAACCGAATAAAGCGCTATCATTATTAATGAAGAATGAAGCGATATTTAGTACAAGTCAAGAAGATCAATAGCGATGAATAAAGTAGTGCAAAGTGCCTCGGAGGCGATAAAAGGAATCAAAAATGGTATGACATTAATGTTAGGAGGATTCGGTCTATGTGGCATACCAGAAAATTCTATAGCTGCCTTAGTCAGTGCAGGTGTGTCAGGATTAACTTGTATCTCTAATAATGCTGGAGTCGATGATTTTGGACTGGGTCTATTACTCCAGAAGAAGCAGATCAAAAAAATGATTTCATCTTATGTGGGAGAGAATGCAGAATTTGAACGACAGATGCTCAATGGAGAGTTAGAAGTTGACCTAATACCTCAAGGCTCTCTTGCAGAAAGATGTCGCGCTGGGGGAGCAGGTATTCCAGCTTTTTACACTCCAGCGGGTTACGGTACTGAAGTCGCTGAAGGGAAGGAAGTAAAATTGTTTAATGGTAAACCTCATATTTTAGAATATGCATTATCAGCGGATTTTGCCATTGTCAAAGCTTGGAAAGGCGATCGCTTAGGTAACCTTATCTATAAAGGAACGGCAAGAAATTTTAACCCTATGATGGCGATGGCAGGTAAAATTACTATAGCGGAAGTAGAGGAGCTAGTGGAGCCTGGAGAATTGGATCCCAATTTTATTCATACTCCTGGTGTATTTGTTCAAAGGATATTTCAAGGCAATAACTTTGAGAAGAGGATAGAACAAAGAACAATAAGAACATAATTATCAATAAAGAAAGAAAAATGTTAGATAAACATGGTATCGCCAAACGCATTGCACAGGAGTTAAGAGATGGTTGGTATGTTAATTTAGGAATTGGTATACCTACATTGATTGCAAATTATGTACCTGAAGGACTTCAAGTAGAATTCCAATCGGAAAATGGCATTTTGGGAATGGGGCCTTTTCCTACCGAAGAAGAAGTTGACGCTGATTTGATCAATGCGGGTAAGCAAACCATAACAGCTATGCCAGGTGCTGCAATATTTGATTCGGCCACAAGTTTTGCTATGATACGCGGAAAGCATATTCATTTGACCGTTTTAGGAGCAATGGAAGTAGCTCAAAATGGGGATATAGCTAATTGGAAAATCCCTGGCCGTATGGTAAAAGGAATGGGTGGAGCAATGGACCTCGTTGCCTCTGCTGATAATATAATTGTAGCTATGATGCACACCAATAAGAAAGGTTATTCCAAATTACTCAAGAAATGTACACTTCCTCTCACAGGAGTAGGTTGTGTTACTAAAATTGTCACAAATCTAGCGGTGCTTGAAGTGGATTCAGGCCGATTTAAACTCATCGAAAGAGCTCCTGGGGTAACGGTGTACGATATTGAGAAGGCCACCGAAGGTGAACTTATAATAGACGGGGATATACCGGAAATGAATATCTAAAACATATTTGTTTTTGAGACATATAAAGATCTTATACTATACTAATCACCTTGATCTATTTGTTACTTTCGTGTAAAGCTTAGTCTCATTTAAAACTCACTAATTTACACTATGTCATTTTTGATATCATTATCAGACATTCGGATTTTAGATATAGTAGATATTGTCGTTGTATTGATATTGATATGGCAGATCTACAAACTACTCAGGGGTACTATTGCTTTTAATATTTTTATTGGAGTTATGTTGCTTTATGGTGTATGGTACGCTGTAAGTCATTTAGAGATGAGACTGTTGACCTTCTTGTTAGGTCCATTTGTAGGTTTTGGTGTACTGATTTTAATTATCATTTTTCAACCAGAGGTAAGGCAATTTTTACTTTTAATAGGTAATAATACTCTCAAAAACCGATTCACCTTTATAGAAAAACTTTGGGGAGAGCAATTGGTGGTAGATGATTCTGTTTTAATGAGACAAATAGAAGAAGTGATGTTTGCCATGCAATATTTTAAGGAGTCAAAAATCGGTGCATTAATAGTGGTTTCTCATAATGAAGGAACACCCATCTGGAATAATTCAGGACAAGTTGTAGATGCAAAAATATCTTCACAATTATTAAAAACTATTTTTCAAAAGGAATCTCCGATGCATGACGGAGCAGCTATATTGGTCAACAATAGAGTACACTCAGTAAGTGTAATCTTACCAGTTACAGAAAGCCTAAGCATTGATGCTGACCTTGGGTTAAGGCATAGAGCTGCTGTAGGCGTTTCAGAAAAAACCAATGCGATTGCATTCATCGTATCGGAAGAAAATGGAGAATGGTCTTATGCACAGGCTGGTAAGCTCAAGCGATTGAATGATCTAAATGAACTAAAAAATCAACTTAAAGCTGCATTTGTAGCTTAGTTTTTGCAATTTAAAAACATATCAAACTTACTTTTGTCCAATGATAAAATGTCAAGAATATATTGCTCAGAATAAAGATAAATTCTTAGAAGAGCTTTTGGATTTATTGAAAATTCCTTCTATTAGTGCGGATCCAGCATATGCACATCATCTCGTTAAAACTGCAGATGTCATTATAGAGCGACTATTAGAAGCGGGAGCAGACAAAGCCAGAAAATACGAGACACCAGGACATCCTATTGTATATGGTGAGAAGATGATTGATCCTTCATTACCTACAGTGTTGGTATATGGCCACTATGATGTTCAGCCACCAGATCCATTGGATTTGTGGGATTCACCTCCTTTTGAACCAGTTATCAAGAAAACTAAAATTCACCCTGAAGGGGCAATTTTTGCGAGAGGTTCTTGTGATGATAAAGGACAAATGTATATGCACGTTAAGTCGTTTGAAGCTATGAATGCCACAGGGAGCCTGCCATGTAATGTTAAGTTTTTAATAGAAGGAGAAGAGGAAGTAGGTTCGGATAATTTAGGTGATTTTATGGCTGAACATACGGACCTATTATCATGTGATGTGGTATTAGTGTCTGATACCTCTATCATCACTAATGATCAACCCTCAATAACCGTGGGTTTAAGAGGACTTAGTTATGTGGAAGTGGAAGTGACAGGGCCCAATAAAGACTTACATTCTGGAGTATATGGCGGAGCTGTAGGTAATCCTGTAAATATACTTTGTGAAATGGTAGCGAAACTTAAGGATGAGAATAATAGGATCACAATTCCTGGCTTTTATGATGATGTAGAAGTTTTATCATCTTCTGAACGATTAGAATTAAACAAAGCTCCATTCAGTCTATCTGAATATAAATCTGAATTGAAAGTTGATGACGTGCATGGAGAGGAAGGATACACCACGTTGGAGCGCACTTCAATACGACCTACTCTTGATGTGAATGGTATGTGGGGAGGATATACTGGCGAAGGAGCTAAGACGGTTTTGCCATCCCAAGCATTTGCTAAGATTAGCATGAGATTGGTCCCTAACCAAGATGAGCATAAGATTACTGAACTTTTTACTGATTATTTTACGAGTATTGCTCCAGATAGTGTTAAAGTAAAGGTGACCCCTCATCATGGTGGCAAGCCTGCTGTGACACCAACCAATACTCCTGAATATAAGGCTGCGGCCCTCGCTATGAAAGATACATTTGGTAAAGAGGCTATACCAGTTAGGGGAGGGGGAAGCATTCCTATAGTAGCACTATTTGAGGATATTCTTAATGTTAAGACGGTACTTATGGGGTTTGGACTCGACTCTGATGATATCCATAGCCCTAACGAGCACTACGGGCTTTTCAATTATTACAAAGGAATAGAGACTATTCCTCTTTTTTATCAACATTATGCTAATCTCAAAAAGTAGCAGTGCACTTTGACATCATTACATGTTTGCCTGAGCTTTTAGTAAGCCCATTTAGTCACTCTATTTTGAGGCGTGCCCAGATGAAAGAGATCGTCTCAATAGAGGTTCATAATTTGCGTGAATATGGTATCGGACCACACAAACAAATAGACGACTATCAGTATGGAGGAGGAGCTGGTATGGTAATGATGATTGAGCCCTTGTCAAATTGTATAGATGCCTTATTGGATAAAAATCAATATGATGAGGTTATTTATTTTACTCCAGACGGAGAGACGTTAGACCAAGCTTCAGTGAATCGGCTTTCATTAGGAGAAAGAATTCTTATGATATGTGGGCATTACAAAGGCATAGATCAACGTATCAGAGACAAATATGTGACACTGGAGATGTCAGTAGGTGATTATGTTTTAAGTGGTGGAGAATTAGCTGCAGCTATTCTAGTAGATAGTATATCGAGAGTTATTCCTGGCGTGCTTAATGATGCGGCATCGGCATTAACCGACTCTTTTCAAGACAATCTATTAGCCCCTCCTGTATATACTCGTCCAGCAGAATTTAAGGACATGCATGTTCCCAAAGTCTTGTTATCAGGTGATGATGCAAAAATCAGAGAATGGAGATATCAAAAAGCTTTGAGTATCACCCAAGATAAAAGACCCGATCTATTGATTAAATAATAAGTCTAAGTTCTGCACTCTATTCCATTAAATCAATATTGGGATAAAATGTACCCCAGCTGAACCAGTATCCAATAAATTGAGTGGGCATTTGGAGAGGTGGAATGTCAGAAGTGGATCTACCCATAATGTCATATTCATTGCCATCTTGATCGACAAGAATAGTAGGAAATTTATTCTCAATGATATTTAAATTGTTAGTGTTTTTAAATGCTACGATAAGATTCAGTTGCCTACTTCTCACGATTATTAGATCTTCTCCGCTTAAATTATCTTTTACCACATCTAACATTTGGTCACCATCGTCAAAAGAATATACTCGACTTTCTTTTTCTAGATTAATGACTCCGAGAGTCCTTTCTTTCGCAGGAAGTCTGTCATCTTCATTAGATATTGGGAAAAGTAATCTTGAATTATTGGTTCTATAATCGTTGTATGGATATACCCCATAATTGCGATTAAATCCTGTATTTAGATTCAATACTTCAGCATTAGGGAAGGCCATTTTTAGTGTGGCAAAAGATGTTTCTATTAATGAATAATTTTCTGATCTAATTCCTTTTAGATCACCATTAACGCATAATAAGCTTTGCTGAGACCATGTACTCCCGGTCTGTCTATCATAAGGCATTAGATTACTGTTATAAAGTAACCCTGATACTCCAAAGGTTGTTTCTTCACCGTTTAATACTCGATTCCAGGCAACGCCAGTACCTGTTAGAGGGCAATAAGTTATGGCCAGTTTTTTAGATCCTATTTGATCATTTACTATTTCATGCCAATCTAATATAGGATGAGGATAGGCTTTGATGATATCTCCTTCGGCTATGACTAAAACCAAGTCATCATCTGATAAAAAGTTTATATCAGCTATTTTGTTAAAATTCGGTTCGTCAACAGAAGGAATACCATCTAATCCTGGTCCGCCGTCAAAAACTTCACTTTGAGGAACAAGCCAATCGGAATTGTCATTTGGAGAAGGGATATTACCAAAGTTATTTTCATCACCATTGCAAGAGAATAAAAAAAATACTGTCGTTATGAGAAGGAAAGACCGGTACATAATATTGGTTTATTTAAAAATTGTTCAAAGGATCGCTTTTGTCGTGAAATGCTAGTTTTTTTGTTATTCCTATGTTGAAGCTAAAACTGGTAGCCAACTGGGTTTCATTTACATAAGTGTAAAGAGGAATTTCTCCATTTATAGTAATGTTCCAGTTTTGACTCAAAAGAAGGGTCAAATTAGTTCTCAAGAAAAAGAATTGTCCCCCAGTGCCACTATTCTCTATGTTGTCAACTTTATCCCTACTGACCTTTCTATATCTAAAACCAATAGAGCCATTGAAGATTTGTTCTGCTATAATGACTTGATTGGACCATCCCGAAATTAATTGAAGATCATTGCCAAATTCGTAGGATTGAGCTCCACCTCTCGAGTCATGGTTGGTACCTGATAGGCTAAATATGACATTTGAGAAGATGGTCATATTCGGATTATTTTTAAAAGTATATATAAGGGAACTATACGATACGAGATCGAAAGCTCCACTACCAGGTTGCAGGTCTTCTACTAAAAAGAGACCTCGAGTACTTTTTTTAGAGGTACTACCTAATGGTACCTGTGTACCTAAACCCAAACGAATATTAACAGGGAATTGGAGCAGATCATATATGACAATAAATACAGGATCACCTATACCAAAAGTTGATTGAAAGTCTTCACCCGAATTAGAGTAAATTTTTCTTGTCTGCCGAACGAATGACATGGAAGTCTCTATATTTAATTTTTTGGATAAAGAGTAGCCTGCTCTTATGAGATAAGATTGAGTCGTTCGCTTCCTTTGATCGTCATCTAATTTGTCGCGACCAGCATATAAGTCTTGAAGAGTATTAAAGTCTGAAACTATACTAAGTTGTAAAGTTTTAGGTGATTCTAAACTAAAGCCTAAGTTGCTACTTACAGGTACCCCACCAGAACAACAGGTTTGACTATTTCCAATGGTGCTTAATAAGCATAACACTATGATCAACATGAGTCGCATGTGAGGATAACGATGGCGATATAAGTATGTTAAACGATATTGTGAATACTTAATCCACTTGTCAGTGCAAAGACAATTGTGTTTTATGAAAATAGATCGTTATTATTGATACAATCTTTAAATCACAATACCTATGTCTGATAATAAACTATCATTCTCAGCAGCTACCGTGGCTCTCGCTGGATTCTTATTTGGGTTTGATACAGTGGTGATTTCAGGCGCTAATCTTCCAATTAAAGAGTTATGGAACACTTCTCCTTGGTTTCATGGTATGTTTATTATGTCCATGGCACTTTGGGGTACTGTTTTAGGATCTTTAACAGGTGGTATTCCAACTGACTATTTTGGGCGAAAAAAGACGCTTTTTTGGATAGGAGTATTGTATGCAGTGTCAGCATTTGGGTCTGCATTGGCTACTGATCCATACGTGTTTTCGTTTTTCAGATTTATAGGAGGAGTTGGAGTTGGCGCTTCGAGCGTTACTGCCCCAATATATCTTTCTGAAATATCACCTTCAGATAAGCGAGGATCACTTGTGGCACGGTACCAATTTATGATAGTGTTTGGCATATTTATAGCCTTCTTTAGCAATTATCTGCTTAAGGGTGTTGGAGGAAATATAGATTGGAGATTGATGTTAGGTGCAGAAGGTATCCCTGCGTTGATCTATTGTGTTATGATTTTAAAAGTACCTAATAGTCCTCGATGGCTAATACTTCAAAAGGGCGATGAGCAAAGTGCACGCAATGTTTTAGCTCTATTGGGAGTTGATAATATTGAGAAAGCAGTGTCCGAGATCAAATCATCAATGAACAGGACAATGAAGTCGGTTGGATTGTTCAGCGGACGTTTTAATTTTCCTATTACATTGGCCTTTTTGTTGGCCTTTTTTAATCAATTATCAGGTATCAATTTTGTGTTGTACTATGCACCTGAGATATTAGAACGTGCGGGTCTGGCATCACAAGAATCATTAGGGAGTAGTATATCTATAGGATTCGTCAACTTAGTTTTTACAATGTTAGGCATGTTTCTAATTGATAGAATGGGACGAAAAACCTTGTTGGTTTATGGATCTGTTGGGTATATAGTAAGTCTTTTCATGGTGGCATACGCCTTTTATTATGGGAGCGGCTCAGTGTTTTTACTCACTTTTATTTTATTGTTTATAGCTTCTCATGCTGTGGGCCAAGGAGCAGTTATTTGGGTTTTTATTTCCGAGATATTTCCAAATAGTGTTAGGGCAGCGGGTCAATCATTCGGTACTGGTACCCATTGGGTATTTGCAGCATTGATAACCTTAGTTACTCCTGTGTTTTTAGATGCAGATGATGGTATTTTCAAAGAAAATCCTTGGCCAATATTTGTGTTTTTTGGTGCGTTTATGATTCTTCAATTATTGTTTGCTCTTTTCTATATGCCAGAAACAAAGGGTAAGAGTTTGGAGGAATTAGAATCTGAATTGATAAAGTAAGTTTTATGTATCCTTATAAAATTATAGTGTTCATCTTGATGGTTGCTTTTATTGTTTCTTGTAAGGAAAATGAAAAAGTAAGCCATTCTCATGAAGTAGAATCATATAATGAACAATTTAGGCCACAGGTTCACTTTTCTCCTCCTGCTAATTGGATGAATGATCCAAATGGGATGGTATTCTTTGAAGGAGAGTATCATTTGTTTTACCAATATTATCCTGATAGCACGGTGTGGGGACCTATGCATTGGGGACATGCTGTCAGTGAAGATTTGATTCAATGGGATCATTTACCGATAGCACTTTATCCTGATTCATTGGGATATATCTTTTCAGGTAGCGCAGTAATAGATTGGGATAACAGTTCTGGATTAGGTGCTAATGGGCAAGCTCCTATGATCGCGATATTTACTCATCATAATATGGAAGGTGAAAAATCAAACTCTTCCACTTTCCAATATCAGAGTATCGCATATTCGACTGATAAAGGGCGTACATGGACAAAGTATAAAAGTAATCCAGTGATAGAGAACCCGGGAATAAGAGACTTCAGGGATCCTAAAGTAATATGGAGTGAAGAATATGAAAAGTGGGTAATGGTATTTGCGGCATATGATAAAGCGCTTTTTTATACTTCAGATAACTTAATAGACTGGGAAAGGACTGGCATGTTTGGTATAGAGGGGGATGATAGATTGTGGGAATGTCCTGATCTTTTCCCTATAAAGGTAGAAGGGTCAAATGAAACAAAGTGGATTCTGATAACAAGCATACAGCAAAAAGGACCAAATGGAGGTACTGCTACGAGTTATTTTGTTGGAGAGTTTGATGGTTCCTCTTTTATCGGTAATAGTAAAGAACAGAAATGGTTAGATTATGGTACCGATAATTATGCTTTCGTGACTTGGTCAGATATACCTGAAGAGGACGGAAGAAGATTAGGAATAGGGTGGATGAGCAATTGGCAATATGCACAAGTTGTTCCTACCTCTCCATGGAGGAGTGCCATGACAATGCCGAGAGAATTAAAACTCTTTAATCATGATAATAATTATATCCTACATTCTACGATTGTAGATGAACTAAATGTCTTGAGAGAAAAATCTATTTTATTTGACCAAAAAACATATGAGGAATCAAAAGTGCTAATTGATGATCTATCTAAAGATGCCTATGAGCTCTATTTCAAATTCGAAATTCCTAAAAAAGGATTAATCAATGTTGAAATAAGCAATTCTACAGAGGAGGAATTGAATATAGGATATAATGTGTCAGATCAGACTTATTTTATTGATAGAACCTTTGCAGGGAAAGATGAATTTAGTGAAGTTTTTGCTGATTATCATTTGGGTGAGGCTCGTTATGAGAAGACTAACGTTGAAATGAGAATAATTGTGGATCGTTCATCGATAGAACTTATTGCCGACAATGGTCGATGCGTTATGACTGATATATATTTCCCTTCTTCACCTTTCGAAAAGGTAACTATTGAGGCAGAAGTAAATGAAGTAACATTGATTGAAGGCAGCTATACGACGCTTAGATCAATTTGGTGAATCAAATAAGGTATAAAAGGCCTTGAATCAAAATTAAGCCATCCAAGATACCTAAGTAATACATCTCGCTTCGTTGGTGTAATCCATAAACGCATAAAAATGTCTGCCCAAAATAAAATAATAGCAAGACACATAATGTGTTCATATCAAATGTATCCAGGCTAAACAGTATGAGATTGATAGACATACATAATACGATACTCACAATGATAAGGTTCTTCATTTGAGGGAATTCATATCTCGTGGCTAATGTTTTTACTTTTTGTTTTCTATCAATGTGCAGATCTCTAACGTCGAATGGTAAAGTGAGCGCAAAGATGAAAAATGCTTTTTCTGAAAATATTAAAAGTAACTCCATGGTACCGTTTAATGCACTCGTAAGCGGTATCACAAAAATGCCTGACCAAACTATCGCTATGGCGATGATTTTGATATAGGGCAAATCTCTAAGTCTTTTCTTATTATGAAAAATGGGCAGCAAATAAAGAGTAGTTATAATACCCATAAAAATTAGCCAATAGATATGATAAATGTTTAGCGTCTGCAAGCTATACAAAGCACACATTAATGCAAGAGTGGATAATAAAACTATGGCTGTTTTATATTCAAGGAGAAAATTGAACCTCTCAGTATTGGCTCTATTACTGGTTTTTGATAAGCCTATGTATCTATGCAGATTGTAACATATCAGTGTAGCACCTCCTATGAAGATTGAATATTGAAAGGAAGGCATGCCACTATTTGCTATATATTGAGCCCCATAAACATAAACAGCAGCACACAATGCAATATGCAAGTTACTGTAGACATATAAATTTATGACTCTTAATAACATTTAGATTTTTAGATCATCTAAAAGTACTTCAAAGACATGCTTGGATTAATAGCCAATAAGGAATGATACATCAATTTGACTACATTTTCTATATCTTCTTTATGAGCCATCTCGACTGTAGTATGCATATACTTCAATGGTAGTGATATCAATACTGAGGGTATACCTCCATTAGTGTATGCAAATGCGTCAGTATCTGTTCCAGTGCTTCTTGAAGAAGCTGATCTTTGAAAAGGGATTTTATTCTTTTCAGCAGAGTCAATTACCAAGTTTAAAACATTATAATGAATACTTGGAGCATAAGTTAAAGAAGGACCTTTTCCGGCTTTAGTGTCTCCTTGCTCCTTAGGTTTCATCATTGGACTGCTTGTATCATGGCACACGTCTGTTACAATAGCAATATTAGGTTGTAATCTTGCCGCAATCATCTCTGCACCACGCAAACCCACTTCTTCTTGTACGGCATTAACAATATAAAGGGTGAATGGTAACTTCTTTTTACTTTCTTTCAGCAATCTTGCAACTTGTGCAATGCACCAACCTCCCATTCTGTTGTCCAATGCTCTACCAGTGAAGTACCTATCATTGAGGAGTTCGATTTCATCATCAAAAGTGATGACATTACCAACATGAATCCCCATTTCGAGTACCTCTTCTTTATTTTTGGCTCCTACATCAACAAATATATTCTCCAATTTTGGAGATAAATTAGCATCTTTCCCTCTTCTTACATGTATCGCGGGCCAACCAAAGACCCCTCTTACAGGACCTTTAGAGGTGTGTATAAGCACTTTTTTACTCGGTGCTATGATATGATCAGAACCTCCATTGCGAATCACACTTATGTAACCATCGTCTGATATGTAATTCACGAACCAAGATATTTCATCCGCATGAGCTTCTATCACAACACTGAATTCTTCACCTGGGTTGATAACCCCATATGCGGTACCATAATTATCTAATTCCCAATTATCTACATATTTTTTGATGTAATCTACCCACACTTTTTGACCCGTAGATTCAAATCCAGTAGGTGAGTTGCTATTCAGGTATTCGTATAGAAATGCTTCTGATTCTTTCTTCCAAATTTTCATTATTATCTTTTTTGCCCTATTAGGCCTTCTTTTTTAATTCATACTGTTCACTCCACTGCTTGGGGTCCTCTCTCCACTGTCCTAAGGACCTTAATTGATAGGATGTGAGATTATTTTTTTGTTCCATGGCTTGTAACAGTGAGTGATAATCCGACAAAGTAGCAAAAGGGCAATCCGCCTTTTTAAAATTTTCTACGGCTTGGTCAAAGGCATAGCTGAAAATGGCTATGACACCTACTACTATTAACCCTTGATCCCTTAATACTTCTACGGCTTTGATACTACTTCCTCCAGTCGAAATAAGATCCTCAACAACAACACATTTTTCACCTTTTTGAAAATCTCCTTCGATTTGACTTTTTGTGCCGTGTGCTTTTGGTTTACTTCGGACATAAATAAAGGGGAGATTCAACTCATCGGCGATTAAGGCACCGTGTGCTATACCAGCTGTCGCCACACCGGCAACTTTATTAAAACTATTAAATTCAGAACATTTAGCAGACAAACTCTTTTTTATGTCTGATCTAAACGAAGCGTAAGATAGTACCTTACGATTATCGCAATAGATTGGAGAATATAATCCTGATGCCCAACGGAATGGATTTTCTGGGTTTAATTTAATCGCATTAATTTCTACCAATTTGTTTGCTACTTCAATCTCAGAAAGCATTAGTATTGTTGTAATTTATAGAATGGAGAAGTCAATTTTATAACTCTATTTATAACCTCAATTAAGCGACAGCGAATGTACAAAATATACTATAATGAAAAGGCGATCTGTCTGATGCATATTGGCCAATTTGACTTAATCCCTGATAATGTAACCTCAGTCATTAAGTTGCATTATACTGGTAAAACCAAATTTTTGCTTTCGTGTATGGATAAGGTAGAGAAGAATAAGGAATTACAGAAGATTTATATTTTTTACCATGAAATTAGAAAGTTGAAAGATGACTTTTTATCTCTTTTTAAAATAGTGCCAGCAGCGGGAGGGCTCGTAATTAACGAAAAATCTGAGCTGCTAATGATTTTTAGGAGAGGTAAGTGGGACTTGCCAAAAGGTAAAATGGAAGAAGGTGAAACTAAAAAACAATCAGCTTTGCGCGAAGTAATAGAAGAGACTGGGTTGAAAAAAGTCCAATTAATTAATAAACTATGCACCACATATCATATATACTTAGATAAACATAAAAGAAGAGTTCTTAAGCCATCATATTGGTATCTTATGTATTCTTCTGATAAGATACTGATCCCTCAAATTGAGGAGGATATTGAGAAAGTTGAATGGGTTAAACCAACAAAATCTGCTTTGAAAAAGTGCAAACCAATGCATTCTAATATAGCCGACATAATAGATGTCTATAATTCAACTATTGAAATATTTTTTTAAAA
>JAHDDE010000001.1:0-21767 GCA_020629515.1 Saprospiraceae bacterium | reverse complement strand
CCTAATTCTTCTGTTGATCTTAGCTCCTCGCCAGATGCTATAGGTACAATTACGTTCGCTGGAAATGGAAAATGTTGTAATGACCAAGCCAACAATAATAATTGTACTACACTTTCAATTAAATTAAACGATTTTGCTGCGGGATTTGAAATATCTTTTACTGGCCCTAATCAGTGTGGTATCGACGTTTGGTATGATAATAATTGCCCAGCCTCTACCCCTGATCAATCTTCGATCTGTGGACCAATATGTTTAGCAGGTCCGGATATCGAGTTGTTGTTATGCAAATCTGGTAACTTTAATACACTCACAGCTAATATTCAGTCAATACCTTCGGCTTTTGTAAATGCTTTCGTTGGTACAGAAGAATGTGTGGACTTTATCGAGGCTGTTGGAATTGATGGTGTAGTAGATTGGTCATGTACAGGAAATGATCCTGAGACAGGACTGAGCCTTTTGAATTACTTAGACTGTGGCTCTGGACCAGGAGTTGGGATAACTTGTGCCACCCCTTTATTCAATTATACGGGCCCAGCAATTACTGATTGTGCGGGAAAAAATTTGGAGTACTGCTTTTTTGCTCCTGCAACTGAGTGTGACCCGGCTAGGATGATCACGGGCTCTGTAGTATTATACCCAGAAATAACTAATCCAAGGATTTCAACAAGCTGTAGTGCAGATGGTTCTACTGTTACTATGACAGCAAATTATGATGGTCTATGTTCATTAGACTTCTTATGGTCTACTGGCGCAACAACTCAATCCATTGATGTCCCAAACGATTGCAATACATATAGTGTTGAAATGTTTTTTACTGGACAAAGTGGATGTTCTCCAATTATGGCGTCTGCGGTGTCGAGCTGTTTTAGCATAACGTGCCCATCAACAGATGGAGGAAGTTTATCATGTGGTGCGATGCCACCAACGCCAGCTACCACAGAAGCTGAATTTGAGGCTTTACCAGGCACTCCAGATATCTCTGGAGCTTGTACAGGAGTACTTATTTTATCCACAGATGAAGAAACTTGCCAAGGTGAAGATTATGTTTTATTGCGGACTTACACAGTTATCGATGACGCTAATAATGATGGAATGTTAACCATTGGTGAGACTAATGAGGTCTGTACCATATCCTATAACTACAACATAGAAGATCCTGTGATCACTTGTCCTCCTAATCAAAATATTGATTGCGCAAGCAATATATCGGCAGGGGTTCCAACTATTGCTACCAGTTGTGCTATAGCTAGTTCATTTATTACAGAAGGCCCAACATTAGCCAGTGGAATGGCAAATTGTAACGGGGCTGTCTATGAATTACTCTACATCGCCACTGATGATTGTGGTAGGAAAGACAGTTGTACTCAATTATTTACCATTCAAAATAGCCAACCTGTTATAACTTGTCCAGCAGATGCTTTAGTAAGTTGTGAATCGGATATTTCTGCTTCTGTGCCCACCATTATGGTCAGCTGTACTTTAGGTAGCAGCTATGTAACTGAGGGCCCAACACTTAAAAGTGGTGTAGCTAATTGTGATGGTGCTACATATGAAATGCTCTATATAGTCACAGATGCATGCGGAGGGAAAGATAGCTGTGCACAATTGTTCACTATTCAAAATGATAAGCCAATAATTACTTGCCCAGTTGACCAGAATGTTGTGTGTTCTAACGATATCGTAATAGGTATGCCAGCAGTTACCACAGCTTGTGGATTATCATCCACGATCACTTCTTCTGGACCAACCTTAATTTCAGGAGAAGCAGAATGTTTAGGATCAATTTATGAAGTTATTTATATTGCCGAAGATGATTGTGGAAGATCAGATACTTGTAGTCAGAAATTTACTATTGCTAATTCTGGAACGTCGATTATATGTCCTCCTAATCAGAATGTAACATGTAGTGGTGATATAGAAGCTGGAGTTCCAACTATTAATACATTTTGTTCGTTAGGGTCTTCATTAGAAGTAGAAGGACCTACCTTGGTCAGTGGGCAACAGGATTGTTCAGGAGCTATATACGAATTACTTTATATAGCCATTGATGACTGTGGAGGAAGAGATAGTTGTATTCAACAGTTTACTATTCAGAATTCCGCACCAACTATAACCTCCTGTCCATCTCCAAAAACAGTTAGTTGTTCTTCTGAGATTATATCTGAAGTTGACATGGTGCTCTTTACAACCAGCTGTTCTTTAGGAGCGACAGTAATAGCTCGTCCAATTACTCCAAACTTGACTAACTCCGCTTGCGGCCAAACTACAGGTGATGTTTACTCCATCACTTATGTTGTGACAGATGCCTGTGGCCAACAAGATAGCTGCATACAAGAATTTACTGTGCAGAGTGATGAAGTAGAAATTGTTTGTCCTATTGGATTTACAATTAAAGGCTGCGCAGCAGATATTCCTGCTCCCGATGTTTCTCTTGTCACAGCTACGCATAGTTGCACCAACGTGACTGTTAGCTGGGTAGGTGATATTACAAGTGGTTCTGGTTGTATTGGGGATAGTTTAGTCGTTTTGAGAACTTATCGAGCGACTAATGACTGTGGAGATTTTAAAGACTGTATACAAACTATTAAAGTTGTAGATAGTGAGAACCCCACTATATCATTAGACATGGGTACAGTAATGGTCAGTTGTGCGGAGGAAGCAATTTTACCTATGGTTACAACAAGTGATAATTGTACTGCATTAGGTGATTTGACCATTGATTTTACTCAAGACACTACCTTCTCGAAGTGTGCTGGAGATTATAGTATTTTAAGGAAATGGATAGTTACAGATCTTTGTGGTAACAAGGACTCTACGCAACAAGAAGTGATCATTTTTGATAACGACGGTCCCGTAATTGTTGAAGGACCAGAGGATTTAACTTTGAGTTGTGATGAAACGATACCTGACCCATTGACACCTGTTTTTGAGGATGGATGTACTGGAGTCGATATCAGTTTTGATCAAGTCATGGTTTCTGAATTTGTTATTACAGGTACATGTGCCAATGATTTTAAGATTATAAGAACTTGGACTGCACAAGATTCATGTGGTAATGAGGTGTCAGTTAGCCAAAATATAAGTGTCATAGACAGAACAGAACCAACAATTATTTGTCCTGCAGATACTCTAATAAATGGCTGTATTGCTGATGTCCCGAGCCCAAATATTAATCTTGTAACGGCCTTTGATAATTGCAGTAGTGTGACGATCACTCATATAGCTGATAATATAGCAGGATCAGGATGTCCAGGAGACACTCTTGTTATCCAGAGAGTTTATAGAGCCACTGATGAATGTGGTAATTATTTAGAATGCTCACAAAATATTAAGGTAGTTGACAATATTAATCCTGAAATTTCACTTTGCGTTAATGATATTGTAGTAGTAGGTTGTGATGAGACAGCAGCTCCAGCAGTTGATTTGTCCCAAGTCGCGGCGTTTGACGGATGTAGTGATGTGGTAATAAGTCATGTAGGTGATGTGTCCTCAGGTACGATATGTATTGGAGATACACTTATTATTACTAGGACATATAGAGCAACAGATTTATGTGGAAATTTCTCTGAATGCGATCAATTAATTAAAATAATTGATAACGTCAGTCTTGTCATAACATGTCCCCCTCAGAGCACTGTATTTTTAAACGAAATGTGCAGCTATGATCTGAGTGTAGTTCCTGCTGCCACTGCTACGGATAATTGCAATTCAGCTGCAGATATAGCGATTACCTTTTCAGATGATTTATCTGGACTTACTAATTGCTCGGGGTCTGGTAATATAGTTAGGACGTGGTATGCAACAGATCTATGTGGTAACGTCGATTCTTGCCTACAAACTATCGCAATTGTGGATGCTATTACACCTACGATTTCCTGTCCAGCCTCTGACACTCTATATATGAGCTCAAACTGTGATTATGACCTATCTGGTATACTTACACCTAATGTAACAGACAATTGTTCAACATCTGCAGATATAAAGATTTCTTTTACTGATGATGTCTCTGGACTTACTGAATGTAGTATGACAGGTGATATAATACGAACCTGGATCGCCGAAGACCTCTGTGGGAATAGAGATAGTTGCATGCAAACTATCACTATTTTAGACACAATAAGCCCAATTATTACATGTCCTATTTCGGTTGATATTTTTAAAAATGATGCTTGCATGTTTGACCTGTCTGGTCTGATCGAGCCAGTCACCACTGATAATTGTTCTAATACATCGGATATTGTATTGACATTCACCGATGATCAAAGTGGGTTAACTGGTTGCGGTGGAACTGGGGTTATAATACGTACCTGGATCGCCGAAGATCTTTGTGGTAATATTAGTACATGTAATCAGACTATAAATATTTTAGATCAGAATCTTCCTGTAATTATTTGCTCAGCTGATAAAGAAGTAACATGTCTATCCGCCATTGCTTCCGAGACACCCACGGTGACTACAAGTTGTAACGTTTCTTTTTCAGTTGCCACTTCTGAACCATTATTAATTTTTGGTCAGCCAGACTGTCCAGGCGCTAAATATCAGATCACTTATACTGTGACTGATGAATGTGGGAAAATAGATAGTTGTTCTCAATTATTTACTATTGCTAATGAAGCTCTTTCTATAACCTGCCCAGCTAACGAAATTGTAATTTGTGAAATTGGGATAGAGCCCTCCGTTCCAGTTATACAGACAAGTTGTTCTCTTGGAAGCACATATACCAGTGAAGGGCCTATCCTAGTGTCAGGGACACCAAATTGTAATGGTGCAGTATATGAAATTAAATATATAGCTGTTGATGAATGTGGACGTAAAGACAGCTGCGTTCAGCGGTTTACTATAGAAAATGTGGCTCCAATGATAACAGATTGTCCTCCTGCGCGAATTGTTACTTGTTCTGATGATATTATGGCAGAGGTGGGCTTGTTGGGGTATAATAATAGTTGTGATATAGATGGTGAGGTAATGGTAGGCATGGTAGTGCCAGATACAAACAATTCTGCATGTGGAGAGAGTACAGGTGATAAATATTATATCACATATACTGTAACCGACATTTGTGGACGTATGGGTCAGTGCACTCAGGAATTTACTATTAGTAGTCCTGATGTGGGTATTTTATGTGTCCCCGATTTAGTAGTTCAGGGATGTGATGAAACTGATATTCCCGCTCCTGACATCAGTCTAATCACGGGTGCCCATACTTGCTCAAATGTAACGGTTACTTGGGAAGGAGATTCGTCATCTGGGATAGGATGTATTGGAGACACTTTAGTTATTTCAAGGACATATCGAGCGACTAATGATTGTGGATTTTTTGCTGAATGTATTCAGCGTATCAAAGTTATAGATACTGAGAGTCCGACCATCTCTGTGGACGCTCCTGTTGTATTAGTAAGTTGTACTGAAGAAGCGCCTGTGCCAGTACTTACAATTGCTGACAACTGTACACCAATTGGTGATCTCTTGGTAGATTTTAGTCAAGACACCACACTATCCAAGTGTAGCGGTGACTTTTCAATTGTTAGAAAATGGGTAGTAACCGATTTATGTGGTAATAAAGATTCCACTCAACAAGAATTAGTAGTTTTTGATGATGATGGGCCTGTTATTATTGAAGGTCCAGCGGATTTGAGTTTGTCATGTGAAGAGCCGATTCCTTCACCAGACGATCCATTGTTTATGGATGGATGTTCTGATGTAGATATCTCTTTTGAACAAGTTATTGCTTCCGATTTAGTTATTACCGGATCATGTGACAATGATTATACCATTGTTAGGACATGGACGGCAACTGACTCTTGTGGAAATCAAATATCGGTTTCTCAAAATATTATTGTAACAGATAGGGTTGAGCCAACCATTACTTGCCCAAGCGATTCTATAATATCTGGATGCTTAGCAGATCTGCCTTTGCCAGATGTCAATAAAGTGGTGGCCTTTGATAATTGTGGCGATGTAGTAGTCACACATATAAGTGATCAGATGATTGGTGCTGGATGTCAAGGAGATACTTTGGTGATCAATAGAATATATCGAGCGACTGATGAATGTGGTAATTTTGCAGAATGTCTACGTACTTTCAAGATTGTTGATACTGGCACTCCAGATATTTTATTCTGTCCTTCAGATACATTGATTATTGGTTGTGGAGCCGCGGCTATACCAGACATAAATCTTACTGCAGTTATAGCAGCAGATGAATGCTCTGCAGTGACAATTTCTCATACAGGCGATGAGATTAATGGGGTAGGTTGTGTTTCCGATACTTTGATAGTCAGTAGGACATATAGGGCCACTGATGCATGTGGAAATTTTACAGAATGTATTCAACTTATTAAAATAATAGATACCATAAGTCCAGTTATCACTTGTCCCATGGATATAGAATTAATGACAGATGGTAATTGTGATTATGATTTGAGTTTGGTGCCCTCTCCAATTGTTTCTGATGATTGTACTATGCCAAGTCAATTGTCCGTAACTTTTGATGATGATCTAACGGGGCTTACAGCTTGTAGTGGTACTGGAACGATTATTAGAACATGGACTGTCACTGATCAGTGTGGTAATAGCAGTCAGTGCGAACAGAATATTTTTGTCGTAGATAGTATAGCCCCTTCCATTACTTGTTCGAGAGATACTACCTTGTATTTTTCTGCGACATGTACATATGACTTAAGTGGAATTGCTCTTCCTCAAATTTCAGATAATTGTTCTGAGGCAACAGAATTAGATATTACCTTTTCTGATGATTTAACAGGTTTAAATCAGTGTAGTGGTTCAGGTGTGATTAGAAGGACGTGGAATTTGGCTGATGCTTGTGGCAATACTAATTCATGTATCCAAAATATCTTTATTCGAGATACCATTAGTCCAACAATAGTGTGCGCTCCAAATCAAAGCATTTATATGGACCCGTCTTGTGGTTATGATTTATCGGTTATATTACCTCCTACAGTTTTGGATAACTGTTCAGTTTCTTCTTCAATTGCCGTCACTTATATAGATAATTTTGATGGACTATCAGAATGTAGTGGAACAGGAGATATAATACGTACTTGGATAGCCAGGGACCTTTGTTCGAATGAGTCTACTTGCCAACAGGTTATAAGTGTTTTTGATACGATCAAGCCTAATATAGTTTGCCCAACAAGTGCGACATTATATCTTGACTCCAACTGTTCATATGACCTTAATCTTTTAGACGATCCCACATATGATGATAACTGTACGGCTTTTGGTCTATTGAAAGTAGAAAAAATTGACGACCTATCAGGATTAACAGAGTGCAATGGTACAGGAAGTATTATTAGAACTTGGAAAGTAGAAGATTTATGTGGGAACATCAACCAGTGCACTCAGGTAATCGAAATATTAGATACTATAAGCCCTGTGCTGACCGGTGGAACTAATAAGGTTGTAAGTTGTAGCGATGATATATATCAGGAATTCATAGACTGGATCAATGACCATGCAGGGAGTTCTGCCTTGGATAATTGTAGCGACATAAATTGGGCCACAGTACCTGCGACACCTATATTGTCGGATCCTACTTCTTCAACATGTGTTACTTTTGTAGCCTCCGATGATTGTGGTAACAAATCTTCATTTCAAAAGTGTTTTAATGTTAATTGTGCTACGATTCAAAAGTCCTTAGTCAGCTCAGAAGATAGGGATCTAAGTATGGATATTAGCGTTGGAGATATATTGAATTATTCAGTTGAATACGTCAATACAGGTTCTACTGTACTTAATAATGTAGTCGTTACGGATAATCTAATAACTCCATCGGATATTTCTTGCCTATCTATTGCCCCAGGTGAGTCATGTGTGCTTACAGGTATAATCATAGTTGATGCTCAAGATCTTGATTTGGGCGAAATTGTAAATACTGCTTCTGTAATCAGTGATGAATTTGAAGAATTAGTCGATTCAGTGAGTATCTCTTTATCTACTCCAAGTATAACATTTGTTAAAAATGATCCTATACTTTATGCGGATATTGATAATTCAGGTGATATAAGTGTAGGGGATACATTACAGTATGTTTTGATTGCGACTAATAATGGGGTAGCCAATTTGACTAATGTGGAGATAAATGATAACCGGACTGGCGATCAAAAGATATGTCCTTTGTTGCAGCCTAACGAACAGTGTATTTTAGAAGCACTATATGTGGTTACATCAGACGACGTAGAAGAGGGAAGTATAACGAATGTTGGAACTGTTAATTCTATACAGACCGATGTGATCAATGATACTGTGATCACCCTTGTGGCACAGCCAAGAATAGAATTAGACAAACTTTTTCCTATTAATAGTGACTTTGACAATTCTTTGGATATAAGTTTAGGCGATACATTAACTTATACCATTATAGCTACTAATACGGGGTCTTCTAATCTAACCAATGTAACAATAACCGACCCTTTAATTACCACAATTGGAGGTAACGCTCCTTGTCTATTGCTCCAACCTACAGAGCAATGTAGTTTGATTGGACAATATATAATTACTGATTCTGATGTTCTCCTGGGAGTGGTTAATGAAATAACGAATGTTGCAGTAGTTACAACTGATCAAACAAGTGATGTAGTAGATTCAGTAACAATCGAGGTGCCTAATCCTAGTATAATACTCACAAAAGAACCGGGAGTGTTGACACAAGACAATGATAATAGTAATGATGTTAGTGTAGGCGATGTTTTAACCTACACTATAACCATGACTAACAATGGTAATGCAAATTTTTCTGAGTCGAGGATTGAGGATCCGTTACTTACACCAGGATTTTTGGACTGTGGATTTTTATCTCCTGGTGCGCAATGTATGCTAGTCGGAACAATAACCGTCACAGATGACCATGTCAGAAGTGGCAGTTTAACAAATGGTTCTTTAGGCACAGCATCTCCTCCTCCTACGATGGATTCTGATAGTTCAACTATTATTTTCCCGCAACCTTCACACTCTTTCGTTAAAAATTCACCTGTTCTTCTTGAAGATAAGGATGCCAGTATGGACATAAGTCGTGGTGATATTGTGCAATATACCTTGGTTGTTACTAATAATGGGAGTGCAAACCTTACTAATGTTAAGATTGAAGACCCATTGATTTCTCCATCTCTTAAAATATGTGATTTTGTAGCTCCAGGAGCGCAATGTATTCTTACAGGAATATACGAAGTACAACCATCAGATCTAGGGACTACTTTAAAAAATGAAGCTAGTTCATCTTCTGATCAGACTGATATGATAGTTGATAGTTCAACGGTAATTATTCCTGAACCCAAATTAGAGTTTGAGAAGTCTATTGGAGTTTTGGCCAATGATTTTGATGGAGACAATCAGATTACAGCTAATGATAGTGTAGAATATACTTTTGAAGTTAGAAATACAGGTACCGCAAATATCAATGGTATACAACTGAATGATGAACTAATTTATATGAGTTCATCCGAATGCTCATTCCTAAGTGCTAATATGTCCTGCTTTATTACAGCTAAGTATGCGGTGACTCAGGAAGACATGGATCGAGGTTTTATCAAAAATGTAGCTCATATTAGCAGTACTCAATTGGATGATAAAACAGATAGTTCAACTACAGTATTACCTTTCCTGCCACTAATAGAACTAACAAAGAATGTCTCTGATCCGTCTGTTGAAATGGGTGCTTCTTCTCTTTTTACTGATCAAGGAGATGCAATCAATTATACTTTTGTGGTTAAGAATACAGGAACAGTTACTATCAATCAAATACAAATTAGTGATGATGGACCCGAAATATTAGGACAGCAGGGGAGTAATCCATTATCTGCTATTACATGTGATAAAAATGTATTAGCTCCAAATGATAGTGCCACATGTACAGCCATTTATATATTATCAAATGACGATTTACTGCGAGGAGTTGGAGTTGTAAATGGTGTCTCTAATAATGCTAAGGCTCAAGGTGTAGACCCAAGAATGGATCCATTGATGACCAATATGGATACCGCAATGACTACAATACAAGAATATCCAGCTATTGAATTAAAGAAGGAAGCACTGCCTCTTGAAGATACCAACGGTGACGGCATCATATGGGCTGGAGATATAGTAAAATATAGATTTACTATTGATAATGTAGGTAATACTCAACTCGATAATATATCAATTACGGACTTGAAGATTACTGACCCTATCGACTGTGACGCCTCAATATTATTGCCGGGTCAAAGTACAGTTTGTACAGGAACATATTTATTAACGGAAGCTGAAGTGGAAGATCTTATTGTAGAGAATACAGCCACAGTACAAGGCGTATCACCAGTTTCGACGTTGGCATCAGATATTTCTGATGATCCTTCAGATCCAACGACTAATTCTATAGATCCAACGATTATTAAGATACCTTGTCCAAGTGTGGTATGTGTAGGTAGCTATAATATGTCTATTCCGTCTTCTGGAGTTTTAACATTATCTGCTGAATCATTAGGATTGGTGTCAGGATTTATTTTAGAATTGACTGATGAGAATGGTAGAGTAATCGCAGATAATACATTGACCTGTGATCATATAGGAGAAAATATAACCTACACATTGAGGCATCCTTGCCGTTCCAATGGATGTTGGGGAGTTATCAATTTAGAATCTAAAAACCTTCCAGATCCAATATACTCGTCTCAAAATTATATGTGTGGACAATCACCTGAGCCCTTATTGACTATTGAGGAGGTTAGGGATTCAGTAATAAGTAACGGATGTTATCTTGAAATCGATAATTTAACTGAACAATATGAATTATCTGGAGATGTATGTGTTGGTACTGTACAAATAAGAAATGTAGTCGGTCAATATTTTATACATGGAGTAAAAAACACATTATTGCTATCCTCAGATACATTAATAGAAATGCCTCTTGAAAAAAATATGATCAATTGGCCAGATATGGAGGTTATGTTGGATTGCCAAGAAGTTGAAGACTCATATCCTTCTATAGAACTATTAATTGAACTAAAAGGTATCTCTTCGGTGGTGCCTCATATTAATAAAGGAGAAAGAATTGACTCAACTCTTATGACTGTTGCTATTGATAAAGATAGTTTAAGGGAAGAAAAAGTTGAATTACAACCAGGAGTTTGGTCAATTGTACAGGTGGTAGATAAATATCAGTTGGATAGCTCTTACTATCTCAGAGATACAACACAGATATTAATCCCAATTACTAAGGAAGGAACATGTAATCTTACTGCTAAGTGTACTGATGTAGCATATGCGAATTGTTTGGGTGAAAACAAAAAGATATTTAGAGAATGGTCAATAATTGATTGGTGTACGGATGAACTTTTAACCTACCAGCAATGGGTGAATATAACTTCAACGGAGGGACCTCAAGTAGATCTCTTAAGTTCAAATGAGGTAGCAATTAGGCCTTGGGTTTGTACCGCAGAGTACACTATCAATGCAGAATTCAGTACAACATGTTCTGATTTAGATAATGTATATTGGTCAAGTTCTGCAGGTACTTTGAGTGAAGGAAAAATCAAAGATTTAAGAGTAGAAGATAGCCCAATCCAATTAATAGTCAGGGCTTTAGATGAATGCGGTAGTGTTGCCAACGATACCTTTTACATTGATGTGATTGATAATTTGGCACCCACAGCGATAGCGATTGACACGCTTCACGCTTCTTTAGCTTTTAGAGAAAATAGCAATGTAACCAAAGTGTTAGCTTCTTCCATCAACAATGGAAGTAATGATGGTAACTGTGGCATTGTAGACTATTGTGTTCTTCGATCCGAGGAGTTGTCTAAGCCAATAATTAGAAATGGGGTACATCTAACTGATATTCAAGGGAGACTTATGTACGAACCGTTTGGATGTAGTCCGTCCTTATCACATGATTATTTATCAATAGAAGGGGAGAAAGAAGAGATTCTCTATGTTGTATGTTCAGATTTTGTTCAGTTTTGTTGCGAAGATGAAGGTGCAAATTCTGTTGCTTTGATCGTTCGAGATGATTCTGATTATTCTCAAAACTCTATTGGTTGGAGTACTGTCGTCGTCGAAGATAAAATTAGACCATCTATCCATTGCGATACGCTATATGTCAATTGCATAGATGAAGTCGATCGTTCTTTTCTTGATGATCTTCAGTCCCTGGTATTTGGATGTCAGACACCTGAACTTACTTATAGTGATGTGGTTGATGTCGATGGCTGTGGAGTCGGGAGTATCTCTCGTGAGTATTTTATTAATGAGGAATTACAGTGTACTCAAGCAATAATAATAGAGGGTGAGTCTCAGTTTGATCCTTCATCAATTAAGTGGCCCTTAAGCTATACAGGTGAATCTATTTCAGCAACGTCTATAGACTGTGATGGAGTAGAGGGTACAGAATCAATAGTTCTACCAGCTCCATTTACTTGCTCTTATAGCGAAGTAGAATTTCCAACATGGTGTAATTCTTCCTGTGGAATGATCGATGTTGGTTATGAAGATTTAGAGACTATCGTTACGAACTCCTGCAAAAGAATAATCAGAAAATGGACGGTTATTGATTGGTGTCTTTATAATGGAGAAGATCTTGATCAAACAATTGATCCATCTCGTGCTGTGGTCGATCTTACCGAAAACACCTGTAGAAGTTGTTCCTTCGATGAGACCAGATATATACAGTTGGTGGACCCTGAGTTGGATGGCTATTACATCTATGAACAGACGATTGAAATAGTCGATGAGGATGTACCTCAGATATTTTCTCAAGATACGGGAGTAGTTCAGATAATCAATGGCGCCACTCATAAATTAGATTCATTTGAGGCATGCAGTGGATCATCTTTTGTATCCGCACAGGCTGTAGATTATTGTGATGGAACTCTGCAGACTTCCAATTTAGATTGGACCGTTGGTGTTTATACAGATGGTCGCATGATCGAAACATTAAAATTGGTTGGAGATTCTGTGGTTTTCGAGCTTCCAGAAGGAAGTATTAATGATTCTTATGTCATAACATGGCAAGTAACTGATGGTTGTGGTAATGTTGCAGTTGATCAGACAACCATAATTTACGAAGATCATAAAGAACCTACACCTGTTTGTATTCCTGAAGTGACCACAGCGGTTATGCCGACAAGTGGCAAGATTAGTATTTGGGCTAAAGATTTTGATAATGGATCATTTGATAATTGTTCAGAAGTTGAACTACTCTTCTTCGATAGTATTAAAGATGATTATGTTCCCTATATAGAGTTTGATTGCTTGGATTTATTACAAAATAACTTTGAGATTGCGCTGGATTTATATGTTTTTGATGATGCGGCTAATAGTGATTATTGCACTGTAATGTATGTGGTACAAGATAATCTCGGAGTTTGCAATACGTCTAACATGGCTAATCTGTCGGGAGAAGTCTTTACCGCATCTGGGGATATGATTGAGGAGGTAAAAGTTGCGATGAGAGATCAAGAGCGAATAACAGAAAAAGATGGGCAATACGCCTTTATGTCTAATCCTATGTATGAATCTTATACTATTGCAGCCTCCAAAGGAGGAGATCATATGAATGGAGTTACTGCTTTGGATCTTGTATTAATACAGAAGCACATATTAGGATTGCAAAAAATTGTTGCAGAAGATAAAAGAGTGGCTGCTGATATTAATAACGACGGAGAGATTTCGGCTATAGATCTTGTCATGCTTAGGCGTCTAATTTTGAATCAAGATGATCATTTCCCTGATCAGAGAAGTTGGAGATTTATAGCGGCACAAGAATTTGAGGTAGGTCGCGTAGGTCCTTTATGGCCATATAAAGAATATCAATATATTGATACATTAATTTATCACCAGTTCAATTTGGATTTCTTAGGTATCAAAGTAGGAGATGTGAGTGGTGATGCTGTTTTGAAGAATAGAAACAAGAGTCGTCCGACGAGAATGTTGAATATTGATCTAACAAAGGTGGAAAATGTTCAAAACAAACTTCGCATTCCTATCTATGTCGATCAGGCTCAGACTATGGAAGCCATACAACTGACTTTACACCATGACGGTTTGATTTTGGAAAGTATCGAGTCCGGCCAGATTGAAATTACCAAGAACAACTATTTCAAAAAGAGTGATGCTAACACCACGCTTGCTTGGCATTCTCAATACAGTAAAAAGATAGATGTAGAAAATCCTTTGTTTTACATAGTTGTCGCTGAGAAGATTGGATACGAAGGATTGAAAATATCATCTGAGATAGTCGAGGCTCTTATTTATTCTGAGATGAAAGAATATTACATAGAATCCAGAACTCTTGAAAAAAATAAATTCGTACTCTATCAAAATACACCAAATCCATTTTCAGATAAAACGATGATCTCATTCGATCTGCCAGATGATGATGTGATAAGTTTGACTATTTATGATTTGATCGGACGGTTTGTGTATACTAAATCTTTAGATCTTAAGGCAGGACATCATTCTATCCAATTGAGTAAAAAAGAAATAGATGCATCTGGAGTTCTATATTATGAAGTAAAAGGAACTAACTATCGAGGATTGCAGAAAATGATGATAATAGATTAAGGCGCTTTCTTTAAAGAATTAAACAGCGAGAATACCTTTTCAACATCATCAGAAGAGACTACCAGAGTTATTTCATTAGCAGTGCTGATAACTTCTACTATATTAATTCCATTCCAAGCTATATGCTTCAAGATTGTATAATATACTCCATGAATATCTTGGTTATTAGATGGGAGCATAATGGAGACAGCTGATAGATCATCGTGGTGAATCACTAATTCTTCAGATTGGAATATGACTTGTACGCTATCTTTCAAAGCGCTGCTGATAACTAAAGTAGTTTCGTATATCCCTCTTGAGACACTGTAGAAATGCCGGTTGTTATGGTCAATGAATTTGAGCAGTTGAGCTTGTTTTTGTAATAATGTGGAACTGTTTACAAAAGAAAAATCAACTAAGTCAGATCTAACAATTATGTCTCCCATCTTGCTTAAATATGCATTAAGCGATTTATCCATCTGCTGACTCGGGCTTAATGGAAGCCGATTGATGGCCATAACTATGGCAGGTACGTTTATAGATGCCTTGGATTCTTTATCTACCATGGGTTTAATGTACCTCGCAAGGGAGGTGATATTAATTAATTCACGATCCATAGCTTCCTGGATGAAAGGACTGCGATTTAATATTGTAGAAATTATGTTAGATAAAGATTTTTGCATTATGTTATAAATATAACATAATGTTATAATTGTGTTGAATATTCCTTCGCGAGTAGATCAAGATTAAAATGCTCTTACCTTTGCACTTCAAATAATAAACTTTTATGAAAGTATTAAAATTTGGAGGAACCTCGGTTGGGTCTCCTAAGCGGATGTTAGAAGTAGTCGATATAATCGATAAACAAGATGAGCAGATAATATTAGTACTTTCGGCAATGTCGGGAACCACCAATAGTTTGGTTCAATTTTCAAAACTATTAATCGAGGGAGAGAATGATGAGGCCGAGGATCTATTAAGAAAACTTCATTCTGAATATCAAAATACATGTACTGAATTATTTGAGAATGAAGCTTTCAGAAATAAAAGTCTCGGTGTAGTCAAAGAAGTTTTTGATTTAATGAAAAGCTTCACCAAAGATGTTTTTACTCGCTCATATGAGAAGATCGTTCTGGCTCAAGGTGAAATTCTTTCGACCCAGCTATTTTACTTATTATGTCAAAGTTTGGGTATGAACACAGCCCTAATTGATGCTCTTGATTTTATGCGGCTCAATGAGAAAGGCGAGCCCTTCTTAGAGCGAACTAATTCTTTGATAAAACCAATATTGACAGCCAATAAGAATGCAGATATATTAATTACCCAAGGGTATATCTGTCGTAACCATTGGGAAGAGATAGATAACCTTCAAAGAGGAGGAAGCGATTATACGGCTACAATTATTGGGGCGATCACTAAAGCCACAGAAATTCAGATTTGGACAGATATAGATGGCGTACACAATAATGATCCGAGGGTTGTAGATGACACTTACCCTATAAGGAAGTTATCATACCGAGAAGCGGCAGAGCTTGCCTATTTCGGAGCCAAGATTTTACATCCAACTTGTGTGCTCCCAGCAGAAAGTATGAATGTACCACTTCGCCTCAAACACACTATGGATCCTGAAGCTCCAGGCACGTTGATAAGTGCCGAAGCCAGCAATAGAGCTATCACTTCAGTAGCAGCAAAAGATAATATAACCGTTGTCAATATTTATAGTAGCCGTATGCTAATGGCATATGGATTTCTCAAAAAAGTCTTTCAAGTATTTGAAGATCATAAGACTTCAGTCGACATGATAACAACTTCAGAGGTTGCTGTGTCTCTGACTATTGATGACGATAAACGTCTCAAATTCATTCAAAATGACCTTTGTAAGTTTTCTGAAATTAAAATTAATAAGGGTTATAGCATTATATGTATAGTCGGAAACGATTTATATGATAATACTGATCATATGAAACGAATATTTGCGGCCCTGTCAGATATACCTGTTCGTATGGTCTCTATGGGAGGCAGTCAATACAACGTTTCGGTATTAATCAAAACAGAATATAAGAATAGTGCCCTAAAGGCACTTAACTCCATTTTTGAGTTAGAAATGGTGGCATAAGTGAGTTGTTTTGATAGAATGAGTGGTTAATTGCGTTTTAGATACTTCATTTTTTAATTCATATAGTACATTAATTACTTGGAGACAATAATCTCTAATTTGCCTATCTAATTGAAAAAACAACAATTAGATATGTTTCAAGCACTTCCAATTCATACTACTCCTGATGTAAGTATTGCCCATCAACATGTCGGTAGATCTGATCTGATCAGGTTTGAGAAAATGCATACTGAAATATTTGAAAATTTGGATATCGCCTCAGTAGCGGTTGCAAATGAAATTGCATCTTTAATAAGATATAAGCAGAGTAGATCAGAGAAATGCATTCTGGGTTTGGCTACTGGTTCTTCACCGATAGCGGTATATGAAGAACTCGTAAGAATGCACAAAGAGGATGGACTAAGTTTTCATAACGTAGTCACATTTAACTTGGATGAGTATTATCCTATGGATCCTGCTAGCCTCAATAGCTACTGGTATTTTATGCACGAACATCTTTTTGATCATGTAGATATAGATCCAGATCATATCAATATACCAAGTGGTAGAGTTGAGCTTTCAGAAGTCTATAATTATTGTATGAAGTATGAGGAGAAGATTAAGAGCTATGGTGGATTAGATTTCCAACTTTTAGGCATAGGACGTACAGGTCATGTAGGATTTAACGAACCAGGTTCCCATATAAAGTCCCTTACACGATTGATCACTTTGGATCATCTCACCCGGGCTGATGCAGCCCCAGATTTTAGAGGAATGGATAATGTCCCTAAAAGAGCTATTACAATGGGTATCAATACCATCAAAGAGGCGAAGAGGGTAGTTTTATTGGCTTGGGGATTAAAGAAAGCACCTATTGTCAAAGAAATGTTAGAAGGAGAGGTGAGCTCAAAAGTGCCAGCCACTTTTCTTCAAGAACATATTAATGTTACGGCCATTTTAGATCAAGAAGGGGCTACAGAGTTAACTCGCTTTAAAACTCCATGGATTGTAGGACCATGCGAATGGGATCATCAGATGATGCGAAAAGCAATTGTCTGGTTAAGTCAAAAAGTGAATAAGACCATTCTGAGATTGACCGAGAGAGATTATAACCAAAATGGCATGTCTGATCTCTTGGCACAAGAAGGTACTGCTTATGACATCAACATAAAAATGCATAATACACTACAGAATACGATTACTGGGTGGCCTGGAGGTAAACCTAACGTAGATGATTCAAATAGGCCAGAAAGGGCTGCCCCAGCAAAAAAGAGAGTTATAATTTTTAGTCCGCATCCTGATGATGATGTCATTTCAATGGGAGGGACATTTTTAAGATTGGTTAATCAGGGACACGAAGTTCACGTTGCATATCAAACTTCAGGTAATATAGCTGTGGCTGATCATGATGCTTTACGCTTTGCTGAGTTTGTCCAAGCGGTGAATGAACGAAATGGACTAGACACAAGTAGCATCGATAAAGTGATTAAAAGGCTCCAGAAGAAAACTGATGATGAAGTGGATAGTAAGGAGGTAAGAGCCATCAAAGGAATGATTAGGGTAGGTGAAGCGAAGGCCGGCGCCAGGTACTGTGGATTATTAGAAGATCAAATTCATTTTCTTAATATGCCTTTTTATGAAACGGGTAAAGTAAAAAAGAAGCCTTTGGCGAAGGCAGATATTGAAGTAGTAAGAGAATTGATAGATAAAATTCAGCCCCATCAGATTTTTGCAGCTGGGGATTTGGCTGATCCTCATGGAACTCACAAGGTTTGTTTGGATGCTATTTTCAAAGCTGTAAGACAACTTAAAAATGAAAAGTTTATGGAGGATTGTTGGCTTTGGTTGTATCGAGGAGCTTGGCATGAATGGCCAATTCATGAAATAGAAATGGCAATACCTCTAAGTCCACAAGAGGTGGAGAAAAAGAGAAAAGCTATATTCTTTCATCAATCACAGAAAGATGGAGTTATGTTTCAAGGAAACGACCAGAGAGAATTTTGGCAAAGGGCAGAAGATAGAAATAGAGCAACAGCTACTACCTATAATCACTTAGGACTTACAGAATATGAAGCTATGGAAGCTTTTGTAAGATACCACTATTAAAAAAATATTATATGCAATTATCAAATTTTGATTGGTCCATAGTTGGAGTTTATTTTTTATTCGTTTTAGGAGTTGGGTTGTATGTTTCTCGAAGTTCAAGATCAAGTGTAGATGATTTTTTTCTATCTGGACGAAATATGCCATGGTGGCTGTTAGGGATTTCTATGGTAGCAACTACATTTTCAGCTGATACTCCCAATTTAGTCACAGGATTAGTTAGAGAGAATGGAGTCTCAGGAAATTGGACTTGGTGGGCTTTTCTGTTAACGGGTATGCTTACGGTATTTGTCTATGCCAGAATGTGGAGAAGATCTATGGTATTAACTGATGTTGAGTTTTATGAGTTAAGATATAGTGGTAAACCAGCGGCATTTTTACGTGGATTTCGAGCCTTATATTTAGGCCTTATATTTAATGTTTTAGTAATTGGAACTGTTTCGTTGGCAGCAATAAAATTTGGAGAAATTGTATTAGGCTGGGATGGATGGCTTACTCTTCTTGTGGCTGGTTCTATCACCATTTTATACAGCACATTAGGAGGGCTGAAAGCAGTTATTATGACTGACTTTGTACAGTTTATTTTGGCTATGGTTGGTTCTATTTGGGCATGTATTTATGTCATTAATATTGATGAGGTTGGAGGTCTTAATAATATGCTCAACCATGTAAATGTAGCCTCTAAAACGAGTATACTTCCAGACTTTTCAGATCCTTCTATTTGGGTACCTATACTATTAGTTCCACTTGCGGTACAATGGTGGGCTTCGTATTATCCAGGTGCTGAGCCAGGAGGTGGTGGCTATATTGCCCAAAGGATGTTTTCGGCTAAAGATGAAAAGCATTCAGTTGGAGCGACATTATTATTTAATGTAGCTCATTACGCTTTGCGACCATGGCCCTGGATTTTAATAGCATTAGCTTCTTTAGTAGTCTTTCCTACTCTACAAGACATACAAGAAGTTTTTCCAAACTTATCCAATGATAAGTTAGGACACGATGTGGCATATCCTGCTATGTTGACATTATTGCCGTCAGGATTATTAGGATTAGTTGCCGCATCATTAATTGCGGCTTTTATGTCAACAATTTCAACACAATTGAATTTGGGGGCGTCATATTTAGTAAATGACGTTTACAAAAGGTTTTATAATCCTGAAGCTTCTCAGGAAAACTTGGTTAGGGCGGGTCAGTTGTTTACCTTGATTTCGGCTGTTTTAGGATTAGGATTGGGTTTGATTCTTACAGATGCTACACAGGCTTTTAATCTTTTACTCCTCTTAGGAGCAGGTACGGGATTAATATATATACTCAGGTGGTTTTGGTGGCGTATTAACGCTATGACAGAAATAGTCGCTATGATAGCTTCTATGATTATAGCGGGATATTTCACTTTCTTTTCAGATTCGTTTTTGCCATGGCAAGAAATCGTAATTGGTGCCATTTTAACCACTATCGTTTGGATAGTCTCAGTGTTTTTTACTCCTCAGACAGAAGAATCCACTCTTATTGCATTTTATAAGCATATACGACCTCAAGGTTCGGGTTGGACAAAAATTAGAAAAATTGCTCAGTCTAAAGGAATAGATACTCCAACAATAGAGAATAACTTATCTCTTGAGATATTGTGTGTTGTTATAGCTTGTGTGACTGTCTACGCAACACTTTTCTCAGTAGGTAACTTTATCTATGGAGAGCACAAGCTATCCCTTATTTTAGGACTTTTAGCTGTTATCGGATCATTCTCCATATTTAAGATTTGGTCAAGAATGAATTAGATCAATGATTTTTATAACGCTATTACGGGTTTTTACTAATTTATAATTCTCACTAATTGCTATTTCTACTCTGGTAGTCAAAGTTGATTGTATAGATATTGTTTCATGATAGTTTCGTGATAACTGTCCGATACTTTTGAAATATTATTTGAAAATTAAACTGTCAGCGATGCACCAGATTTACCATTTTACCGTAATCCTAATCACTATTTTATTACAATCTCAACTTTATGGAGTTGAAACAGTAGAATTCAATGGACCAGAAAGAGCAACAATTTCATTTGATCTTGATGAATGTTATTCTCGAGTTTTTGGAGATTCGAGGATTGATTTTTCTGAATTCACAGCGACAACTGTCAATAGCTCATTTGCTGAAGTGGCGGTTGTTGGAGATAATTTATATCGTAATAATCCTTCATCGAATGGTCATTCGTGCACTCCAGGGATTGATGATACCCCTGCTATGTGTGTTTCTTCATTAGAGTCTTGTGAGTATGATGCACAATCTGATAAAGCAATTCGAATAGATATTTCCGTAGATCCTATTAATGGTCAGGAGGTTGTCTTAAACAAATTTAGTTTTTATGAGTTAGCTCCTGAGCAATTTAATTACATCGATGGAGCTACTGGAATCAATGATTACCCAACATTATATGGGCTAACGATTTATAAAAACGGACAAGAGGTTTATAGTGAAGAATCAATCCAGACTACTTCTGCATGGAGTCTGGAAGAATTCGATTTTTCTGACATTGAAAATTTTAAGGTGTCAGAGTTTGCGCAATTTTCGTTTGTACTATTAGGGTATTGCTCGGTGGGGAATGCTGCAAATGTGAATGTTTGGGATGTTGAACAAGTAGATATTGAGTTCGCTCAAGTTACGAATGTCTCAGGCGGCCAGATTACTGGAGGACCTTTTCAGTTTTGTGTTGATGGAATCGAAGATAGAGTAAGTAATATAGAATTAACCGATAATGAAGGGGATAATAGCCAATGGATTGTTACTGATCCTGATGGACTTATATTGGGGCTTCCTGTTGAGCCTGATCAAGTTAACTTTGATAACGCTGGTCCTGGAGTGTGCCTAATCTGGCATCTCTCTTATGATGGAGAAATAGAATTTTTGACTCAAGGGAGTAGTCTAAGTGATTTAATAGGTTGTTTTGATCTTTCAAATAGCATTCAAGTAAACAGAAACGAGTCTAATGGCGGCGAGCTATTTGGCGGGCCATTTGAGTTTACAGTAGGGGATGGAGTTG
>JAHDDE010000074.1 GCA_020629515.1 Saprospiraceae bacterium | reverse complement strand
GTACCCTCAAAAATCAAATTATTGGAATAAGTCAATCCATCAATCTTATTAGAAACAGGAGCAGCTGTTGATAAACTTACTACGACAAAAACTATTGAACTAATGAAGACCATCAATCCTACATTTATTGTATAATGCAGCTTCCACCAACCAAATTCAGTTAATAAAAATGCTATTATACCAAATGCAATACCGATAATAAGAGTCCAAAGTGCACCATCTGCGTTGCCTCTTTTAAAAAATACACCTAATAAAAAGATAACAGCTACAGGTGGTACGATTATCGAAAACATCTGTTGTAAATAATCCCATAATCCCGTAAAATGTTGTATCTGTGGGGCCCAAAGAGCTGCAATTACCATAAATATTATAGTAGCAATTCTTCCATATTGAGCGATTTTTAGGTCACTTAAATCTGAGTAATTAGGTTTAATGAAATCAATCACTACAAGGGTGGAAGAAGAGTTCAATGCAGAATCCACAGAAGACAAAATAGCAGAGACAAGTCCCGCTAAAACTAATCCCGTTAGACCAATAGGTAATACTTCAGTTACTAACATAGGAAATACTGCATCGCCATTTGTAAGATCAGGATAAAGACTAACTGCCATAGCTCCAGGAAATACCATAATAAATAACGGAATGATCTTTAAAAATCCAGCCAATACGACGCCCCATCTTGCGTTATTCAATGATCGAGCTCCTAGAACACGCTGTACGATATACTGATTGGTCGTCCAGTACCAAAATCCTAAAAAAGGAACGCCCAAAATCAATCCAGGCCATGGTATACCGTCATCATCTAAAGGTCTCACAATAGAAAAATGGTCCTCGGGAACACTGTTTAAGACAGACTGCCATGAATAATCCAATTTCCCAAAAACTAAATATGTCAATACACTACATCCTATTATTAAAATAACCGCCTGAATAGCATCAGTATAAATTACTGCTTTCAACCCACCAAAAGCAGTATATATGCCCGCTATAAGCGCAAGCACTATTGCTGTATGCCATAATATGAGGTCAGGAAAAAAGTATTGCAACACCAAAGATCCCGCATATAAGGATCCCGCTGTATCTATCATAATCGTACTAAAAATTGTGATCGCTGAAAATATAAGCTGGCACCTCCGATCAAATCTCTTTTCTAAAAATTCTGGAATTGTTGTTATTCTATTTTTTAGATAGATAGGTACGAATATTAAAGCAGCAATAATCAACGGTAAACCTGACATCCATTCATATACAGAATTAACTATGCCAGTTGTATATGCCGCACCAGATAAACCAATGATTGTTGAACTGGATATATTAGAGGCAAATAGAGACAAGCCGATTAGGCCCCAGCCAAAGGACCTTCCACCCAAAAAAAGCTCTTCACCAGTCTTGGTATTACGACCAATGTAGAACCCTATTATTAGAACCACGATGAAGTACCCAATTACAATAGCTATATCAACATCTGAAATTTGTGTTCCCATTTTTACTTCTGATTTTTCTTAAGAGTCATTATACCGTTTGCAGGGCAGGCCAATTGATTTATTCCTGGCTTGATTACAAGCTCCCCTTTATCGATCAATTCCCCGACACAATTGTGTACATCGTAATCATAGCCCATTGTATGCCCCTCGTTATCAATTATTAAAGTCTTGGATAACTTGCCATTGATTAAATCCAATTGTGGACGTGATTCCTTTAATCTTACAATAATGTCATCGTAGACGCCGATAATTAATTTATGGTCATTTCTAACGGATAAAGTTGGATAATTACTCATCGGCTTATCTGCTTCAAACTGCCCTTTTAAGAGCAAGTATTTATTCTTATTCCAATAAGACGTAAAGAATCTTATCATGCTCAAAGTATCAGGATCTCTCTGTGCCAACCGAACCGACAACTGAGGAACTGAAAATAAAATGCTTGTAAATTGTAATGCTGCAATCTCAACTGTCTCTGAAGTATTCCAAGTCAGCATATCTGAATGAACTGCTGCTTCTCCACATATCAATTTAACATCAGTAGTTCTTACCCTATTCATAAGGCTATCATTTGGGCAGTCAAAGGCTCTGAACATATTTCCCAAATGCCTTAAAGCAGGGCTTATATATTTCTGTCTGAATTCGATCAATACGTCACTTTTAATTTTGATCAATTCCTTTCTAATACCGCTTATCAATCGGGCCGTCCCTTCAGTCACAGAAAGAGTGTCTCTTCCATTAAGTACACTCAACTCCGTTTCTGGATAAACTTTGAAATCATCGATAAAATCTAACTTGAAACCATCCAAATCCCATTCGATTAGTGCTCTTGTGTATAGTCCAATGAGATACGCTCTAACCTCTGGAAAACGGGGGTCAAAAACCGGAGCCCAATGATGATTTTCAGTTAAGAATTTGCCTTTGAACTTTTTGTAAGCTTTAGATTTAACACCACAAAATGGAACAGAATACCAAAGCATGATTGCCATATCTAAAGAATGGATATCATCAACAAATCCTGACATATTTCTAATCCTAAGAGCCTCCCAATCTCCAGTATATTCATATCCCCTATTATCATCTAAAGTTTGCCATCCATCATCTATAATTATCAATCCATATCCCAAATTCTTGGCTATCTTACATTCTTCAATTAGTTCAGATTCCAAAAGATTTTGATGAAAAGAATACCAGGTAGAATATAGAGGAACTGTTGCCATAGGAGGAGTCATTATTGGGGTTATATCAGAATTTTCCGTGACCCATCCAGCTGCTCTTTGAATTACCTCACTAAACTGATTGGAAGACTTGTCAATAAGAATTCTACATGTATAGAATTTATGTTCGACTGGATAATTAAAAAAATGAAGACCACAGTAGAAATGATTATCCTCTTCCCTATATGAAAGTTCCATCTGGATATTCAACTGACTATCTGAGCAAGCTACTGCTAAAATATTTTCATCGAGATGACCAAAAAGAGAGATTATTGGTGCATCAACAGAAATCGAACTTGATAATTGAGGCAACTCCCAGTCAGTTCTAAATCTCTTATTCAATATTACATTAGAACTCCAAGACCCTTTAACTCCTTTAGCTTTAGTCTTCCATTTAATAGTGAGTGGAAGATTACAGCGATTCGCTTCAACATTTAATTCAAATATATCAATACTTTTCTCTGAATGAAGCAATCTAAGCGAGCACTGATCAAGTCGTTCTCCAATCAATTGAGGTGTTTCATCTATTTTCCTTTTTCTATCAACGACTATCATATTCTTTATTTCTTTTTCATTTTTACCCTAACAAGGATAACTCTCCTTATTACCGTTATTGTTTAGTTGAAGTAAGTTTTAACGAAATGAGTTTGTCTCTTTCCGTTATCAATATTTCATCTTGTAAGTTAATTATTTCATTAGCCTGATTAGGAAGGTAGAAGCCGGACTCAGCACTACTGAGATAATCAAAATGAAAATTGCCTCTATTCATTAGACAAACGCCATTTAATCCATCAAACTTTCCGTTGTGCGTTTCAACATTATCATAATTCGTGGTCATAAGTATGTCTTTTAATCCATCCCTGTTAATATCTTTTATAAGAATGTCATTTACCATTGAGTATTGGACTTCAGATGGAAATCTTTTTATCTCAAACCTACAAGTCCCTGTATTTTCGAGAAGAACAGTTTCTAGGAAATTAACTTCTAGGAATTCAACTTTTCCTTTAAACTTGATAAGAACATCTTTAAAAGTAGCAGCGCCAAAATCCTCATAAGAATTGAACCAATTTTTTATGGATGGAATTTGCTTGGCGATATCATCTCGAGAATGATATGGATAAAGCTTACCATCTTTCATTCGCAGAGATAAAATTGGATCAAGACTTCCATTTTGATCCAAGTCTTTAGTTACAATAAACATCGGGTCATTTATAGAGGCTAAATATTTATTGTTGAGTCCAATATTACCAAGAACTATGTCTTCGTCACCATCATTATCCAAATCTCCAATTTCGATGGCTTGCCATAATCCTTTTAGCGAGTCCAATTCAGATATATGACATTGACTCCAAGTTTGATATTTTTTTTGCCAAATAAGCGGTGCATGCCACTCTCCCACTGCCACTGACAGCTCAGCTTTAGAAAAGTCCATATCACTAATAGAGTAGTACTCAGGAAAATCTAATTCCACTCCAGTTTCTCTTAACCTTTTATTAAAAGCAAAAATCCGATATGGAGTCTGACTTCCAAGTGGATAAGAATTAGGGGTCGCTTCACACCCAACTATTATATATAGTTCATTCTTATCATCTAATTTTCCTATACTAACAATATTAGCTTCTTTTGCCAAAGCTATTTCATCAATCAGTTTCCAATTCCCTAACTGACCATTGCGCTTATAAATACTTAAACCCTTTTTTTCTTGATATTGAGTTAATACGACTAATTCCTCTAAGGAGTCCCCGTCTAAATCCTCACAATCAATATCAACAATGTTATCCTTTTCAAGATCTATTATTTTTTCCCAGTGAGGAGTTTTATCAGTCAGGCTGTATATATAATTATCAAAAGAAAGGTAAACCGAATTACTCTTATTTGCATGACACAACCGAAAACTGTCATTGTTCCTGGATTTCAAAAGTAAGGGTTGTATCGAGAAGTCATGGGCCGAAGCAAAAGTTTCTTTAGTCATCAAGGTATCTGCCCCATAAAAAAGTAAAGGTTCGCTTTTTGAATTAACCTTTATTCGCGAATACCTATGAAGGTCAAAATAACTTAATTCGATAGTCTCATTAACACAAGATGTGTCAATGACTGATTGAGTATGATCAGGCCAAATGACATCTATCTTTTGAACCGTGTGAGCGCCCAACCCGAAGACAAGTTCAGAAGGCATACAAGAAAGGTACGATTTAATAGGTGAAAGTCTCTTTAACAGAGTTTGCCCATTATCAAGATGAAGTATTACTTGGGCTCCAATCGCCTTAGTATTAAGGGAATCTCCTGATAATCTCAGCTTAATATAATTTGAATTACTATTATTATAAAGGATTTCTGCTGGTTCGTTTAAATTATTGAGCACCAAGTCCAAATCTCCATCACCATCTAAATCCCCATACGCTACGCCATTGGTTATAGTATGTTTGCTTGACTTTATTCTTCTAAATCCACCATTTGGTTCAGACTCAAAATAAAAATTAGGAAGCTTGACTTCCTCTAAACTTTTTATTTGACTTTTTATATCTTGAGAAAACTGTAATTCTGGACCAAATCCACTTCTACTCGCATTATAATTAACAAAATCAAGGTCAGTAATATTTTTACCATACCCGTTAGAGATATACACGTCTTGATCAAGATCGTTGTCAAAGTCAGCAATTAGAGGTGCCCAACTCCAGTCTGTGTCGTGCATATCTAACAAGGTTCCTATTTCAGAAAATGGATAGATCAAACCATCTCTGCCCTTACCATTGTGGATTTGAATTGTATTCTTAACGATTTGAGTATTATATCCCTCTTGAAGAGATAATTGATATTTATCAAAATTGATTGAGCCTAACATTGTTTTTTGACGAAGATTATCATAGGGCAACATGTCTACGACTATTATATCTTCTAAACCATCACAATCAATATCTGATATATCGACACCCATACTGTTGTAGCTCGTATGCTTTAATAATTCATGAGACTTATCAATAAAATATTTACCTCCTTGATTCACATAGAGAATATCATCGGAAATAAAATCATTGGCGATATAAATGTCAGGATATCCATCAGAATTAATGTCAGTCATAGCTATACCCAATCCGAAGCCAGGTAATCTGACATTCCATAATTCGGACATGTCCTCAAATATTATTTTGTCATTTTCAATTTCTTTATTGATGTAAAGTTTATCGTAACTTTTTTTAGAAAAATGTCTTTTGGGCTTAGGATAATTTTTGTTAGTTGGATCCACATGGTTTTGTAACTGATATAAATCAAGATCCCCATCTAAGTCTACATCTACAAATAGTGCTTGTTGCGAGTAACCAGTAATTGCTAAACCATATTCTTCCGCTGATTCAACAAAAACTATTTCATCTTCGTCTGAATGATTTATGAACAGCAAATTTTTACATCTCATCCCATCACAGTCAGGCCCACCTATTGATAAATAAATATCCATTAACATATCATGATTGATATCTACCACAGATATACCATTTACCCATTGATCAGTTTTGATTCCAGATTTAAGGGTCACATCGTAAAAGGATCCCTTTCTATCATTAATATACAATGACGATGAAGTCATATTTGCTCCTAAAAAAATATCCAAATGCCCATCATTATTGAAATCTTCAATAGCGACTCCGCCGCCATTATACAAATAATGAAAGTCATAAACACTCAAAGAATCCTCGCTTATAAGATTTGCAAATGAAAGGGCTTCTCTTCTGTTAAATGGCGATGAATTGGTATTCTCTTCTACAATAACACAACCAAACGAGAAGACTAACAATAGGAGGATAAATAGACTCCCATTCATTTTCATTTTAGCGCTTTAAAAAGTGATCACCCTCTATAATAGAGGACGATCACTTACGTATGAAAAAACTATTAAGTTTTTAGTATCCAGGATTCTGAACTAAGTTACTGTTAGAACTTAATTCCGAGACTGGTATCCAGACAAATTCATCGCGGCCTGATTGAAATACACCACCACTTAAAGACTTTGGATGCGAACCATGTAAGGAGTTAGGGCCTAAATAGTCATCCGCCAATCCCCAGCGTACTAAATCAAAAAATCTATGACCTTCCCCTGTCAATTCTAAGACTCGTTCGTCTATAATTGCCTGCGTCATTTCACTTTGAGATAAATCCGTTTTTGGCATAACTTGAGCTCTTTCTCGAACCAGATTTAGATAAGTTTCAGCTTGAGAAGTTTTGCCTTGGTTATTAGATGCCTCAGCCATCATTAAAAGAACGTCTGCATATCGTATGATTCTCCAATTGTTCCCTACGTTAGTTCCTAAAAAGTCAACTTGATCCCTCGTTCCAATATCTAACCCAGCATACTTTCTGGTGAATATTGGTTCCATCCCATCAGCATTGGCAACAGATATATCACCTGAAAAATCCTCTAAAAATGGCATTCCACCGTATCCTGTAGAACCTTCGTAGTCATAGGCCAGCGTGGCATCTCTTCTAATTGTTTCTCCATTTGCTTCGAATAAGTCTCTGACCCAAGTATTAACGAAATGAGATTGATCTGGAGATTTAGTTGGCGGCGCATAATCAATATGATAATTACCCATAGTTCCAACACCAGGGATATCTACTCCCCATGAGAATGACTCTTGTCCCAAAAACTGCAATTCAAATACTGATTCGCTGTTATTCTCATTTACTTGTCCAAAATTATTTTGATATTCACTTGCAGGCAATAAACTATATTGTCCACTATTAATTACTTGCGCAAATGCCGCTTCAGCAGAAGCCCAATCTCCTTGATACAAGTGAGATTTTCCTTTTAGAGCGGTTGCTGATCCCGAAGTGGGTCTACCCGCATCCTCAGGGCCCCATGTAGCCGGAAGTAACGATTCCGCTTGTTCCAAATCTGCGATGATCTGTGACCAAACAGCATCTGGACTTGCTTGTGACGGGAAAAAATCTTCATCACTCACAGGAGTATTAGTAATCAATGGTACATTCCCAAATAGATTGAGTAAGTACCAATGAGCAAATGCTCTCATAAAATAAGCTTGACCAACATATGAATTAGCGTTAGGAATCTCTGCGCCCACATTTTCAATTATCGCATTGGCTCTAAAAATAGTTTTGAAAGGTTCCTGCCATATTTCTGTGGCCCAACGAGCAACACCTGGAGTACCTTGAAGAGTTGACATTGCTGTATTGACACCGAACGGTCTAATATTGAACACATCAGATCTAAGCATTGCTCCTGTATGAATGATCCTACCCCAGAAAAAAGTATTTGTTATGGGATGATACATTCCATTTACGGCATTTTGAGCATCCTCTTCAGTTTGCCAAAAATTTCCAGTAGAAACGGTATTGGTATTCACTTGATCTAGTAAATCACCATTACAGCTTTGACTCAAAAAGAGAATTAAAAACAAAGAGTATACTAATGAATATATTTTATAATTCTTCATCTTATTATTTTTTTCAATTACTAAAATGTGGCTTGAACACCAAAGACAAATGCCCTTGCATTAGGGTAAGCTCTCGCATCTAAACCTCTACCCAATAGAGGGTTTACGTCTACCCGATTTCCATAAAATCCACTATCTCTATTCGCCCTTCCACCATTGGTAGACGATACATCAGGATCATATCCAGAGTACCCGGTAAGGGTCAATAAGTTTTGACCTGTGATAAAAAATCGAAGATTAGAGAATGTGCTATTCAAGACAGCATTATCCATCGTATATCCTAACTCTAAGGTTCTTAGTCTTAGATAAGAGCCATCTTCTACGAAGAAAGACGATGGTGCACGATTCTCTGCTTGATCCAATGTCGTCGAACGTGGAATTTCTGTATTAGTATTTTGCGGTGTCCATGCATTCAGGACATCTGTCAATTTGTTATCGTCTGCCCAGAATATGTTGAAGAACTTATTCAAGTTATAAATCTCATTTCCTTGAACTCCATTAAAGAAGAGTCCGAAGTCTAACTTCTTATAGCTACCAGTAAAGTTGATTCCATATATGAAATCAGGAGTAGGATCTCCGAGTATGGTCTGATCTCCAGCATCAATTACTCCATCGCCATTAAGGTCTCGTCTGATAAAATCACCTGGTTGGACTAATGATTTTCTGACTCCATCATTTGCGATATTTTGATCACTTTCTATTGCAGCTTGATCGGCATAAACGCCATCTACTACAAATCCCCAATATACTCCCGGCGCTTCTCCTTCGATGAATCTGTTTACTCTTGTTAAATCCTCACTAGTAGAAGGTCCAATAATTGGATTAGGAAGCTCTGTAATTTCACTATTAAAAGTTCCTAAATTAAATCCTAATTGATATTTAAAATCCGAGCTTATACTCGATCTATACAGTGCCTCAAATTCAATCCCAGAATTATTGATAGCTCCAGCATTTCTCACCACTGGCAAACTTGTCCCTGCAGTGGAAGGTAGATTAACTCCTACTAGTACGTCTGAAACATCTTTATTATAATACTCTACAGACATAGTCAATCTATCATCCATCAAACCTAAATCTGCACCTATATTAAATGTCCGAGCTTCTTCCCATTTAAGATCTTCTAATGCAAATGCCGTCTGGGCATATCCAGTCTGTAGCGCATTACCAAATGAGGTATTAGAGGTCAGATCAAATACAGATTGGTATGAGTAGTCCGGAATATTCTGAGATCCTAATGTACCGAATCCAGCTCTTAACTTCAACCTATTTACCAAGCCATCTTGAGCGAAGAAAGGTTCGTTATGAACTTTCCATCCGAAAGACACAGAAGGAAAATATCCAACTCTAAAATCTGGTGCAAACTTAGATGTAGCATCTCTACGCATAGTAAACTGAACCAAGTATTTATCATTGTGATTATAATTTACTCTTCCAAAAAGAGATCTTAGTCCACTTACATTATTTACGCCACCAATATTCTGCACATTACTTGGAGCCGCTGCACCCACGACCTGGATGTTATTACTCGGAAGTCCTTGCACATATATTCCAAGATTGCTAAAATCAATTTTTTGTTCTGTGTAGCCTACTACAACATTTAGATTACTATTATTAGAAAGATCTTTATTATAAGATAATGTAGGCTCCCAAACGGTCAGCATAGTTTCTCCTCGTACCTCGGCCAGATCATTCTGATCGTTTACATTAATTACTGCATCTGAATTACTCATAAAATAAGTAGGAGTAAAAACTCTCGAGTACTGATTTAAGTAGTCCATTCCGTAATTCAATTTAACAGAAAGCTCTGGAGTCAATTGATACGCAAAGTTTATATTACCCAGTACACTTTTAGAGTTCAGATTATTATCCTCTAAAGAGGCTAACCCGAATTTATTCAATCCTCCAAAATTATGTACTGAAAATTCTGGAGCTTCGAAGCCACCGTCATTACCAGGAACATTTTCAGCCAAAATAGGTGCTGTTGCTCCGTCAAAACCAAACCAATTGTTTTCTTGTAGATCAGATTGCACTAAAGAAAGTGATTGATTAATCGTCAGTTTACCTAACTTAAACTGACTATTTGCTCGTGCATTAAGTCTTTGGAATCCAGATCCAACTAAAATTCCTTCTTGGTCATAATAATTTCCTGAGACATAAAATTTAGCTCTTTCATTACCTCCTGATACCGATAAACCATAATCTTGAATAGTACCACTATTAAGTGATAAATCTTGCCAATCTGTACTCGGCAAATTAGAAGGAAGCACAAAGCCAGTTCCATCATTTGCCTCTACTTGATTCCTATACTGGATAAATTCTTGACCATTGAGCAAATCAAGCATTTTTGTAGGAGATTCTACTCCTCCTCGGATATCTAAGCTCACCTTTGTTTGACCGTCATCAGAACCTCTTTTAGTTGTGATTATCACTACACCATTGGCTGCCCTTGAGCCATAAATCGCAGCTGAGCTAGCATCTTTTAAGACTTCGATAGACTCGATATCTTTTGGATTAAGGAAATTCATATTATCTGCGAACGTACCGTCTATCACATAAAGTGGAAAAGAATTAGTGAGTGAACTCACACCCCGTACAAACACATTAGCATCTCCACCAGGAGCTCCACCGTTATTTTCAATTTGTATTCCGGCCATTTTACCTTGCAGTGCAGAGGTAGGATTACCAACGACAAGAGCTTTTAGATCAGAACCATTTATAGAAGCCACTGATCCCACTAAGTCACTCTTTTTTTGAGTACCGTAACCTACCACTATTACTTCGTCCAATACTTCAGTATCTTCTATCATAATGATCGAGATATTTGACATATTGTTTACTGAGACACGTTGAGTCTGATAACCCAAAAAAGAAACTTGAATTTCATCTGATCCAGCCGGTATTGCCAAATTAAAAGTGCCATCTACGTCTGATACTGTGCCCACATCTGTATTAGGGACAGAAATGTTGGCACCGATTATCGCAAGACCTCCTGCATCAACTACAGTACCGGTGAGAGTCGATTGGGTATAGCCCAACAGACTGAAGCACATAAATGATAGTGTAAATAGTAATGGGCGCATCCACCTATTTGGAGGATTAACCCAAAGCGAGTAGTTTTGTAAATTCATAATACTTTATAGTTAAATGTTTATGTAGCGCATCATAAGTATTGCCGTACTTTTTGATGCGTTTTTTATAGTGATTTTCTTCTTATCAATTCGCTTGGTATTATTCTATTCGTAAATTTTCTATTAATAATAAAATCTGCCGCCTCTGCTGCCATCAGTTTAAAGTCAGTAGAAAAGGTCGTTATGCCTCCCGATATAATCTCCTTCACAGGAGAGTCGTTATGAGACAAAATTCCTATTTCATCACCCAGCTTAAAGTTTAACTCTTTGGTATCTTTTAATATTTGCCAAAGTTCTGTATCTCCTACAGTACAAAAAAGTGTTCCTTTCTGCATGTGCGATAGCTCATATTCTTCATAGACTTCAAGCCTAATATCATGGGTACGACAATACTCATTTATAGCATCATATATACCCGCTGGATTATCAGAATCCGCTTTGTAATAGAGTAATATTTTATCAAAATCTTGAATCCTATCCTCAAGTAATTCGCACACTCTATAAAGAGATTGCTCAAACTCCTGACTGATACTAGCAACATTTTCATTGATATATTGGTATCTATCGATAAGCAACAACTTATCATCTGGAAATCCTTCTATTAGAGCTCTACCCTCACTGGTTTGAATCGGGGCGATAACATACATACCATATTTATGTTTGATCGAATTAATAATCGATTCATACATCTGGATGTTGTTATGATGAAAGAACACATCAATATTAAATTGCGAGCCGAGACACTTTCGAAATTTATTATAAAAATCCTGTTGGAATGTCTGAAACCCATAAAGTACAAGTCCAATATTTAATTGCTGATCAGCAGCATGATTGGCTATAAAATAGCCTAATCCTTGCTTTGAGTTTACTAAACCTCGTTCCTTTAGCTCACCATAAGCCTTAACTACCGTCTCTCTTGCAAAGCCTAAGTTACTGGACAATTTATTAACAGAAGGAAGAACATCTCCATAACACAATAACTCATCTTGGATACAAGATGTCACACCTCTTACTATTTTTTCTTGTTTAGTAAAAGCTCCCTGATCAAGGGATTTTATGGCTGATAATAAAATAGACAATAGATAATTTTACGACTTCTATACTATACTTTACTTAACTGTACTCTACTGTACTATGCTAATATGAAAAATAAAATTGATTATTCTATCATTATTATCAAATAAAATTTTTTTTATCATATTTAAGGAGCAATAATAAAAGGTCAATAGCCCATAAACTTTAGCGATAAGTGCATCCACTTTAAGGAGTACATTTATAAAAGATCATTTTGTGTTATAACTTTCTCAACCAAATATTCCTAAAGCTGACGGGATTAC
>JAHDDE010000073.1 GCA_020629515.1 Saprospiraceae bacterium | reverse complement strand
GATCTAAACTATTATCTAGCAAAGGTGCCTCTGCATCTCTCTCTACTAATGAACCTACCCATTCTCCTCTCAGATTCAAAGCATTATTCAATAAGGTTAATCCTCCCGATAAACCTATTAATCGATTAGACCGTGGTGATGTATTAGTTAAAGAATTGAAATCTGAATCAATGTCTTGGATATCAACAAATGAGGCATGAAGATGATTCTCACCTTCTACACCATACCCTAGCTTTAAGCCAAATGTATTTTGCTTCAGCGTAAGGTCAGGAATGGTAAATCGTTGATCGAGAGTCTCCCGCGTTGATCTTCCAAATACACCAGCCACATAGAAATTTCTTGGTGTCAATTCTACACTCACTCCATTGACTAAGAGTCCACTTAATGTTAATCTAGAAAAATATGGATTAGTTGTACCTATGGATACACCTTGAAACATGTCAAGGAACTTTTGTGTCTTGTTCAAAAAGACAAACGGGTTAAAGGCTGTATTTGCTCGCTTGTAATCGGTGATGTCCAACTCTTCATAGTAGGCTTCTGCATTTTTTAAATAGTGATAAGCTTGCTCTGCATTTTCACGAGACATAGAAAGCCCTTCAAGGAGAGACTTTTTCTCTAATTGGAGTCTTGTGACCTCTAATATGAAAAGATGGAGTCTTTCTTTCTCGAATTTATCATTAGGGCTATTTCTTTCTACCAGTCCCTTGAAGCGTTGTACAGCCTTCTTAGTAGAAGGTGCAAACTCTACCTGCTCAATTACTAGTATACGTCGAATCGCCTCTATATCAGAGGTTCCTTCTTCTGTTAAAGAATACGCAATATGTGCTGCATAGTCTGGATACCGTTTTTTGAGCATATACTCTTTAAATTCTTTCATCTCTTGGTCTGTAGGAGCAGGAATCTCCGTGTCACCAGTTTGTATTTTCTCATCAACTCTTGACTTGAGGTTCTGCTTTAGCATCGGCACATTCAGTTTGAGAGTAGCTCTATTGATACTTTGGCGGAGAGGTGATTGCTCTGTACTTAAGAAATATCCAAAGTCTACAGGTATCTCAGATAGGGCAAGAGTTGCATTACCATTTGATCTAAGATAATTTTGTGGTACTTGACTTCCTACACCTTGGCGATCGGAGAGCTGACCTAGGATATTGATATTTCCTTGAACAGAAAGATTGTCAGATACTGCTTTTCCTAGTGTTGTTTTTTCTTCTTTATTGAGATTGAGAGTTACTGACTTACGTTCTCTTGCGATGATAGAATTATTCTGAACTAGCTTGACTTCGTAGATAACTTTCTCGCCTTTTGGTACAGAGTTGAGGTCATTCAACTCTACTTGGATGGGTTGTAGTAATTCATAAGTGAACAGATTCATACCTGGGTTGAGAGAAACAGGTCTTGTTTGGGCTTGATAGATTGGGCGGCCGTCTAACATGCATGAAACAATAATGACTGCAGTATTATTTGAATAAAAATCATCAATCTGTAAACTATATAAATCAACTGTATTTGTAATTTCAAATTCCGTTAGATTTACCTTAATCTGAGAAAAACAAAATCCATTTGTTATTAGAATCAAAAATGATATGTAAATTCTTTTCATCGTACCTGCATTATGGGAATCTAAATTGAATTAGTCCTGCAGGTGAAATATCTACTCCTACCACAGGAGACTCGGTTCCAAAAAGGCAAATATTATCAGGAAATCTAGCTCTTGATATTGCCGGTTGCCAAGTTCCATAGGTGCCACCTAAATAATTATTGTCGAATCCACCTTCAGCACCTGCAAAAAACATAGAAGAATTTGGGCTAACCCAGATAAAGTTGCCTGGGTCAACTGTGTATGGAATAGAAGTTCTAATATTATTATCGCAATTTACAGAACCTATCAAAATGACGTTACCAGTTGTTTTATTGACTTGATAAACATCAATAAGTAGAGCACCACCTCCTGCAACAGTAACAATCATATCTAAATTTCCAGTAGGTTGTGGAGGGACCAATACTGGTGTACGCGGACCGCCAACTTCTCCAACAGCTAGCAATGATGGTGGCGGAGTTAAATTAATATCGTTAATATTCCATGGAATTAAAAATGGAGGTTCACAAGCAGGTGGTGTTGAATACATATGAGCATATGTACCATCTTGTTGATTGTTTAAATATTCAATAAGACCATTACTAGTGTCTCCAACTCCACAAAACACAAACCAATTATTTGGAGTACCTCTTTTTTCTCTTTCATAATCAGATAAGGGTGGTGTTGTACTATAACCATGTGCTCCACCAGATCCTTGACCATCACTCAACACCGAAATAGGACGTGAATTATAGAAATAATACTTTGCCAAGTAGACCTGTTTGGGAGGGTTCCTAAGTCCTCTTCTTGGCAATGTAAATGGAGTTGGGCATATATATAGTCGTCTAAATCCAGAGTTCTTAGGGTCTGCATCAGGTAAAGAAATTAACCTCCTTTTTGTTACACCTCCTTCTCTCCATTCATATTGATTTCCATTTCTTTGGACTAAACCATCTCCTAAATTTGCATATAACAAACATTGATTATTAGGATCTATTATCGAATCTACCACAGTAGAACAAGTACTATTACAGCAATTTGCCTGTGAATACACATGTGAAAAAGAAATTAGTAGCAAAGAGAATAGAATAATATTATTTAATCTTTTTATAGTCCCTATCATTTCGAATGTTTTTGTGAGTGAATTGAATATTTTCTGTTGCAAATGCCTCATAACTTTGTTTCCTACTTTGAGGAAGGATTAGCACCTTTTTCGGGCTGATTTCTGAGTCAATTACTATTCCATTTTTGTTGAAATTTGAAAATCTTTCTTTTAATACTTGATCATCGGTTTTTACTAATACTTCAAAGCTTGTGATATCATCAGGCAAGTTTTTTGGATATTCCCAAATGAGTAATAACTTACCATCATTTGAAAAGTACTTTGCCGATGTCTCTAGATTAAAGTTGTTTTCTTTTCTATAGGTACTGAGCTTTAATTGATTTCCAAATTCAGACTCTAAGCCACCTGCATCAATCGCCTTAAGTGAATATACATAGTCAACTCTTGCCTCTCCTGTACTATCAACATAAGTGGTATTTAAACCTATCCCAAGTGAATCCAAAATGCTCCACTCCTCATCTGAAGCTTCCCTTCGATAGATATAATTTTGGCGTACATCAAAACTAGAACTCAATGCAATATCAAAATGGATGCGATCTTCATAGGCTTTGTACCCTGTGATCAAAGGAGACACAGGTGGATAGATATCTGGTCGCTTTACTTTAATAATTTCCGAGGACTCCGATTCATTGTAATGATAATCCAGTGCCCCTACTTTATAATAGATATGAGACGAAAGTGACTCAACTGTACTGGTATCAATCAGTATAGGATTACGAGCATTTACGACTATCGAATCATTGTAAGTTTCTTGGATGACAGAGAACTCTGTCTTCGGATTATTGGCCATATAGATTCTGTAGCCCATGAAGTCCTTTTCTTCTTGAGGTTCCATTTCTAAGGTGACAACACCTACAGAATCCATTATTCCCGTGATATTAATAGGTTGGGCTGGAGGTGTTTGGTCTATAGGAGTGAAAAAATGAAAATTAGAAAGAATAGAATTACCATAAGTATCGATCGCCTCAATTATGTAAAAATTCGATGTATCTGAAGAAAAATATTGATCGTCAAATGCTCTCCAATCTGGAGGTATAATGCTTTCATGGATTTGCACATAATCTTTGTCTTGGTGTACACTTCGTGCAATTCTAAATCCACTAATTTCACTATTTTCATTTTGAGGAAAACTCCATTCTATCCTTGCATGACCTAAAGAGTTTTCTTCCACAACAAGAATTGAAGGTCGAGAAGGAGGGGTTAAATCCTTAGGAGTTCCTTCTGTAATTGCAACCACCGACTCCTCACAAAAAATGTCTTTTTTTATAATTTTAAAATAGTAATCTTGATAATTAATTAATCCCTCAACTGATCTCGTGAGAGAATCTGTAATAGCATCAAGTGTTGCATACATATCATATGTAGGTGGTTTATCTGGACGGATAAAATTTCTATTATCAGTTGATGTTTCAATAATATAATTTGTCGCATCCTTCTCTTTAATCCAACTTAAAACTATACGACTGTCTTGTTCAGAAACATCAACACTTAATTGATTAATTTTTGATGACAAGTCATGTCTAACTATTAAGTAAGCTTGGAGACTTTCATTTGAAACTTGTCTTATTCGATAAATATATTCTTTTCCAATCTCTACTTCACTATCCATCAATCCTAATCCCAATACTTCTGTTGCCTTCCAACTTTGCACTGAACACAGCTGACTATAGAAATAAGCTTCTTGCACCTCTTCTTTATACTTCATAATCTTTTCAAAATCACTCTCAGTACTTAAGTAGGTTCGATTAGATACAAAAGAAAAGGCTATTCCTGCATATATATACTCATCTTCCTTTTTCTCTGAAGCTTCTAAAGATTTATCATATAAATCCCAATCCTCTTGATTATAAGAAGAAACAATACCATCTTTCAAAATGATGAAATTATGGTCATCATTTTTAATAGTTTTATTATAAGTAGCCCTTTCTACTATATAACCATTTTCTAACCCTTTGAGCCATGCTGTAGCATTAGATGTTATACATCTGAGTTTTACTCCATAATCACCCGATTTGGCAACCAACTTTATTTCCTGCTGAGAGAATAAGAAAGTTTTTAGAACAAGAAATAAGAACAATGATATTAGTCTTTTCATAGTTTGCTCATTCTAATAGGATTTATCCGAACTGTTTTTTGTGGTTGTAATATGACTATAGGTCTCCATGTCAGGACTACATCACTACCAACCATCGGACCTGGAGGTGGTGGGGCAGGATTTGCTGGTTCTTGCGGTCTATCTTCAAAACTTGTATCATCTTTTTTAAACAATTCAATCATAGCACTTATATCCTCATTCTCATCAGTCGTAAATTCGATTTCTTTTAATTCTGTATAAATAGGTAGCGGATTGCCCTCTTCATAAATTTTGCCTCTCAAAATGAGCTTATATTCCGTACTCGGTGTTAGATTATTCTTATACCATTCGTCTTCTGCAACATATTGTGCTATAGAATTATATCTTACAACATCTGTTTTTGAATCACTTGAAAAGCGGCCAAAATCTACATAACCAGCAGAACTAAAATTCCCAAATTCTGGTAAATCCACTTGGTTTTGGTAGTCATATAATTCGTAATTATAATTGTGGACATATCCAAAATCAGAATTTGTGTAGTTATAATTCCCACTTCCAGATATGTCAATTTTGTATCTGCCAGGTATTTTAGGGCAATCCCAGTGACAATCTTCATTCATTTGCTCCAAATTGGGTATAGAAGAATCAGAAAAGCCATGAGATTTTAAAAGAATAAAACTTGATCCACTCATTGGTGTAGGACCAAAACATTTTCCTATGATATCATCATTACCATCTGAATCAAAATCAAAAGATTCCCACCTGTTGCTTACACCTGAAGCTATATTATAGCATGGTTCCATAAGCTGATCAAACTGCTGATAGTAAACAAACTGCTGTCCATCAGAAAGATTTACTTTGAACTGGAGCTTATATTCAATTAATTCCGTCTCATGTTCTTCTGATGTTTCAGGGCCAGCAATTCTAGCTTGAATTGATTGAACTACACTTCCATCCTCATCAACTTCTACAAGCTTTCGGAGTATCATATCAGTCTTGCCGTCATTATTGAAATCTCCATAAGTTGGTAAGAATCCAGTGAAACTTAAGTCTGCCCAGACACTAAAAGTTTGATAAGGATTAGAGTTATCCGTAGAATGAAGAAGCACATTAACTTCTTCCATCTCATATGGATTAAGAATAATGTCAATATGTTCATCATCATTCAGATGAGTAAATAGTGGATCAAAAGCCCCTGATAAAATATCAATAGTAGTTGTAGGTCTATAAAATCTATTCCCATCTGAAAAGTAGACTACCCATTCGCCTGAACTACCGTATTGAGCTAATAAATCATTGTAACCATCATAATTCCAATCAATTGTCCTCATATCCCTAAAGGATTCTTCCTCTCTTAACCATGTTGCAAATTCTTCGAATTCTTGACCATTTGATATTCCTACTTCTATTGGTTCTCCATACTTTTCAAGGTCTTTAGACATACACCATCTTCCTATTGGATCTTGACCAATGGCGAGATCATGGTCTCCTACAGGTAAATAGTTTAGATTACCAAATTGGTCAACCTTCTTCTGTTCTAATTCTGCGGTCCATTCTACTCTAAAGTTTCTTGTTATAACACTACCATCGCTCTGTCTTTCTGGTAAAGAAAATGAATCATCTGGCTGATATAAAGTACTCCATTTTAAAGCTTGGGTAGGATCATATTTATCTTCTCCATTTTCAATAAAAATCTCTTTGAAAATATAATTATCATTAAATTCATCAGTTGCATCTTCTTGATCATATGTAATACTTGGAGGGCTCGGATCATCTGGATCACAAATTTCACCAAATTCTACATCGAATGTTTTTAGTTCAGGTGGTTCATTACCTTCATCATTACCTCCAAACATCTCGACGTACCCTGCAAAAACTCCTGTTCCATAAGTAGGATTAGGGCCAGAAACTTGAAGAAAAGCAGCACCTAAAATATCAATTATCGGTTTTTGTTCTCCTAGCCAAAGGGCATACCCACTTACTTTTAAAAAGGCCAAAAAATCAGAAGACATATAATATCCATTAAACCCAATTGGATTAATTAGTTCGGAATCTTTATAACAAAAGGCTGATGATCCATAATCAAGCATTCTTAAATGAAACTCTAATCCGCCTGCAATTTCAAAACCTAAGCCAGTACCAAAGACACTTAATTCACCTCCACACTCAAAACCTATTCCTAATCCTGTAGCAAAACCTCTACCAGTGGCAATATTATTACCTCCGAAATCTGGTGCTTCAAACTGAAAATCGGGATAGGAACCTAATGCAGTACGTGCAGCCGGAGTAATGAAATTAGAAGGCGGATATATATCTGCATTTCCAAACATAAAATAAGCATATGCTGCAATAAGTCCATCTAAAATTTCTATTTCCGTTGGTGCATCAGAAGTGCCAAATGAAAAATGATATTTATTATTAATCCGATCAGACCAAAAAAATAATTCTGTATTTGCTCTAAGTAAAAATGGATCAGTTGGTGGTACTTGTAAGTTTGTACCAGCTTTAATTTGAAGGTATTTTGAAGGGAAATCATAAAATCCGTCCAAAGTTCCTGTCAGCCATGCATTCTCTCTACTAGTTATTGATGCACCTCCATACAAGTTAAGTAGCATTCCAAGTCTACTAAGTCCACCATTAGGTCCTGTATTAAATTCACCATTAAAGGCTAAATCCATATTCAAAGCTTTATCTGATGGTGATGTGGCTATCGTACCTAATAAGGATAATCCTTTACTATCCTTTTCTGGAAGGAAAGTTGCACTTCCGAATAACGGCGAACTTGAAACCCCATTCAATTCATCGGTCACGTCATCCTTTGTTGGCACGTTGGCCTCCATATTATTATAAAATCCAGCCCCAAAACCTTTAAAAGCTAGTCCAGTCATAAATGGTATACCAGCTCCTGGAAAATTAACCATGGCTGTCAATTTCATAAATCTATATTCTTCAGATATAGAAGGAATCGATTTAGTGCTTCCAAATAGTAGTCCTGCATTAACTCCAAATCCCATACCTTGAAACTGTGCATCAACTTCTCCTTTTACGGCGCTACCATATTCATCATCATCTAAAAAATCTACATATCCTTCGATTTTTGCACCATCCATGTCAGAAAATATTTCAATTGAGCTCAAACTAACCTCCTTAAACCCTACGCGTAATCTAGAATTTGTAGGCTTATAAACTTTACCTAATAATTGCAAGCCTGCAGAACCACCAATTTTATCTTGGAGGTTTACTACTGCGTCGAATCCTATGCCTCCGACTAATAGTTCATTTCCAGATGGAGTTCTATAGGCAAGTCCAAAATTCTCAATTGTAAATTTGAATCCTTCAACATTATCTTCTTCTTCTGGATTTTCAAACGAAGTAAGGTTTATACTCTCAGATTCTTGACTATTTTCTATAGCACTATTCATCATCATAGAATTAGCAAAATCGGGTATACCATCAAACGTCCAATCTCCTTCATTAAAGTCTAATACACCATCTTCTTCACCAAACTGCTTTGTATAAGAAAGACCTAGATTTTCAAAACCAGCATCTAAAGAAAACTTCCAATCCTTATCTTTTTCCGGATCATATACAGATCCATCGGGAAAATCTAAAAGACCATTTAATTCAATATTGAAGGAGATATTAGATTCATCAAGTTTGACATTAAAGTTAGATGTCTCAAACAGCTGTAGATTGGCTCCTGCTATCAGGTCTGCTTGGATGCTATTTTCGGGTCGAAGTAAAAATTGAAATTCATTTTCGTCATCGTTATCAACATTACCATATAGAGCTTTATAGACTACTTTATTATTATATGTATCAGAATTATTTTCATCATAATCCGCAACAGGTAGAGTAATAAACCCTGTCAAATAGGCCTCATGAAAATCATTTTGAATTATCGATAATTTGAAAGTGTCGAGACTAGCACCGAGATCAGCTACATTCATTTCTGGAATAGAAAGTATCGGAGAGACTTCAGCATCTACTGTAAAACCGTTTCCTTTTTCGATAATAAGATTTTTTAAAGATGCCGTTATGCGGTCACCAGAGTCAAACGTAGTTAAGGCTTCTGGCAGCTTAGCGGAAACTTCTTTAATGAAGAGTCCTTGGAATGTGCTATCTACCGGTGGATTATCATACTCCTCCGGAAATTTCAAACCAACAGGATTATTAAGGTTACTGTGGTCCCAAGTTACATTTGCAATTTCTATTTCTGTACCATTGGTGCCTGGTATTTCTGCAGGACAGGATAAACTTCCTTCCATCAAAAAATCGGTGAAATTACATAACTGGCCAAAGAATAAACCACGTACTTTATCTATGCCATCATCAACGGGTCTTAACCAATCTGATGGTATATCTATCTCAGCATCGACGTCTATGCACCAATCATAAGGTTCGTTACATTCGCTTGTGAATACTATACCTGTTCCGCCTTCGTCATTCTCATCAGGAGCTTTGAAGGTTATCTCTAACGACTCTGTATCATAGTATTGAAAACTGACATCATCCGTAAGCTTGAATTTAAAATCGACTGAATTTCCTAGATTAAAAATGGGCTTAGAAGAATTAAAAAAGAAATTGTCGGAATCAAAGGCTAAATAGAAATCAGTATTCCCATCACCTGCAGAATCAAAGAATTCAATAGCAGCTGTGGCTTTGATAAAATTCTGGTTTGGTTTGAACTTGAGTCCTGAGATGGCTATAGTCAATGCATTACCATTATCTCCTACTGGCATGTTATTAAAGCCTAGTGGTAGCTTAATAGTATTATTGAGATCTATATTCTCAATATCTTCTTTGAGCTTAATGATCTTCTCTGCTGGATTATCCGTTAGGTATTTACTAATCTTAATAATATCATCTCTGTCAAATGCTTGTTCAAGATCATTGATCAATCCATTGAGATTCAATCCAGATATCCCATCGTCATAGACTCCTAAGACTTCACCATCTATCAGTTGGAGAGAGTTGTTAAGCTTTATTCCTTGAAACTCAACTTCGACTTTGGTAAGGAGCCAAGGAATATAAACAGCACCTGTCCCTGATAGGTTATTTGCCTGGCTACTAGTTAATGTTGAAATATCAATAAAAAGATCACCACAAAGTTCTATTTGATCATTCGTTGTTAATGTACTTTGGTTGTTGTTAACTACAAAGTCACATTGAGTCTTATCACAATTAGGTATGCTTCTGATTTTCTTAATGTAACTTTCTATACAATTTTGTCCTTGGATAGAAACTTCTAACAGTAGATTTTGACCTGCTACGATATTGAAGTCAGCAATATATTCCAGTTGCTGTTCCTCAGGTGTATCAATAGATGAGATGGTAAAATCTCCACCTGGTTCGGGTAAGTTAAGAATAGATCCGTCCTCAAGCCTCCATGTAAGCTGATAATCTACATCGGGATTAAAAGGTGAAATGGTAGGTTTCAGAAAGACTTCGTCGCCAAAAATCTCGTAAGTGTATTCAACTTCGAAAAGGCAATCTATGTTAGGAGTTAAGCTAGGATTAATGTCTTCTTCCGAATCAACATTATCACCTATATAGCTTAATGTTATACATTTTGTGTCGCCAACAAACAATGTTGGATTGTTTATATCTGTGGTGTTAAGCAGATCATATTCTAAGCAAGCTATCAACTCGTACCAAACGTCATTTTCATCTGTTACTCCTAATTCTTCTCCTACTCCCCAATCTGGATATATAGCATATTCCTCTTCACTGATTTGAATTATCTCCAAAGGAATATTTGAAGCAAGTGGCTGAATATTAATCTCTTGAAATGACTGAATGCAGTCTCCTTGCAATGCTACATTTACGTCAAACTTATATTGCATATAATTATTCCCAAATCCATTATTTGGTTCAGCGTCTGTGAATACATTTTGACCAACTCCGAATTGAGGAAAGCCAGATTGTGTATCAAATGCTAAAATCTCATGTTGACAATTACCATTATCTTCTAATTCTGTTTCTTCCGAATCAACATTATCACCTATATAGCTTAATGTTATACATTTTGTGTCGCCAACAAACAATGTTGGATTGTTTATATCTGTGGTGTTAAGCAGATCATATTCTAAGCAAGCTATCAACTCGTACCAAACGTCATTTTCATCTGTTACTCCTAATTCTTCTCCTACTCCCCAATCTGGATATATAGCATATTCCTCTTCACTGATTTGAATTATCTCCAAAGGAATATTTGAAGCAAGTGGCTGAATATTAATCTCTTGAAATGACTGAATGCAGTCTCCTTGCAATGCTACATTTACGTCAAACTTATATTGCATATAATTATTCCCAAATCCATTATTTGGTTCAGCGTCTGTGAATACATTTTGACCAACTCCGAATTGAGGAAAGCCAGATTGTGTATCAAATGCTAAAATCTCATGTTGACAATTACCATTATCTTCTAATTCTGTTTCTTCCGAATCAACATTATCACCTATATAGCTTAATGTTATACATTTTGTGTCGCCAACAAACAATGTTGGATTGTTTATATCTGTGGTGTTAAGCAGATCATATTCTAAGCAAGCTATCAACTCGTACCAAACGTCATTTTCATCTGTTACTCCTAATTCTTCTCCTACTCCCCAATCTGGATATATAGCATATTCCTCTTCACTGATTTGAATTATCTCCAAAGGAATATTTGAAGCAAGTGGCTGAATATTAATCTCTTGAAATGACTGAATGCAGTCTCCTTGCAATGCTACATTTACGTCAAACTTATATTGCATATAATTATTCCCAAATCCATTATTTGGTTCAGCGTCTGTGAATATGTTTTGTCCTGCTCCAAATTGGGGATAGTTATTCTCAACTTTGAATTCTTGAATAGAATGTTCACAATTAGCTTCTGTTTCATAGATACTTTCTTTGATTATTTCTATACACCTTTTAGGCGTACAATCAATATTGCCATCAACATCATTAAAGTCAATTTCTAAACAAGCAGTTATTTCAAATCCTATATTTTCAAGCGTCCTATTAGCTGGAGGCATCTCTCCCCAATCGGGAACAATGGCATGTTTTTGATCTCTTCCAGCAACAACAATCGGCACCACTTCTAATGGAATTGAAGAAGAGTTAATAGTAAATGTCACTCTATGGTTCTGCTGGAAGAGATCTGGTCTATTTGGTGTTTCTCTTGTATCAATTGAAAAATCTAATAAGAAGCAATCTAAAACTTGTTGATTATTAGCAGAATTAATATTATTTATAAATTGGAAATTTCCAGGCTCTTCAAATTTTGTAATCTTTAGATCACAAAAGTCTTCAAAAGCAGATAAAGGAATAAAAATCGTTGTATCCCTTACTTCCATTAAAGTTAAAGGCTCTGCCTCCTCTCTAGCTAATATTTTATATTCTAAGCTAGGCATGATGTCAAATGGATCAATATCCATTGGCACATCTGTAATATCCATTAACTCTAACGTTACTGGATCTCTTGGGAGAAGTCTATATGTATGTGTTGTGACATCTTTCTCTAGGACATCAAGTGTTATTGCATCAGCAGTAGATCCGAATGATAGTGGTTCATATTCTATCAACTTATCAGGATAGGCAGCGGCATCATCTTCTATATCAAATTTGATTAAGATAGACTTATCTGGTTCTAATTTTGGAAAGCCCGCAATTACTTCAAATTTTGTAAGTTTTGGTAGTTCATCTTCTCCTTCATCTAAGTTCTTCGTATTATCAACAAGTGGTACACTGATGCAAGTCTCCCCAATGCAATTTTCTGTAGGTGAGGAGAAGGTCTTACTCAGGCATACTTCGACAACTTCAGAAACTGAGGCATCATCATTATGTGAAAACAGGTAAGACTCATAATATTTATCATAAGACTGCTTACCACTGCTATTCAATTTCACATTCTTATCCTTCAACTTTTGTCGGTTCACCCTCCTTTCATCTGGATTATTCCTTGTGCCATCTTCAGCATTGTATGCTTCTATATTAGATACTGATCGAATGGGCTTCCCAGAGTTGTCTGATAATTT
>JAHDDE010000072.1 GCA_020629515.1 Saprospiraceae bacterium | reverse complement strand
CCTCAGGTGTCCTTTTAAATCATGATAAGGCTATAGAATATTATAAAGAAGCTGCGACATTATATATGAATAATAATGATAGCTATTACTATAGTCAAGCATTATTTGACATAGGTACTTCATACTATAATCTATCACAATTAGATTCAGCAGAAAATTACTTTATAAAGGCCTTAGAAATCGGTAAAAAGGCTGGTAATTATGATGTTACGATTGGGTCTTTATCCGAGTTGTCTGAAGTATATATTGAACAAAATCTTGATCAAAAAGCAATACAACGACTGGATGAGGCGGAGGATTATTTAGAGGGTACCGAGGATTTATACCGATGGGGGCAACATCGACTTTCTAAAGGAAGAGTATTAATGAAATTAAAAGATTATATCCAAGCTAAAAAGAATTTAGAAGAAGGGCTATCTATAAGTCGACAAATAGGAGCTGCTCAACTGCAAAAAAGTTTGGCTTATGAACTTCGTAAATTACATGAAGGACAATCCAACTTCAAAGCTGCCTATCAATATTTTGAAACTTACTCTATACTTAAGGATTCAATAGAGTCAGTCGAAAAGACAGAATCATTACAAGATGCCTTAGTCAAATATGAGACCGAAAGAAAAGAAAAAGAACTTGTAATAGTAAAAGCCGAAAATGATAGAAGAAAATGGCGAAATAGACTTTTGACATTAGGACTTTTATCTGGTTTGATCGTTATTTATGGATTGATCAGTAGGAACAAAAAGAACAAACTAATCTATCAAAAAGAGACAGAGTTAGAGGTAGAGCGTAGGAAAATAGCTGAACAAGAATTAGAATTTAAAAAGAAAGAGTTGACCGCCAAAGCATTACAACTGGCGAGCAAAAATGAATTTCTTCAAAACCTAGAAGTTCAAGTCAAGGAATTAAAATCCTCTATGGACGAAAAAGTCAGCAAGACTTCAGAAAAGATATCGAGGATGATTAATTATGATGCTGTTGATGATCGAGAATGGGAACAATTCTCCAAAGAGTTTAGTAGTATTCATCAAGACTTTTTGGATCGATTAAAGAATGAGTTTGGTTCATTTAGTAAAAGCGAAACGAGATTGATTTCTCTACTGAAAATGAATCTTTCTTCTAAGGATATAGCCAATACATTGAGAATATCTGATGAAGGCATTAAGAAAGCTCGGTATCGACTGAGGAAGAAGATGAATCTTAAAAGTGAAGTAGACATTCAGGGTTTTCTTATAAATTATTAATTCCGGATTGATTTAGTGTTGAACCAATTAATTGAGCAATGCCTTGAGATTTTCAAGTGTATCTGCTTCACTTGCTGGTTTATCTTTGCGCCATCGTTTGATTCTTGGGAATCTAAGTGCCACACCAGACTTGTGTCGTTTGGATTCATTGATCCCTTCGAAAGCAATCTCAAAGACTAATTCAGGTTTTACTGATCGTACAGGTCCAAATCGTTCTATTGTGTTCTGATTGACAAATTTTGTAATTTCTCCAAATTCCTTATCTGTTAGACCCGAGTAAGCTTTAGCAAATGGGATAAGATTTCCGGCTTCATTCCATACAGCAAAGGTAAAATCTGAGTAAAGATTGGAGCGTCTACCATGCCCGCGTTGAGCATATAGCATCACCGCATCTATGGTCAAGGGATCAACTTTCCACTTCCACCATTCGCCCTTTTTTCGCCCTATCTTATATACTCCATTTACATGCTTTAGCATTAGGCCTTCAGCATGCTTTTCACGAGATGTGCTTCGGATCGACTTTAATTGTTCCCAGCTTTCAAAGTCAATACTATCAGAGAAAATAATAGGAATATCCAGAGACTCAGATTGCCACTTTTGGATTAATTCCTTTAGCAGAGTCCTACGATTATTTAAGTGATGATTTCTAATATCCTCGCCCTCATACTCGAGTAGGTCATACGCTAAAATTGCACAAGGATATTCTGAAAGCATCTTTTTTGACACTTTTTTTCTTCCCAATCTTTTTTGCAGAATATTGAAAGATTGAATCTCACCTTCCTTAATAACCAATAGTTCTCCGTCAATAGTGAACCCGTCTTGTGCTACTTCTTTTAATGAAGTAAACTCGGGATAACTATCCGTAACTAATTCTTCTCCCCTTGACCATAAAAATACTTCGTTACTGCGTTTAATAATTTGAGAGCGGATGCCATCCCATTTATACTCCGCTTGCCAATCACTTATTGGTCCTAAAGATGCGGGATCTTCTTCTATTGCATATGCCAAATAAAATGGATAAGGCTTAGATAAATCGGCATGGATATTTTCATCTATCAGCAGTGACTCAAATGTCGTCGTATCTGGTGACCAGTTACCCATTAAGCGATGAGCAATTTGATTTTCTTCTTGATTTAGAACCTTAGCAAGGGCTTTTGTAATCAACTTTTGAGAGACGCCTACTCTAAAACCTCCAGTGATCAACTTGTTGAATAGAAAGATTTCTTTTTGGTTTAACTCCTTCCAAGCTTTTATTACAAATTCTTTTTTTTCTTCTTCCTCTTTATCTCGTTGCTTTTGGATATTGTTAATCCAGTTTGTTAATGTTTTGTCAGATGCAAAATATGTCCCATCATATACCATAAGACTGATAGACTCGGCGAGATCTCCTACAACATGATAAGACTCTTCGAATAACCATGTTGGGATTTTGGCAACTTCTGCTGCCCAAGTCCTCAATAGAGTAGTAGAAATCGTACGTTTTGGTCTTTTATGTGAGAATAGGGCTATGGTCCATAGCTTGTCTTGATCAGGTGCATGAGTGAAATACTTTTCTAATGCTTTAACCTTTGCTCTCGTTTTGGTTGAGGCATCTATTTCGGAGAATAAGTTGGCAAAGCTTTTCATTCTACAGAAGTTTCATTCAATGAATTATCATTATACTCAGTCTTCACAGGTCGAGCTATATATCCTACTTCATTAAGGTATTGTGAGAAGGTATCTGTATTGCCATGAGTAGGGTAAATATACTGGGCCCCCGATTCTTTAATGGCAGTAAGTAGACCTTTCCAATCACAGTGATCAGATAGTACAAATCCTCGGTCTCCTCCTCTTCTTCTTCTATTTCCTCTGATTGTCATCCAGCCAGATGCAATGCCAAGAGAGGGGTTTTTGATTTTTTTACCCCAACTGCTATCCACAGTAGATGGAGGAGCGATTATGAGTGATTTAGAAAGTTCTTTTTGATCAAAGGAATTCTTCAAATGAGTGGTTTCAGGCAGTGAAATGCCCATTCTTTTATAAACCTTATTCATCTGATCTATTGCCCCATGCGTATATATTGGTCCTATAGACGTGTCTACACTACTTAGAATTCGTTGTGCCTTACCAAGTGAATAGGCGGTGATCAAAGAGGGTCTCTTATTCTGGACATTACCATTCCACCATCTGTTGATATCGTCTATCACTTCTCTTTGAGGAGACCAACTATATACAGGAAGGCCAAAAGTACATTCCGTAATGAAGTGTTGACATTTGACTGGTTCGAATGCCTCGGCGAGTCCATCATTCTCAATTTTATAGTCCCCAGAAATGACCCATACTTCTCCTTTGTAGGCTGCACGTATCATGGCAGAACCCGTGATATGACCAGCGGGATGAAAAGAAAACTTGACACCATTAATCGTGATCGTTTCGTCGTAGTTGATACCTTGGATATTCATTTCTGCTCCAAGTCGATGCTTGAGAATGGGTACTGAGCTATGTACACAGAGATAGTGCTTATGTCCCCAACGAGCATGATCGCTATGACCATGTGTGATCATGGCATAATTCACTTTTTTCCAGGGGTCTATATAAATATCCGCTTGACGACAATAAAGTCCTTTGGTAGTGAATTCGATGAGTTTCATGATATGAATTTAGTAACCCTATGAGACTTTTATTGTTTAGAGGCTTACAGATAATATCGACATGTCTTAGTTCCATATTCTATCTACGATTCAATTTTCGGTTAAGGATTTTTTACCTTCATTTTTTTAAATGTAGACAATGGAGGATAATATCATACCTATACTTTGGAATAACAAGAAAGTCATTATTGTTATTACTTTTTTGACAATGATCCTCAGTGCTATTGTCTTGCTGTTGATGCCTAATTATTATAAAGCATCTACAACCTTTTATCCAGTGAGCGAATCTCTTCAGAAACCAATAGTAGATGTATACGATCAGCAATTGAGCTTCTATGGTAATGATAATGATGTAGATCGCCTTTTATCAATAGCGCAATCCAACGAAATCAAAAGTGCTCTAATTAGCAAGTTTGATTTAATGAATCATTATGATATAGATGTGGAACATAAGATGTCTCAGTTAAAAGTACGTAAAAAACTGGCTAAGCTATATACATCGCAGAAAACACAGTTTGATGCAGTAGTGATAGCTATAGAAGACCAAGATCCGCAGCTTGCTGCAGATATAGTTAATTATGCTCGAGAACTGATAGAAAAGAAAATAATCAGTATGACGGCTAATGCAAGAAACGAGTTGGTTAAATCCCTTGAAGATGAATCATCAGTAAAACGCCGAGAATTAGATGCTATCACCACCAAGATCAAGGACCTTAGAATGAAATATGGCATATATGATACTCAATCACAAGCAGAATCATTGGCGACCTTAGAATCTAAAAATCCAAATGGATCCCAGATCAAAAAACGTATTAACAATTATACCCAGGGGGTGTCTATCGTCAAGCAGTTAGAAACTCAACAAGAAGAGTTAACTAAAATATTGACTTATGATCAAAACCAGCTCAACAAACTAAAAGCTAACCAAAATAGAACCTCCAAAGGTCTGCATATAATTGAAATAGCTGAAAAGCCGTTAGAAAAATTCAGACCTAAAAGATCATTGATAGTTTTGGGTATGGGTTTGTTATCAGGTTTTTTTTCGGGACTATTGCTCTTAATTCGTAAAAGTTTGAATCAATTGGATTTTAGTATTGACTGATGTCCAAATCATTAAGTATCATAGAGATCCTATACGTTGTATTATTCTTCGCTGCTGTATTGGCGGGAATATTAACTAATAACTTGTGGTTACCAGTCTTACCGATAGCGGGCTTAATATTAGTCTACTTACTGACGGTGGAGATTAAGATACTTTATTTTATTACTGCTGCACTGATACCTTTTAGTACCGAATTAGACTTGCCAGGTGGTATCGGCTTAGTATTCCCTGGGGAGTTGATGTTCTTGCTATTGACAGGTTTATCAGTTTTATACTTGGCGAAGGATCCAACGCCAGAAAAGATAAAGAATCCTTTAACAATAGTGATACTAGTGCATCTATTCTGGATTTTATTTACCGGTCTATATGCGCAGAATACAGTAATTTCGATTAAATATCTAATGGCAAAAATTTGGTTTATTTTGCCATTCTATATACTTCCCTTTTATGTCTTCAACAAGCGAAAAGATTTTGACCGATTCCTGAAGATCATTGTTTGGGCATCGATTATAGCAGGATTGTATGTATTCATTAGTCATGGATTAGAAGGTTGGACTTTTGCGAGCAGGACCAATGTTGGCAAGCCCTTTTTTAGAAATCATGTCAACTACGCTTGTCTATTGTTGATGATGATCCCTGCCGCATACTATCTGTATCGCAAAGGAGCTGGTGCTATATATGGAAGAGTAATTTTTATTTTTTTAGTCTTTATCTATTTTACATATGCGCGCATTGCTTATATCTCTATTGCTGCATTGTTTTTGATTTATGGAATTTATCAATTGAGACTGCTTCGGTTTACTATGATATTAAGTACTATAGGGGTTATAGTTATGTCCTTTTATTTCTTGAAGGGAGATCGATTGATTCACTATGCTCCTGATTATGAGAGTACTGTTAGCCATGTGAGATTTGATCGACTCATTGAGGCTACATACCAATTCAAAGATATATCGGCTATGGAGCGTGCTTATCGATGGATGGCTGGGCTCAATATGATCCAAGAACGACCAATTTTAGGTTTCGGTCCAGCGAACTTCTATTCGTGCTACCAAGAATATAGTATCAACAGTTTTCAGACCTATGTTAGTGATAACCCCGAAAAATCTGGTATCCACAATTACTACCTTATGCTTTGGGTAGAACAAGGTATGCTTGGATTATTGATTTTCCTCTCACTGATCTATCTCGCTGTATGGAAGATTGAGAGACTTCATAATTCTGTTGCTTCACCTGAGCTATTGCAACTCGCCTTGTCTTGGATCACGATAGCTGTTGTGATATTATTGCTTAATGATATGATAGAAGTGATTAAGTTTGGGCCTTTCTTCTTTATGGCCTTATGGATAGTAAGTAGTTTATCACATGATCAACCCGCTAATCGGGTGGATTGATGTTTTGTTAATTCATTCTGTACTGCTCAATATTCGCAACCAAATCCTTAACAACTTGTAGTTTTTCCTCAAAAATTCAAAAAAGGACAGCTTTATAAAAATCCATTACTGACATGGAGCTATATCCTATAAGTTTTGATCGAGATATCTAGAAGATAAATAAATAAAGCCCCAGCATAACTGAGGCTTTTTGTATTGTGGGCGATGAGAGACTCGAACTCCCGACCCCCTGGGTGTAAACCAGGTGCTCTGAACCAACTGAGCTAATCACCCTAAATGGAGCGCAAATATATACTCTCCAGCAAACTACAGCAAGTTTTTATAGATATTTTATTGGTGGACTTAATTACACTTACTCCCTTACCTTTTCATTCATTTTTTCGAAGTTGCCTTGGAGCTTGTCAGAGATTCGTACAAATAGATTGATCTCTTGTTCGTAGATACCATTAAAACCTTGCTTAGCAATATTATTAAATGCTTTTGTCGCCTTTTTTTGGATATCATCTCCATTAGGAGTCAAGTAAATTCTTTTGGCTCTTTTATTTTTTTTATCGTTGAGCTTTTCAACCATTTCTTTTTTCTCAAGCAGTTTGAGGATCCTAGATATTGACGCAGGTTCTTTATTGGTTTGTTGAGCTATAACTTTTTGTGTGATGCCTTGATTTTTCGAAATAGTGTTCAACACACTCCATTGATCATAGGTGATATCATATCCACTTTTGTGGAACGTGTAATTCACTATATCCCTAAAGTGCTTAAGATTCAATTCTGTTTGAATCAAAACTTGCGGGGCATTCCTTAATAAAAAGCTCATTATGATGAAATATCCTATTCTGTTGAAATCACTCTAAAATACTCATAATGCAGCATAGTAGAAGATGACTTAGGAGATAAATGATAAATAGGAAATAATTGTATATCTAACTATCGAGAATAATCAATCTTTACCAAATTCAAGACAAAGCTTTTTTGGCTTGGTACAAGTAAAGAATGATTGGAAAGTTGTAAAGCATCTGTAAATCGTAACCTTAGATTTTGATATTCAGTATTGAGCACACTCGTTCGCTTATAGTTTCCTGCACCATCAAAAATGTATTCCGATACAGTACTATTGGTTTTGATTTCATCATTGAAAAGTAACCGAACACGACTTGGTGTAGTAAAGGTGAAAAAAGAGGAGTATAAGCCCTGATCGTTTTGAGAAAACTGTTTTTTATAAAAAACCTGATGCCATTCTTCCTGAATATTTTTATCCAATGAAATCACTAAAATATCCTCCCTATAATGATCACTCCACCCTGTAAAATTTGAAGTTCCTCCTCTAAAAGCTCTGGGATTTAATGTTGATGCGGATACAGCTCCATTTTGTCTACTTATATTAGACTGAACCTCCATAATTAGTATTGGAGTTCCATCTGCTTTGTAAAGTATATCTGTTAACTTAAAGTCCTCAAGTTTTTTCTTTTTTTTGTCTCCATAAAGCTCGTAGTAGTAGATCTCTTCAAATGGGATGAGATAAATATCTTCATTACCCCAATTCTCTATTGATCCATTAATCCAAACGTATCCGGTACTCTCTGATTTACTTTTCTCATCGTAAAGTGCAGACAGACCAAGTCGATTATTTTTATTATCTATTTTGAAGTAAGTATTAGTGGTTACAATATCCCTGAGTGGAATAGATATCTCCTCAGTCCGTTCAGAATTAGCGACAAATCGCAATATGCTTACTATATGATTTTGTTTATCTCCTTTATAGTTGTTCTTTTCTGTCATGACAAAAAAGTCCCCACGATTGGATACTTCTAACTGAAGTAGTTCATCATTGAGATTGGTGTTGGCTATGATATAGTCATTGTTGATAAGAATTCTTTTTTGATCAAGATCATATATGGTAATTCTCATTTTATCATTGCTCAATATGTTGAATAGGGCAATCTTTGATTCGTCTTCAGATATAGTTGTTTCATATTGTAACCCTTTGAATGATCTTTCATAGCGCGATATTTCTATGCTATCCAACAATTCAGCGGTAGGCGAAAAAATATCCATCTGAACTACTATTTCTTTTTCGTCTCTATATCCATAAAATACCGAAAAAGCTGTGTCCATATTAATCAAATCATACACAAGAGCTCTTTTGTCAAGAAGATTGACTTGTCGTTCACTGTTTAAAACTAAATCTTGATTGTATATATGCAGTTTTTTCTCGGAACCCAGATCTCTGAAAAGTAAGATGTTTTCATCTAATTCTCCCAATAAGAAAAAAGCAAAATCTGATCTAATATTAATCTCAGGTGAAACAGTCACCTGTTGACTCGATCCGAAAGTCAAGGATGAAATAATGGAAAGTAAAACAAGAAAATTTCTATATTTCAACAATGTACTGCTGTTATGATGACAAGCTACATAAACCAATATAAAAAGTCAAAAAGAAATACAATTGGATTGGAGCAAGCCAATAATAGAAGCTGTTATTAATATAAGTACAGCTCGCGACCAAAAAGTGTTGGATCATATCGATGAGTGTTTATCCGAGATTAAGAATGTGAAGGCGCTACATACAGATATCGGATGGGATGCCGACAGAACAGTCCTTACTCTCTTAGGTGAAGTTAAAGGTGTATTTGAGGCAGTAGTCCTATTATATAATATAGCACAAAGGTGGATAGATATGAATAAATATGAAGGCAACCACCCTGCTATAGGTTCTATCGATGTAGTACCTTTTGTCCCCGTAAAAAATATAGATGCTTCAACCTTGAAAGAAAAGGTCATTTTGTTTTCTCAAGAAATATCTCAACAGTATGATCTCCCAATAGTCTTTTATGGTGATTTGGCTTCACAAACAGCTAATAAGAATTTGTCTTTTATTAGAAAAGGAGGTTTTAACCAATTAAATGATAGGTTAGCAAATCAAAATTTGCAGGTGGATACTCCGACCGCATCGCATAATGATAAGATGGGAGTAAGCTGTTGGACAGTAAGAAATTTTATGATTGCATACAATGTCAATATTGATACTTCAGATGTTGATATTGCCAAGGGAATAGCGCAAGAAATAAGAAAAGAAAGAAAAACTAATGAAATGTTGGCTGATGTAAAGATATTAGGATGGGCAACACCTAATTTATCTTGTTGTCAAATATCGACTAATATATATGATCTTGATGCTGCCACCATGGTAGATTTATATTTACTAGTTACGGACTACGCACATAAGTATAAGGTTAGAGTCTCAGGGTCAGAGCTTATCGGTATGGCACCTATTAAGGGTATATCAAAGGATTGTACGTTTGATAATATCTCGAGTAAAATAGAGGCATTAAGGTTAGATGATAAGGGACCCTTTGAGATCAATGAAAAGATACTTGAATTTCGCATTGGGTTAAATAGCTATCTCTTTTAAGTTAGGTCTTCAGACTCTTCTTTAATTATAAAAAATCCTTCAGATCCCAATTTTTGATAGAGGGGCATTAATATTCTTCCATTTGCGGGAGAAAGAACCTTAGACCCATTTTGATCAGCGATATGTTCTCCTGCTGTAATTGATTGAAAATTGTAATAATTTGGTTTCATCTGAAAAGAATCACTCGGAGAGATGTGATGCTTATATACCAGTGAACAAACCTTAGGTAGATGATGAGAATAATTGGTTAAAATATCATTATGAATGTTCTCTACATCCTCTTGGTTAATCATATTGATTGCTTTCATACAGTTAATTATTCCAGCGATCGCTCTATTCACAGATAAGGGATCTGAATGTTGGCCCGACTCAAAAGTTAGGGAATCTGTTTTTACACTAAAGTTTTTTTGATTAAAATGGTCCATGGTTGTTCCTGAAATTCCTTGTAGCATATTTTTAATTACTGGAGCATTGATCTGAGAGGAGATCTTCAGAGAATCATCACTATGTCCTGGGATTACAAAGATTCCACCACCTGAAGACGTGGTATGAATATCAAGAACTACAAGATGTTCGGGATTGTAAATTTTAAGAAGTTCATTTACTTTATCTATGATGTCTCTTATTTCATATGACTCATGACAGTCAGTACTCAGATAGGACGACCACAATCTGTTTAAATCTCTGTCTATGTATCTCTCATTCCTGCTATAGGCTTCACGATTACCAAGGATACCACATATCGTTCCAGTTAATTCAAAGTTAGGATTGGTAATATGCTCAACCTCCAACATTTTAAACAAAAATTCTAAAGCTTTAACACCTGCTGGTTCATTACCATGTACTGCGGCAAGAATTATTAGTAGAGGTCCATTTCGATTTTCTGTATAAGTACCTATAACTCGCTCTTTCGTATAATTCATCAAAAGTTAAAGCTATAAATCCTTTATATAAATGGCACGATTTTAGAAAATGTATTTGTCTAAAGCAGTATATGTTCAAGTTCATAATACTTATTATTATTTCTTTAAGTACCATCACTGATGATAAGTTATCGTACATAAATAGATATAAAGAAATTGCTATAATAGAGATGAAAAGAACAGGAATTCCGGCAAGCATTAAGTTGGCTCAAGGAATTTTAGAAACTGCAGGGGGCACTGGGACCTTAGCGATTGAAGCTAATAATCATTTTGGGATTAAATGTAAAAACTACTGGAAAGGAGATACCTACTATCATAAGGATGATGATTTGGATGAAAAAGGAGATCTTATCAAATCTTGTTTTAGATCTTATCAAAATCCAATAGACTCATATGTGGATCATTCCAATTTTATCAAACACAATATAACATATAGTACACTGATCAATAGTGGAAATATAGATTACAAGTATTGGGCAAGGGGGTTACAATACTATGGATATGCTTCTGATCCAGCTTATGCCGACAAGCTCATTTCTCTGATTGAGCGATATAATCTCGACACTTTCGATAATTAAATTCTTAAAAAGAAGAACTCAAGCAGTAAAAAGGATCACAAAAACATATTTAATTTTTTTATATATAAATAATTTAATTATAATTGTGGACGATATGAATACACCTTGTTCATGATCTGAGATACTTTATACCAGCCAACGTAATAGAATCAATAGTACTCCATGTGGAGATGCTATGCTATTGATATAAATGAATAAACACATCGACTTATGAATGCCTTACGACTGGTTGTTTTAACTGGCTTATGCTTTCTGACATTTAATACCCTTTATTCTCAGGTCAAAATCGGAGATAATACATTAGAGATTTCTACAGATAGATGGCTCGAAATAGAAAGGACTGGTGGAAATGAATTTTTAATTGTTACTGACAGCTTATATTTTGGTAGATCGTCTAATCCTACCTCAAGTAATGCAGACCCTTTAATGCTAAAACTATTCGGTTATGGATTAGGTAGTTTTACGCTCAATGCAGGGGATCAATATAGCACCGCATTAGGCAATGTCTTTTTGGCTCCATCAACTAATGGAGAAGTATTAGAGGTTCCAATGGCATTATCATTAGTTATTCAAGATAGTACAGTAGCAGATTTAGCAATAACCAATGGCGTAGATACATTTGGAACAGCTAACTTAATGTTGTTAGATTCAATATTCGCAACGGACAATCAACTGCGAGATTCAACTAATTTATTGAGAACATTAATTTCGAATTCAGAAAACTCAGATGGAGATACCATAAGCGGTAATGAGTATATTGACCAGATCAATATATTAGGTGATACTGCAATAGAGTTCGTCGAAAATCTTGCAGGCGAAATGGGTGCAACTAATCGAGATACAGTGGATTTAAGTTCTATACTTGGTGCTAATACTTTTTATTTAGCCGATGGTACATTAGATGAAGATAGAACGGTTACTGCAGGTTCCAATGATTTAAATTTTGTGGGTGTTGATACATTCGGAGTTGAAGGTAGTTTTGTCAATTTAGATGGAGACCAAGTTGCTATCCAACAAGATGGACAGGATATTATCATGATTAACTCATCAGAGCAAGTCAAATTTAGATCAACCACTACCGACAGTATATTATTTTTAGATAATGGAGGCGATGTTTATTTAGGGACATATGGAGATAGCACGAATACAGGAACTGTACAGACCATATTAGCTGTAGATGCTGATGGAAAGGTTATTGAAATAGGACCTGATGACATTTTGGCTTATCAAGTTGATAGTACGATCTATAATAATGATGGTGTATTAACGGGGAATAGAACATTAGATGGAAATACTTCTGATCTGACTTTCACCAATGTTGGTACTCTAACTCAAAATAGTACGACCTCATCTAACTCAAGTACATCAAATAACACGGTAGAAAGTACGACAGGAGATGTGATACTAAACGGTACGGCAGGGGAGGTTGACATCAATGCTACGGTAGCGACGATCAATGATAGTTTACGTTTAGAAGGATATGGAGATACGACTTATGTTGGTACGTTTACGACTATATTAGGAGTTGATGCTTCTGGAAATGTGATAGAA
>JAHDDE010000071.1 GCA_020629515.1 Saprospiraceae bacterium | reverse complement strand
AAATTCTTAACTATAAGGAAGAGAATGTCTTTAAGTTCTGTGCCTAACTATTTTACATAAAACTCCATAGCATTATGATCGTACATAGAATCTTTCATATTAAAGTAGACAAGTTGATTCATATAATATGTTCCAGTATCTCTAGGCGTTACAGTTACAGATGCAGATTGCTTTTTTTTATTAAGCGTAATAACGCTATCTTTTGATTCATCGAAAGAGAACTGAGATGTGCTAAATGATTTAGAAAAGTCCCATAATATTGATATATCTCTTTCCGAGAAAGGGAAATCAGAATTTTTTTCGAATGGAATATTTACTTCAATTATTGCAGAAACATCTTTTCGAATTTCATTACGGCATTTAGTAATAGGTCTAATTAAATCAGTAGGTTCATCGTTTTTCGGATCATAAAATATTGAGTAATACTTACTATCTAAAGAAATAAAACTCTTTTCATACAAATCTCCATTTTCTGAATAAAATAATGCTATACTATCTTGTATTCCTTTACTATAGTTATGTATGCTCTGTAATTTACCATTATCATAATATGAGTTTACATCTCCATTTACATAGCCATTTTCTAAGTAGAGTTCTTGCTTTAATACTCCGTTTTTGTGAAATTCTTTATAATGTTGTAACCCTCCTTCTAAATCTTGAAGTATTATTTTTAATTCCCCTGATGAGTAATACTCCTTAGTTTTGTTATTACATGAACAACTTAAAAGAAATAGAACAAATAAATTAATACAATATTTCATATTAGTTCTTTTTGTTTGTAATAAAACCATTTGATATTGTCGTTCCATAATCATTTACGCTTTAAATCACATTTTATATAAGCCAAAATAAAAAAGCTTTACTACTCTGAAATGTCGATAACTATTTAAGAGATACTAAAGCTAGACTTGCTTATCTATAATAGCAATAACAAAATGTAAGTTTATTTAAATTTCAATACATAATATCACAGTCTGGTAATATCTGTATTAACCTTTCAATTTCCTTTAAACTTATATTTGATGGCTTGTTATAATTCCTAATCCCAAGAATTTCTAAATTAGTAAGCTCTCCTTTCTCAATAGGCAAAGCCATAACTGGATTTGCACTAATGTTCAATAGTTTCAACAGTTCTAATTTTGATATCTCAGTAGGAAGTGACTTAATCAAAAGAAGCTGCTCGTTAAAGAATTTCTTGATGCTTTCATTATGAAAGCTAAACTTCAATCTAAATTCGCTTAGAATTCTGTTCTAATCTTTTGAATCTCGTTAAAGTATCCCATTCTACTATTTCAAAGCTAATTACGGAATCATTCAATACATCAATACCTAGATATTGATAATTTATAATTTCATCTCTTTTCTTGTTTTCAACAATTGGATAAGTGAATTTTTCAATGCTATCTCTCTTGTAATTTCAATTTCTTCATTTTTTTTCTCTCACATTTTCTAATTCATTTTCTATTAGTGTTTGTTCTTCAATTATGTCAAATCCAAAGAATCCTTCTCTTGTTTTTAATTTAACTAATTTGTAGTTGTTTATATTCGATATATAATTGTTTGGAAAGACAAGTTCTTTAATTTTTTCATCATAATTGATCCGAACCAATATTTGCTGTTTAGATCTTCTACTTTTAGTTCCTGACATATCTGAAATATTCTCAATTTGGTAGTCTTTAGTAATGGATTCATTATTTCCAAAGAAAGTATTTGAGGCCATAAATAAGGTGCAGATTATGAAGCCCCAACTAAGAGTACTTTGAAGCCAAGCCATAATGTTAATCCAAAGCCATGCAATAATGTTAATCCAATTCATTTGATATGTAGAACTGTATTTGCGTCTATCAATTATATATTCTATTGAGCCAAAGAATAATATGATTGAAAAAAAAGTATTTTCATCTATTATGGTCTTTTTGAAAAGCATATGACCCCAAACTAACATAAAGATTCCAATCAATAGAATTACTGAGTAGTACCAATGCCTTTTATTATTTAGTATTACATATTTCACAGTTCATTTTTTATGAGACATAACGAATAATTATATCGGTCGTCACTCTGAGGTACGAAGAGTTATGATCCTGATATATAGTGTGTGTGCCCAGCATGGGCAGCTATCGTGCAAGATAGCTATATATTCTAGAGGGTGCAAATCCCTTATGCGCTGGTCTGGCGACTGGAAGCATTAGTAAGCTGCAAGGGCGCTTGGGGTGACCCAAAGTCTGAAGGAAGCAGGACTACAAAAGCCGGTTCTAACGAACAGGAACTTGATACGGAGGCTATTAGAGTTTGGGTGAGCAAGCACATCATTGTAAAGCCCTATGAATACCAAGAGGCTCAAATAGTAGATCAAGTAGATATCGGTGGAAAGAATTTGCTCTTATCTGGGGAGATCTTGGACTAGGTTAGGTATTCCTATAAACCAAGAAGTCAGCCGAGGTCATAGTACCAAGAGAAACGAGCGTGGATTGCTAATACCATACCCACGAAGGACTCACAACTTGGGAAGGACTGAACGGAGACCCGTTTTGAAATTCGCTATGGAATACAAATGTATAGCCATAGCTTAAATTAAAAACTACTCATGAGTGGTGTAAAGAGCACTCGTGATTATGGGACTTCGAACCGCCGTATACGAGACCCGTACGTACGGTGGTGTGAGAGGCGCACTGGCAGGATTACAATCCTGTCAGTCGTCTACTCGATTACATGCTGGCACTCCTTCATTCAACGTAGTTCATTTTTCTATTCGACGCTTTTTGTGGGGTGGCATGTAGCTCTCTGTCGACCGCAGGAACGAGGACGTCAGTGTGCTGCATTCGAAGAGCCCTTTTATATTTCAACCCTATTAGTTCAATTGTCTTCTAAATCTACAAAATAAGAAATTTTAAGTAGTGCCAAATGGTGTTAAATGATCTTCTGTAACACAACCGATTTTCTCAAATCCATTTTTAAGTACTTTGGTTAAATCTTCTTCATAATATTGACTTATTTCAAGGCCACTGCATTTTGTTGGGCCATTATCGGAAAAGGTACCTATCGTCAAAAATCCGTTTACAGAATCTTTTGCTGTTTCTATGTATTTTGTTATTTGTTCAGTTGTAGTAAGAAAATGAAAGGTTGCTCGATCATGCCAAACATCAAATGTAGTATTTGGTTCGTATTCTGTAATGTCGCTCACAATCCAATTCACCTTACTTGCCTTTTCTCCAAGTCGGTCTTTTGCTTTTTCCAACGATTTAGCTGAAATGTCAAGTACAGTAATATTTTCAAACCCTTCTTCTAGTAAGTGATCCACAAGTGTACTGTCACCACCTCCAATATCAATTATTTTTGCTGATTTTTTAAGTTCTAGTGAACGTATAAAAGCAAGAGAAGTTTTTGGCAATTCTTGAGTCCAACTTACTTGGTTTGGATTCTTAGTTCTATATACTGTTTCCCAATGTTTTTTTCTGTCTATGTTCATTGTTAGTTTTTAAGTAAAAGTTATACCTTTTTAATAGTGTATTGAGAAGTTAATTTTTTATCTATTTAAATGTTAGCCATCTATTTACTTTCTTTTTATAATCAATGTAAGATTCTCCAAATTCTTTAACCAGAAACTCTTCCTCCAACCTAACTTGAGTATTGATACTAATGGTCGATAATGAAATAATCAATAGTGTAAATGCATTAGGCAATACTAAAAACAGACCTACGTTTGCAATAATAATTGATAAGAAAATAGGATTCCTAGAAATAGAAAACATACCCGAGGTTATCAATTCAGATTTGTTTTTGTCATCTATTCCTATTCTCCAAGAGTCTTTCATATGAGATTGAGCTATCCATACAAGCATTAAAGATAATATCAGTAGAATCCACCCTGAATAAACTAGATATTCATATTCTAAATACCAAAATGGCAAAAGAAAGTCACGTAATTTCGGAAAAAAGGTGTGAATGATTAATACCACAAGTTCGATTATTGAGATGATACTAAACACCTTGCCGTTGTATCCATGAGCATCATCTCCTTTATTGAATGTCAAAGGATTAATACCTGTTTTACGCCATAGCAGGTAGCTGCGAAGAACAAATACGACAAGGAAATAGATCAGAAAAAATATAAGTAAATACATGAGTTATTAATTTTAATTAGATGTTGTGTTAATGCTACGTAAGCTAAATACCGCTGGGATAACCAACAGATTAAGTAAAGTTGCACTCACCAATCCACCCAATATTACAATAGCCATAGGGCTTTGTATCTCATTTCCTGCTTTGCTACCTGCAATAGCAAGTGGTATCAATGCTAAACCTGTAGTTAGTGCTGTCATCAAAATTGGGTTTAATCTATCTAGAGAGCCTTCTACTATTGCACTTCTTAGATTAACACCCTCCTCTAGTAGTACTTGGTATCTACTCACAAGTAATATCCCATTTCGAGCAGCTATGCCAAATAGACTAATAAATCCTATAGTCGATGCGATAGATATAATACCACTTGTAAAATATACAATCACTATACCACCGATCAACGCTAATGGAAGATTAATCAAAACAATAGCTGATAGTTTAAAGTCAGAAAACTCAGCATATAATAGTAGTAAAATAAAAAGTATAGCACCAATAGAGGATAGCAAAAGAAGTCTTGTTGCTTTCTCTTCACTTTCGAATTGACCTCCGTATTCTACCCTGTATCCCTCTGGCAGTTTAATACCTGAGTTAATATTGCTCTTAATATCATTCACTACACTTCTCAGATCTCTACCAGCTACATTGGCAGATACTACAATTTTTCGTTGCACATTTTCACGACTTACAGAATAAGGGCTTCCATTTATTTTTACATCAGCAACATAGGAGAGCGGTACTTTATTACCGTCATAAGTATCTATTAGCGTATTTTCAATAGCTTCAATATTATCTCTATTGCTATCATTGTATCGAACCACCAAATCATAATTTCGCTGTCCTTCAAATATCTGCCCTACAGTTTCTCCAGCTAAGGCCACATCAATAAAATCTGCAAACTCACTCATCTTGATTCCATACTTAGCAAGCATGATACGATTGGGCTGTATACTCAGCTGCGGTACTTCGGTTTGTTGTTCTACACTGACATCTACCAAACCTTCTATTCTTTCGATAGCTCTTTTGATTTCGTTAGCAGAACTGTATAGTTGATTGATGTTTTCACCAAATAACTTAATAGCTATATTTGCTCTCGTTCCTGATAACATGTGATCTATCCTATGAGCAATGGGCTGTCCAATGGTTATGTTTGCTCCAGGCACTATGGAGAGTTTTTCCCTTAGCTCTTCAAAAAACAATTCTACAGACTTGTCCTTAAGTGTAAATGGTACTTCTATTTCAGAAGAATTTATCCCCTGTACATGTTCATCCATTTCAGACCTTCCTGTTCTTCTAGCTGTAGTTTCTATTTCAGGCATTTCCAGAAGTAATTCTTCTGCCAATCGACCTGTGTTATTTGATTCTACTAAAGAAGTTCCTGGTGGAGTAACTACACTAATTACTAATGATCCTTCATTAAATTCTGGGAGGAAACTCCTGCCCAATCCTGTTACTAATATTCCTGAAATAATAAACAATACTACTGCACTTGCGATAATTGTTTTAGGAAATCTCAGTACAATATTCAATACTCTATTATAAAATCGAGAGGCGTTTCTTTCTATAAAACTTCCATTTGATTGTTTACTTAATCGTTCTTCATTTGTGAGTAAATAGCTACTCATAACAGGTGTCAATGTCACAGCTACAAACAAAGAGGTGAATATGGCAATGATAAATGAAACTCCTAGTGGCTTGAGTAATCGACCTTCCATTCCACTCAAAAAGAATAATGGTATAAATGAAGCAATAATAATCAAGGTGGCAATCAAAATTGAGTTTCTTATCTCGCTAGATGCCTGATAAATGATTTTGAGATTATTTAATCTTTCAATCTTAGGTTTTAGGACATTCTCTCGAAGTCTCTTATATATATTCTCAACGTCAATGATAGCATCATCTACCAATGCACCTATTGCAATCGCCATCCCTCCAAGGCTCATTGTATTAATAGTAAATCCTAATAGCTTCATTATGATAATAGTCACCAATAACGCTACAGGTATAGCGACTAAGGAAATAATAGTTGTCCTCCAATTTAGAAGAAAAAGAAATAGAATAATACATACAAATATTGCCCCTTCTATTAATGTAGATTGTAGGTTATTAATTGATGCCTGTATGAAATCTGTTTGTCTAAATATATGCCTATGCAAATTCACACTTGGTGGTAATTGACGTTCGATATCATCTAATAATGCATCTATCGATGCAGTCAGGTTTATTGTATTTGCATTCGGCTGTTTAGAGACGGTCATAATTATAGAAGGTTCTTTCATGATGGAAGCATCACCAATTTTTGGAGCTGAACCTACTTTGACATCAGCTACATCTTGTATTCTTATCGGATGTTTGCCATTCATTTTGACAAGCGATTGACCGATTTCGTCTAGTGAAGTTGTTCTTCCTTCTCCTTGGATTGAGTACTGCGTACCGTATTCATTATAAAATCCTCCTGAAGCGTTAAATGAAGTAGATTTGGCAGCAGCTTCGAGTTCCGAGAGAGAGACATTATAATACTTCATTTTATCTGGTGAAGCATAAATCTGATATTGCTTGTAGCCACCACCGATATTGATTACCTGTGCAACTCCGCTTGTAGCTAGTAGCTGAGGCCTAAGATTCCAGTCTGCAATAGTACGTAGTTCACTATTGCTCATACTATCCGAACTCAGCCCTATGAGCATAATTTCACCCATAATAGAGGAAACAGGAGCCAATGTAGGATCACCAACACTTTGAGGCAATTTACTTCTGGCAGAAACAAGTTTCTCTGAAACGATCTGTCTTGCTTTATATATCTCTGTTCCCCAATTAAACTCTACCCAAACGATAGATATTCCCATAGCCGAAGAAGATCTAATTCTTCTAATATTCGATGAGCCATTAAGTGATGATTCAAGTGGAAATGTAACTAGTTTCTCGACCTCTTCCGTAGCCATACCATGAGCTTCCGTAAATACTGTCACAGTAGGAGCAGTAAGATCTGGAAACACATCTACATCCATGTTGACAGCAGTATATGATCCATAGACTAAGATTAATGTGAAGGCTGCAATCACAATCATCCTATTCTTAAGGCTAAAATTTATTAGATAATTTAACATTGTTTTAGTTTTAGATGATTAGTTGATTGTTGTCCAATATTTCAACTCCACCATAGTTTGGTAGTAGTCTTCTAATAGTTCAACTTTTTCTATCTGGAGGTTGTCATAACTTTCTATTGACATCATATACTCAATGTAATTGACTTCTCCAGCTTGATAAGCCTCTCTGAGTAGATCAATTTGTTCTTGTATTGATGGTAATAAGTCCTTGGTATACACTTCAAGCTTTTCACTTAAATGTTCTAAATGTCCTTTTAGCTTTATTGTCTTATATTCTAATGCTCTTTGCTTCACGGCTTTTTCAGCGGATACTATTTCGATCCCCACTCTTGTAGCTTCTACTTGTTTTTTATAACTCACTCTAGCAATAGGAATATTAACACCAACTTGATAACCAAAATAGAGTGCATCACCATTGAGTGATTGCAGTCTCAGGCCAGTGTTTATCTGCGGTAGTAAGTTGCTTTTCTGTATCTCTACCTTTCTTTCGATTACTTCTTTTTCCAGATCGTATATATCCAGATGAGTACCATAATCTTCAGACTCTATTTCGTAATTTAATTTTTCGTAGTCAGTTACCGCTTGTACATCGTATAAGCCTGTATTACCCAACCAAACATTAAAAAGAGATCTTGCAACATCAATTTCATGGGTTGCATGATCGATATTGAGCTTTGCCTTTTTTAACATGTTTTCAGCAGTTGTCATTGCGATCTTATTGCTTTCTCCAGCCTGATATGTTTCTCTTGATCTTTCTAAAAAATTACTATAAATAGCTTTAGCATTTTGCCTAGCGATTAATTCTTGTTTTGCTATCGCTAGTTTGTAATATGCTGATTCCACATTTCTAATGACCTCTATCTCAGTCAATCTACCTAAAGCTTTGTACTTGTTTGATTTTGATCTATTATATGCTTTATACTTATCACTTACACCAGGAAGATTAAATGTCTGTTGTATGTTTAGACTTTGTATTCCAGATACTCCTTCAAAATTGAACTCTTCTCCTGAAAAGGATATTTGTGTTGGCTGTGTTGCAAGCCCTACCTCAGATTGCTTATCACTTTGTAGAACTTTTAGCTCTGCAAGGATTAATGTGGGGTCTTGTTTTGTAGCGATTTCTATCGCTTTTTCTATTGTTATTGTGCTATACTCTTGTGCTATTATATTATGTATAGATAGGATACTCAAACAGCATAGCATTGCTATATATTTGTACATGATTTGATATTTAATGTTAGATAAATAAAAGAATCTAATGCTCATGTCCATGAGCAGGAATAGACGATGACATGGAAGCCATCTTGATAGCATAGACACCTCTGGTCACTATCATTTCATTTTCTTCTAGTCCACTAATTATCTGCACATTATTGCCATCATCTAATCCAATGTTCACATTTCTTTTTTCAAATGATTCGCCATCAGTCATGACATAGACAAAATACATATCATACTCCCTTAATAAAGCATGTTTTGGTATTGCTATCTCATTAGTAGTTTCACTAGTCTGTAGATAAATATCTAGGAAAGTTCCTGGAACGATGTCTCCTTTATTATCAATCTTAAAGAGTACAGGTATATAGTGGTTTTTCGCTGTTCTTGCAGTTGGTACCATTTTACCATTATATTCACTGATATTGATTGCTTCAGGGCTCCATGGCATTTTGATATTAGCTGAAACGATATTAGGCACCTCCTTAAGGTATTTCTGAGACACCTCCGCCTCTATCAACAGATGCTTATTTTTAGAAATTGTTGCTATTGCTTGTCCTTCTTTTACGTATTGGCCATTTACCACATGCAGCTTTTTTAATATACCTGAGGTAGGTGCATTCAATGTCATTCCACCTGCACTATAGTTCTTGGTTAATGTTTCATATCCAGCTTGATCTACTTGATACTGTCTATTTCGATTATCGTATTCTTTTTGTGAAATGATACCCTTATCCAACAGATCCTTAGACCTTTCCAAACTAGCTTTGCTCTGAGCAAGATTAGCTTTTATGACTGTATACTTCTCAGATAGGTTTGAAGAAACTACTTGATCATTATTCACAACAAAGAGTGAACTCCCTTTGCTTATATTCTGACCTTCGATAAGATTGCTTTTTTTGAAAATCACTATACCACTAGTACTTGCAGATAATGACTGTTCATCACTGTCTATGGGTAGTACTTCACCACTTGCTCTTATCACATTAGGTACTGGCATTCGGCTCACCGGTTTAATAGCAAAATCAATCTTCCAAGCCTGTTCTTTCAAAAATGATACGTCATCACTTTCGCTTTCCGATACATGCTCATGTATGGCATCATGTTCAGAATTATAGACTTTCACTTCTTTGAGTAGTATGGTATCACTAATAGCTCCACTTTGGATATAAAAGACTAGATCGAAAACTCCTGCCTCTGTTGGTGTTATTTCAGGTCTGAAAATACCTGGTGAAGATGGAGTTTCTACGCTTCCTGTTATTAGAGGTATATTATTTTTTAGCAATTGAACTTTACATGTTCCCACTAGTAGTGGTTTAAATGTATTCATTGATGAAAAGTGAGCCGCAAATCTTGTTGACTTTCCTACTGCCAATACTGGATACTCAACGAATATTTCTGTCTTATTTGTCCAAGCGGTATATTTAGAGTTAGGGTATTCCTCTTTATGAACATGGGCTTCATCTTGCTCATGATTATGACCATCTTCATGTGAATGTGAATCATCACCATGAATATGACAGCTTATGATACCAGCACTTAAACAGATACCAAATATTAGATTTAATAATTGTTTCATTATATAGTTTGTGTAATAAAATAATGGTACAACATGACAATCGTCAAGAGTACATTAACTAGAATAAATAGAGTTAATTACACAATAGAGGGAGGACCTCTAAGAGAAGAGAGCGATAGGAATATTTGTTTGTAATGATCAGCAATATACTGTTCCTTACATCCATTCTGTTTGAAAAGAAGCTTTAATCTTGGTTTCCAAATTGATGCTACTTCTGTGTTAGTTGTATTAGCTGTTTTGACAGTATCAACTTCCACCATCAACGCTGCTATGTTACAACAATCATGATCATTTGCAGAATGCTCAATTAAATGAGCCACTGAATGTATTATACCGTGAATAACTGAATGTAAAAAAGATATTTCTTCTCCATTATGATCATGATCCTCATGATTATGACTGTGCTCCACATGCACATGACTGCTGTCATGGCAATGACCTAAAGCTCCATGTGCACCAGATAGTACATAGAGAGTAAGAAGTAAGTAGGATAATATTTTTCTATTTGAATTCAATTATTTCTATAATCTATATTAAAGATATATAATTATTTGTGAACATTTGTTGCATTAAGAAATCGAAGTATAAATTAGTTTGCAATAATCAATTAATATTTTCTTAAAAGTAAATTAGCCAATATCTTCAGGGGTGGTGGGTGGGAAAAGATTGCGGGTTGGCAGAAAAGCAATGTGTCTGTAAGACTCTTTGCTTTTTTGAGGGTTGGCGTTTTATATCTAGAATGATTTTGATTTACGGATTCAGTCTATTTTAATTTCTTGCTTGCATGTAACGGATAATTGTATGCAGCGTCTCCGACGAAGGAGGATATGCTGTCATCACATATTGTTGAACAAAGCTCCTCCGTCGCAGCAAGAAAACTAATAACTTGGAGTTTTATTAAACAACAAAAACATAAGTTATGAAAAAAAAGTTTTATACCAAGTGGAAAATCAGAATTTGATTTAGTATTGAGAAAAATGGATGATCACATGATCATTCGTGGTAATGCATTTGCAACCCGTCAAAACTATCTGAGAGGTGTCAAAGTACTGATGGAGTACTATGATAAAGTCCCAGAGGCATGTACTGTAGAGGAAATAAAATCCTATTTGTCATTACAAAAATCTAATGGAAGCTTAAGTTCTTCTACCTTAAATGTCCGTGTAAGTTGTCTTAAGTACTACTTTAGGCATATTGTAAATCGTCTAGATTTAGTGGTTCGAATACCAAATCCAAGAGTATCAAAATATGAAACAGAGATACTTCATGATGTAGAGATAAAGCGCCTATTTGCAAGTTGTCGAGATCTTAGGCAGTTACTGTTATTACAATTACTATATGATTGTGGATTGCGTGTCAGTGAATTGAGTCGTTTGCGGACTTCAGATTTTAATAAGTCGAATATGACGATACATATTCGCAAGAGTAAAGGTTGTCGGACTAGAACAGTGTATTATGGGAAAAGGCTTAGAGATACATTAAACAATTACGCAAAGACAGTTAATCTAACTACTGATGTATTACTAGAAAGTTACAAAGAAAAAGGTAAAGGATTAAGTATTTCAGGAATCCAGCATTTGGTTAAAGAAATAGTAAGACGCTCAGGAATAAAGAAGAAAGCGAGTTGTCATACTTTCCGTCACAGCTATGCGGTTCATTACTTGAATCGAGGTGGGTCAATATTTATGCTGCAAAAATTATTGGGACATCGACATTTGTCAACGACATTGGAGTACTTGAAACACGCGAGAGTACCAGATGGGATAAGGATGTCAACATTAGATCACCTTTTGGGAGTATGTGTAGATTAAATGGCTATCGGTGATGAATTGGCAGAAGTGTTGCGACACTACCTGTCAGGAGTTGATTTGAAGCGATTACCTATGGATCATATAAAGGTATTTGATGCATTGTCAAAATGTAGAACTGCAGCCTTGGGAGGTCATAAAGATAGATGCAATAATAGTGACTGTGGTCACGAACGGTTTAGTTACAACTCTTGTCGAAATAGACACTGTCCAAAATGTCAAGGAGTAAATAAGGAATCGTGGATAATTATGCAAGAGGATATGTTGTTGCCAGTGGTAAATTATCATGTAGTGTTTACGATGCCGCACGAACTGAATTTATTGTGCATGTACAATCCTCGAGAGATGTATGATATTTTATTCAAATCGGCTTGGTATACGCTGAATAAGTTGGGTATGGATGAGCGTTGGATTGGTGGTCAAGTTTCAGCAACAATGGTTTTACATACCTGGTCACAAACATTGCAACTGCACCCACACCTCCACTGTATAGTGCCAAATGGTGGGTTGGATAAAGAAGGGAAATGGAAATATCCTAAGAGGAGTAAGAATAATTTTCTTATGCCAGTATCAGCGATGCGGACGGTATTTAGAGGTTACTTTATGGAGTCACTAATATCGCTATTGAATAAAAAAGTATTATTTATTCCAGAAGACTACTATGTATTAAACGGAGGATCGTATGGGTCATGGAAGAATAAACTGTATAGTAAGAAATGGGTAGTATATACTAAAAAACCATTTGGCGGGACAAAACATGTGATAGATTATTTGGGAAGATATTCTCATAGGGTAGCGATTACAAATTATCGGATTCTAGAATTCGATAAAGAAAATTCGATAGTAAAATTTAAATACAAAGATTATAAAGATGGAGGAAAGAATAAAGAAATGGAGTTGGGAGTCGATGAATTTATAAGAAGGTTTAGGTTACATATACTACCAAAGGGTTATAGAAAAATACGACAATATGGATTGAGTTCAAATGCATCAAAGAAGAAGAAAATTGCAGCAGCAAGAATGGCATTAGGACACAAACATCGAGAATTACTTGTCAGAGCAGAACGCAAACAAAAAGCATTAGACCGCCTCGGAATAGATTTTGAAAAATGTCCAAAATGTAAAACCGGGAAAATGGAAGTAGTGAAGATCATTGCGAGTGTCCGGCCACCGCCGAGGTCAACCACAAAGGCGTAAAGAAAAGAGAACAAAATTTGAAACGACAGAGGTCGTCATAAATCCGTGATGCCTAAACCAAAATAAATGACTAAAAAATGAGCTAAAAAACAGAAAAACAACATCATAAATTCAATACAAATTGATATCTGATCACACAAACCAACCTAAAGAGAGATATCAAAAAACTGTGTATTTAAAAAATCGGTCTCCCAAACCCAGATACACAAAATTGAAAATACATAATAGATCATATCGGTAACTCCGCTTAGTTCAACAAGACCGATGATCCATTTTCAATAGAATCATCAGCCTTTAATGTTACATGCTGGCATTTCTTCATCTACATTGTTTTTTTTAATATACAATTTATTTTGTGGGTTGGCTTACAGCTCTCTGTCGCCCGCAGGAACGAGGACGGCAGTGTGCTGTAATTGCGAAGGTAGTTATTAATATGTCAAAGTTATTCCTCCACCAACGCCAAAATCGCTATCATAATTTCCTGATATTGCAATGTTCTTGGTAACAAGATACTTTAATCCGAGTAGATATTCTTTGTCGGTATTTATCATCCAGTTAAATCGCATTCTGTTGGTAAGAGCAACATCCTCACGTCTTAGTTGAAATCTAATTTTTCCTGTATGGTCTAATCGTAATTCACTTTCGACAAAAAATGGAAAAGTGTATTGTAAACCAATATGGAAAACCTGTCTATTGTCTTTGGTGTTTTCAGCACCACCTTCACGTAGCCTAATGTCGCTTCCCAAAACGGCTTTTAGAAACTGCTTCTTTCCAAAATATCGGACAAAATGGGTTTCTGTTTCGTAATCGCCTTTCCAGTTTACTCGCCATTCGCCATCAATTGAGTAATTGTTATTAAACAAAGAAACTGCACCATAATTTGCTTGTGAATGAAGGGCTGTTTCACCCATAAAGTACCAATGTCTATCTTCTTTTTTAAGATGTTTCATTGCCATTTTTCTATTAGGAACTTGTTCATTCGGTGGAGAATCTTCGTAACTAACAACTCTTGCCATTCCTGACATCATATGATATAATATA
>JAHDDE010000070.1:8487-14391 GCA_020629515.1 Saprospiraceae bacterium | reverse complement strand
AAATACCCTTTCCAAAATTTAATCCCCACTTTTTTTATTTATTTGAAAAGAGATAAGATGCATATAGATGAACGTCAATAAATTAAGGGACTCCAGAATGTTATTAAAGAAATATAAATGTATTAAATACTACAAAATGGTAGTAATATTAACTATCAAGAATGAAATAATATGAGCATCGGATTTAAACATGCGTTAAGAGGGATAATTATATGCGTTAAAGAAGCAAATTTTGTATTGCAGATAGCAATAGCTACTATTACAATTGGGTCTGGATTCTACTTTGGCTTAAGTACACCCGAGTGGCTTATCATTATTATATGTATAGGAATGGTATTAGGAGCTGAGGCCATGAATACGGCTATTGAAAAAATGTGCAATCTTATAACGATTGACTATAATTCTGAAGTGAAAGACATTAAGGATATAGCTGCTGGCGGTGTATTGCTCATTAGCCTATCAGCTTTGATTGTCGGGATAAAGGTGTTTATACCCTACTTATTGAATTAACTCTTTGAATCTGATTATTCTATAACAGTTATCGCAGTCCAACTGGATGTAATCAAAATCAGCCCTTTCTCTTAGATCTTCTAATATATCTTCTAAAGGCTTCTCCAGATCAATCATAACCATTCCTTCTTCATCGAAAGGCATATTGGACGAAGAAATAACTTTCCAAGATGAATTGGCCATTAAATAATCTAACACGTACAGTATATTATACTCTACTGAATTATCAATTTCCTTTGGCGCATTTAAGTCTACAAATTTTTCACCATCCCAACCGTACTTATCACCAGGGCCTAAATCCACATAAATATCAGGGTTCTTTATAGAATAGGCTCTAACTTTTCCTTCTATATTCTCTACAGCCTCCACGAAATCCTCATGTGCAAAAACTTTGAATATTGTACCAATTACAACTACACCAATTTCGTCACTAACTTGGACTACGAATGGCTTATCTTCATCTTTAGCCACATCGAACTGAGCTTGACCATCTACAAACAACTTTCTTTCTTTCAGTCCATCCACGGATTTAGGATATCTCAAGGACGTATTTTCCTCCATGGATATAAATGAGCCGTCAGCCATCTCAAACTCATGGGTATCGTCAAACTCGGTCTGAATTGACGCATAAATATCTTCCGAAGACGAACCAAAAAAGTTATTGCCAACTGAATTAAAGAAGAACACTCCAAGGAGTAAGGCAACTGCAGCGGCTGCAGCTATCCTCATCCACATTGGAATTATGGTACTTGATTTTTGCTCTTCTTGATCATTAATATAATCAGTAGAGGCAACGACTGCTGGAGTCATAGTTATAACATTATCCTTACTTTCTCCATCCCTAACGTTCTTCATAAACGAAGTCCATTCTGCGTCTACATCAACAGATCTGTAAGATCCCATTTGAGATGCCTCTGCAAGTATAGTGTTATTAAGTTCTAATATTTCTTTATTGTCTGGAGACGAATTACTCCAAAGTTCTAATCTATTTTTATCTTTTCTTGATATACTCCCATCTATATAAGCTAATATATCCTCGTCTGTGGCTACAATTGCGTCAACTATTTCGACATCATTAACGATCTCTGGATAACTCTTATCTGAATTACTAATCTCATTTGTTTTATCTAAAAACATACTCCACTCACTCTCAACATCTACTGGATTATATTCAGATAACTTATTTGATTCTTTATATATCTTCTGTGTAAATGCCAGATCTTGAGCATTTTCGACAGACTCATAAGCCCATGTTCTCATGGCCTCCCTCCCCTTTTTACTGGAGGTTCCGTCTAAAAATTTTAATATGTCTCTGTTTTTAATTTCTAACATTACACTACTAAGACGATCAATAAATCAAATACCACATTTTTTTTCAAAAAAAAATTAAATATTAAAAACCAGTTCATTTTTTTTGAGATCTTCTCTCAATATAACTAATGCTTTTGCAACGTTATCTTCAACTGATCTTTTGGAAATATCGAGGTATGAAGCTATCTCTCCATAAGTAAGACCTTCTATTTTGCTTAAAGAGAATATCTTTTTCATTTTTGGCTTAAGCTTATCTAAAGACTTCATAATCTCCTGTCTCAACAATAAGCTATCAACAACTTCTGGCTGATCATCTACTTCATCCAGTTTAAGGTCGTCGTTCACTTCACCTCTTCTATTGTTTGCTCTGATATAATCTATCATCCGATTTTTTACTGCAGAATACAAATAACTTTTTTCTGTAGTTGAAATTTCGATAGAATCTTTACTCTCCCATATTTTCATAAAAGTGGCTTGCACTATTTCTCTACTTCCTTCCCAATCTTTAATGTGACTATTCACATAATTACATAAGGGACCAAAATAGGTCTTGAATATATGTTCGAAGTTATCTTCAGTAAAAGGACGATTGCTCACAGCTTTATCACATTTTTTTGAGAAAAAACTTAAGGTATTTTAAACGGTAAAAAACATATTATATGTAAATGTAATAAAAAAGGACCTAACACAATTGTTTAGGCCCTTTAAAATTTCTATTTAAATGAATGGAGAAATTACATCATTCCACCCATTCCTCCCATACCTCCTGGAGGCATTGGCATATCTGCTTTTTCTTCTGGAATATCATTTATGACAGCCTCAGTTGTCAAAACCATCGCAGCAATAGACGATGCATTCTCAATTGCAATTCTTGTTACCTTAGTCGGATCAATTACTCCTGCAACTTTGAGATCCTCATATTTGTCAGTTTTAGCGTTATAGCCTACAGAACCTTTTCTATTTTGGACTGCTTGTAAGACTACAGAACCATCTACTCCTGCATTGAAAGCAATAGTTCTTAAAGGAAATTCTAACGACTTCTTGACAATCTGAATTCCCATTTTCTCATCTTCATTATCTCCTTTAACAGTAGATAACGATTTAATTGCTCTTACCAAGGCTACTCCTCCGCCTGTAACTATCCCCTCTTCTACCGCAGCACGTGTAGCATGAAGTGCATCATCTACTCTATCTTTCTTTTCTTTCATTTCAACCTCTGTAGCTGCACCTACATAAAGAACTGCTACACCACCGGATAGCTTAGCTAATCTCTCCTGTAACTTCTCTCTATCATAGTCAGAAGTTGTAGTCTCGATCTGTTGCTTTATTTGGTTAATTCGCGCTTTGATAGAATCTTCAGAGCCAGCACCATTGACGATAGTAGTATTGTCTTTATCTACGGTGATTTTTTCAGCAGTACCTAAATGTTCTAATTCAACTGCATCCAACTTATATCCTTTTTCTTCAGATATTACAGTTCCACCTGTCAGAATAGCAATATCTTCTAACATAGCTTTCCTCCTATCTCCAAATCCAGGAGCCTTAACTGCAACCACTTTTAATCCACCTCTCAATCTATTAACTACTAATAGGCCTAATGCTTGACTCTCTACATCCTCCGCTATAATCAATAAAGGCTTGCCAGCACCCGCTGCTTTTTCTAATACAGGTATTATATCTTGAGTATTTGAGATTTTTTTGTCATGAATCAAAACTAATGGCGATTCATACTCAGTTTTCATATCTTCTGCATTCGTCACAAAATATGGAGATAGATAGCCTCTATCAAACTGCATACCCATGACTTCGTCAACATATGTATCGGTCCCTTTTGCCTCCTCAACAGTTATAACTCCGTCTTTACTTACACGCTTCATAGCATCCGCAATAAGAGAACCTATTTCATTATCATTATTAGCAGAGATTGCTCCTACTTGTTGTACTTTTTCGAAATCATCACCAATAACTTCACTCTGTTCTTTGAGGTCAGCGATGATAGCGTCTTTTGCTTTATCAATTCCTCTTTTCAAATCCATTGGATTTGCTCCAGCCGCGACATATTTCATTCCTGCGGCTACCATAGCCTGAGCTAGTACTGTAGCAGTAGTTGTTCCATCTCCCGCAAGATCTGCAGTTTTAGAAGCTACCTCTTTAACCAATTGAGCACCCATGTTTTCAATAGGATCTTCTAATTCTATTTCTTTAGCAACTGTAACACCATCCTTTGTAACTTGTGGTGCTCCAAAACTTTTTTGAATTACAACATTTCTCCCCTTAGGACCCAATGTTACTTTTACTGCATTAGCTAGGGCATCAATTCCAGCTTTCAGCTTACCTCTTGCTTCAGTATCAAAGCTTATTTGTTTTGCCATTTTTATTATAATTAATACTCTTTATTAAATAATGATTACAAATAGATTATCCCAATATGACAAGGATATCATCCTCTCTCATGATTAAATAATCTACACCTTCATAAGACAATTCTTGTCCAGCATACTTCCCATAAAGAATGGTATCTCCTTTTTTAACTGTCATCTTATTTCCGTCTTTCCCAGGACCTACAGCTATAACTTCACCTCTTTGAGGTTTCTCTTTAGCTGTATCAGGAATTATAATCCCTCCTTTAGTTTTTTCATCAGCAGGAGCAGGCTTTACTACTACTCTGTCGTTGATTGGTTTGAAACTCATAGTTTACAGATTTTGTAAATATTTATTTTTTAAATAATTGTATTATGATACTGCCTGTACATCATTTCTTGTGCCAAATGGCAATTATCTGACAGAATTGCAGTAATGCCTTATTAATACATGAATGACATGACAGAATAGACGTAACAATCTTTACAATCTGCAGGATTGACAGATTGCTCAATAAAATTTAGAATCCTTCGGGTGCAGGCGTTCCCTTTAATGTCTTAAGCCAATCAACTATTTGAGAATTAAATCTCGACTCGTTTCTTAGAGAATTATTGACCTCTAATAAGGGAGACAAGTAAGAATCTGTTTGGGCGAATGGGTCATGAAAAACTGGACATTCAGTATGAGCAGACCAACTGGTATATTGTGTTTTTAAAATAAATGATTGATATATTTCCTCGATATCCTCTTCTATTTCATCATTTAAGTTATATCGCCCAGATATTAGATTCAGTCTATAACTTTCTTTTAATTGATCCCAATCCACTACTCTTTCAACTGGACCTGCATATTGTAACAGAGTTTCTAAATAGGCAATCTGCACTGTGCCGCCGCTAAGATCTAATTGCTCTATAGGAATTTGAACCGATCTTAAATTTCCATTTTTTTCTACTATCCAGCCTGTTGCTTTTTGGGATACACGATTGACCTTCAAATATTGAAAAATAACAGGATTTTTGACATAAGTTTCTAAATACTCTTTAGAATCCAACTCAACTATAGTAGAATCAGAATTAGACTCTGTGGTATGGTCGTTACATGACGCAACAAACAATATTGAAATTAAAAAAAGGAGTAAATTTTTCATAGGTGATCATTGTGATAAGACCACCAATATAATAAACTTATTGCTGAGGAACGGTTAAAAGATTAGGATCTAACGTTCCTCCACCTTGACTATTTACCATGATAGCGGTGATGATACATAAAGCGAAAAGTGCAATCGCCAATCCCCAAGTTATCTTCTCAACTAAATCAGTTGACTTAGCAGCTCCGAACATTTGGTTAGCTCCAGACCCTCCAAATGTAGAATCAAGTCCTCCACCTTTAGGATTTTGAATAAGAACTACCAACATCAACATCAAACAAACCAATGCAATCAAAATAGTGAGGAAAGTAATCATAAAGCTTTTATCTTTTCGATTTGGGCGGCAAAGTAACTACTTTTTTCTGGATATTTCAATATAAGCTTCTTGTACATTTTGATAGATTTTTTCTTATGCCCCTGAGAGGCCAAAATTTTAGCCAAGGCCTCTGAGACCACCTCGTCCTGATCTTGGCTATCCTCAGATTGATCAAGAGGCACTATATCATCTAATGACAATAACCATTTTGAGTAGTCTGATAATCCTTTAGTTTCCATTTTATAAGAATGTTCTTCTA
>JAHDDE010000070.1:0-8387 GCA_020629515.1 Saprospiraceae bacterium | reverse complement strand
TCTGTTCTTCTATCTGTTCTTCTATCTGTTCTTCTATCTGTTCTTCTATCTGTTCTTCTATCTGTTCAGTTTTTAAGTTAGGAGCTTCTTGGACCAATTCAATGTTTTTGCTCATTTTTTTTTCAACAGTCGAGATGTAATCTGTATCCTGAAATTCAATAGAATCAGTAGATTCTTTCTCTTGATCATTCGTTGCTCTAACATCATCAACTAAATTCTGGGCATGCATCAAATCAAATAATTGAACTCGATCAGGGCTATATAAAGCGACTACCTCCATTTCATTTTCGAAAGTTTCATCACCTTCTTGTTGAAGTTTCTTAGCTAATAATAACCGTAGGTTGTAGGCATATGGATAATCTGCGATCCAAGTTCGGATAACAGCCGAGCTTATTTGACTAAAGAGCTCAGGGTTATTAAAATAGTCGATAAAATTATTGCCTCTCAAAAGAAATTTACCAGTTAGTAAAAGCTTTGTTAAATATATCTTGATTAATTTGATCAAATATTATCTCGATGAGTTCATCCTGAACATCAGTAAGATCATCCGTACTTTCATAATCTTGAAAAAAGGAAAAAGACTGTTTCCAATTCTCATCTTCATTATCATAGTTAAGAAATTCCACCTCTACCGATATACTCAATCTATTAAGAGAGCTACCAAATCCATCATCTGTTTGCTGAGGAGCGACTGAACTTACATTAAAAGTACGTACGGCTCCTTTAAATTCGATATTAGGGTTCACATCATCATACTGCAATCGTGTACTACTCAGTACTAAGCCTTTGAGTTCTTCTGAGAATTGCACACCAATATCGGGCGGCGCGTTAAAAGCACTGTTCTGGAATTGTTCGATATAAAAACTGTTAATCGTCGGAGCGATCGAGATGCCCTTAAAAGAGTAACATCCTAAAAGTGTGAGAAAAAACGAAAGAAACAATATTCTAAAGACCATAATATTTAATCTTTCTGTAAAGCGTTCGTTCTGATATACCCAATTCTGCAGCTGCTTCTTTTCGCCTCCCGTTATATTTTTTCAATGCTTTAGAAATAAAATCTTTTTCCATTTCTTCGAGTGATAAATTATTTTCCACAACCTCCATTTCATCATAATCCTCTTGATTGACAAGGACCGGTCCATCAGCTAAATCTTCCTTATCAGTATCGAAATAAGAGGATTCTACAGAAGGAGAGAAATCATACTTTTGACTCACTGACTCCCCCATTGGACGACCAAGTTGCATTTGCTTAAGACCCTGTATATCGGTAACTCTTAAGTCATTGGTTTTAATCAGCTCGAAAATGAGCCCTTTTAAATCATTGAGATCATTTTTCATATCAAAAAGGACCTTATATAATATCTCACGTTCCTGAAGGCTCTCAGTTGACCCTTCCGGCACTCTATTAGGAAGATATCTCAATTGGATATCTGGCACTAAATCTACTAATCTCTCTTTAGTGATTAATTTTTCTTCTGAGAGGATTGAAAGCTGTTCAACCACATTCCTCAATTCTCTCACATTTCCAGGCCAGCTATAATCTGTTATTAGCTTTTTTGCCTCTGGATCTAATTGAATTGAATCAGTACGATACTTCTCCGCGAAGTCCAAAGAAAATTTCCTAAATAGCATATATATATCCTCTCTTCTCTCTTTAAGAGATGGCACCTTGATAGGTACAGTATTTAGTCTATAATATAGGTCTTCTCGGAATTTACCCTTTCGCACTTTATCCAAAAGGTCCACATTAGTAGCTGCGATTACTCTAACATCTGTTTTTAACACCTTAGAAGAACCAACCCGAATATATTCTCCCGATTCAAGCACTCTAAGTAAATATGCCTGAGTATCTAATGGCATTTCCCCTATCTCGTCTAGGAAAATCGTACCTCCAGACGCCGTCTCAAAATATCCTTTTCGATCGCTCGTAGCACCAGTAAAGGCACCTTTTTCGTGTCCGAATAACTCCGAATTTATAGTCCCTTCAGGTATCGCTCCAGTATTGATGGCTATAAATGCGTCATGCTTCCTTGGACTCAAATGATGGATTATCTTTGATATCACTTCTTTCCCTACTCCGCTCTCCCCTTGTATAAGCACTGACAAATCTGTATTAGCCACTCTCATAGCTTTACTAAGAGCGCGATCTAATATCTCCGTACGCCCTATTATACCAAACCTTTGTTTTACTCCTTGTAAACTCAAACTATCTCTCCTTTAAGTGTGGCACTTGTAGATGAAAGTACTTTGACCTCAACATAGTCTCCAGGTTTTAGATTGGGCATTTTAGGGAAAATGAGCATTTTATTTTGGCTGTTTCTTCCTTTAAAATCTGAACTTGACTTTTTAGAATCTCCCTCGATTAACACTCTGAAGGTTTTTCCAATATCCTTCATATTTTCATCTCTGGAAATCGAGGTTTGCAATTCAACTATTTCTGTAAGTCTTCTCTTTTTTACCTCAAGCGGAATGTCGTCATCGTATTTTTTAGCAGCAAGTGTGCCTGGCCTTTCACTATAAAAGAACATATAAGACATGCTATACTTAGCCCATTTTATGATAGACAAAGTTTCTTGATGCTCTTCTTCAGTCTCCGTGCAGAAACCTGCTATGATATCCGACGATATGGCGCAGTCTGGAATAATGCGATATATACTTTCAACTCTTTCTTTATACCAGTCCCTGTCATAAGTACGATTCATCAACTTTAGTATTCGAGAACTGCCAGATTGGACTGGCAGATGAATGTAATTGCATATATTTTCATACTTAGCCATAGTATAAAGCACATCATCCGTCATATCTTTTGGATGAGAAGTACTGAACCTTACTCTCAAGTCTGGACTTACGAGAGCCACCATTTCCATCAATTCAGCGAAGGATACATTTTTCTTGGATTCAGGATTTTCCCACTTATAAGAATCTACATTCTGACCAAGCAAAGTCACTTCTCTATAGCCTCTATCAAACAAATCTTGAGCCTCTGCCACAATACTAAAGGCATCTCTACTACGCTCTCGACCACGAGTAAATGGGACCACACAAAAAGAACACATGTTATCACATCCTCTCATTATAGAAATAAATGCACTTACTCCATTGCTCCCTAATCTAAGTGGCGATATATCTGCATATGTCTCTTCTCGTGATAAGAAGACATTAACCCCTTTGTTCCCATCTTCTGCTCCTGCCACCAATACTGGCAGATCTCTGTAAGCATCAGGCCCAACAACTATATCTACTATTTTTTCTTCTTCAAGAAATTTTTTCTTTAGACGTTCTGCCATACACCCAAGAACTCCAACTATGAGCTCTGGCTTATTTTTTTTTGCTTTGTTGAAAACACTCAACCTCTTGCGCACCGTATCTTCGGCCTTCTCACGTATGGAGCATGTATTAATAAGTATCAGATCTGCTTCCTCCATATTACGGGTACTACCAAAACCATCTTTGGCTAATACAGAAGCGACTATCTCTGAATCACTAAAATTCATCTGACAGCCGTAGCTTTCGATATAAAATTTTTTTTGTGCAGTGTCAGAAGGAAGATCCAATACTTCCCCTTGGCGTTTTTCTGACAATGGCTTATTCAGCTCAAGATTTAGATCTTTTTTTACGTCTTTTATGGTTGGATTATCATTATACATAGTCTCTATTCGTGATCGAAGTGCAAAAGTATATAAAAGCTATGAGTGATGTGACATTTTGTCAGTAAGTTCTTCAATTCAGTTTATAAAGCATGAGGACTCAGTCTATTAGATTAATTGTGAGATTAATAATATCTCCACTAATAGGCCTAAGTAGTTTGCTAATCTTCCAAAGTACCGACCTCTATTTGACTCTTTACTAATTACAATTAAGTCTATATTTATAAAAAAAATATCGCAATGCTCTTGTCAATATTGAAATACTTACTCCTCTTCTTAATGACCAATCCAGCTCCGAAGCAGGATGTCGAATTCATATCATACGAGGAGTCTGAATATCTCAGTCAATTCTATAAAGACCTACACAGTCACCCTGAAGTATCTCTCCATGAAGAAAAAACTTCAGAGAAGCTTGGACAAGAGTTAGAAAGCATTGGATATGAGGTTACCTACAAATTTGGCGGCTTTGGCATCGTGGGGATACTCAAAAATGGAGATGGACCTATGATATTATATCGGACAGATATGGATGCACTACCTATGCCTGAAAAAACTAATCTTTCCTACGCCAGTACAGTGCAGACAGAACTGAATAGTGGATCTACTGGAGTAATGCACTCTTGTGGACATGATATGCATATGACCTCTTGGATTGGCACAGCGAGATACATGGCGGCTAATAAGAGTAAATGGCAAGGAACCCTTATGATGATTGGACAGCCCGCTGAAGAGATAGGTCAAGGGGCTAAAATGATGTTAGACGCCGGATTATATGATAAATTTGGTGTGCCTGACTATGGGCTGGGGTTACACTGTAGTCCAACCATACCCGCAGGCCAAATAGGAATCAGCGAAGGATATACTATGGCCAACACAGAGAGTATTGATATCAAAGTTTATGGAATAGGGGCTCATGGAGCCTCTCCTCATATGTCTATAGATCCTATCGTCATAGCAAGTATGATAGTCATGGATCTACAAACCATCGTTAGTAGAAATCTAAAACCAACAGAATCTGCAGTGATAACAGTTGGAGCTATAAAAGGTGGCACCAAACACAATATTATCCCTGATGAAGTAGGTCTACAGTTGACAGTCAGAACTTATAAAGAAGAAGTTCGTCAGATGGTGCACAAAAGAATTAGAGAAATCTCTCAGGGTGTAGCAATAGCAGCAGGCCTTCCAGAAGATAAATGGCCTGAAGTCATCATACCCGATGTGTTTACACCAGCTAACTATAACGAGCCTCACTTAACCGAAAACATAACTAAAAGTGCTCAACAATCTATAGGTAAGCAAAATGTGATCTATGCCGAACCTCAAATGGTTGGAGAAGATTTTGCGCGATACGGCAGTACTGAACACAAAGTTCCTACTGTATTATATTGGTTAGGAACAGTACCAGATGACAGAATGAAATCAGGAGATCTACCTGGCCTGCATTCTCCATTTTATTATCCTGAAATAGAAACAACTCTAAAGACTGCAATTAAAGTTAACTCAGAATCATTGATGAGCCTATTTAATAAAGGATAAGTAGTTAGTGCCCTACTAAATTGAATTAGAGGCAGTCAAAGTGCTTAATGTCGGGTGCATAGAACCTCCTTTTGGCTCTATAGTTATATTCAAAGAGGTTGCGTTAGGAAGATAATCTATAGCAATCAGATCGTCTCCAGGAAGAAAGGTGCCAATACTTATCATCTCCCCTTCTACATCTGCCCATATTTGATATATTTGGTCATCTTTCAATGTCTTTAAATCCACTGATCTTAAATAAGAAGCTTGCTTATTCTCGTTCCAGTAAACTACCGCTTCATAACTTTGGTCATTCACATTATTTAGTAGAACAGGTTTGGTATATGGGTCATTTATAAATGCATACTTCAGACTCTTAGCATTGCATTCTTTTTCCAGCATCATAAGTTTAGCAGTAAGCTCCTCTTCAGATGCTCGAGCTTCCTGGAGTGAATTATCCATAATAAACCATACTATACCCACACTAAGCAGGACAGAAGCTGCAATGGATAACCATGATTTAAATCCTTCCAATTCTTTTTTTATTGGATGTTGTGTTGCTGCCAGATTATCATTCCCCAATCTTTTGATAATAGCTTCTTTAGTACCTTTTGGTGGAATGATAGATTGTTTTAAATGATCTTGCTCTAATTGAATTTCTATCTGTTGTAGACGATCTCTTATCTCGCGGTGATCCACTTTTAACATATCAACTTTGAGACGTTCCTCGATCGAGACATCGCCTTCCACGTATCGCTCTAACAATCCGGAGTTTATTATATCATTAATCCCTTCAATCATATTTGGTCGGATAGAAAGATTAATAAAAGTGAAACCACCCTTGTGAGCCTAAATTCATATATTTTTCTCATCTCACGAAGAGCGATCCGAACTCTGGACTTAACTGTACCAATGGGAATTCTGAGCTGATCACTTACCTCCTTCTGGGTATAGCCTTCTAAGTAAATAAGTTTTACTATTGATTGATATTTATCATCTAATCGTTTCATCACCTCTAATATATCCATTGAGTCAACTTGAGTGTTGAACCCTCCTGTATCAGTTAGATATACCAAATTACTATCACTTTGGATTAAATCTTTTTTCTTGTGAGCCTTAGATGCCATATAATTCAATGCTGTATTCCTCGCGATACGCATCATCCAAGTATATAACCGACCTTTCTCGCTATCAAATTGACTACCTTTATTCCAGATTTTTACGAAGACATCTTGCAATAACTCTACAGAGACTGATTCATCATTCACAATTCTATAGATTACACCATATAGAGCTCCTCCATAATTGTCATACAACATATGTATACATTGTGGATCATGATCCATTACTTGTTGACACAAGGATTTGTATGATAATTCGTCGAGCATAATTGATAAACTCAATTACGCCATTTAGGTTCATCTCGAAAATAAATTGGCCATAAAAATCCAAACAGAATTTTTTCTGGTATATGATTTCGAACAATTTATTCAATTAATTAGGTGATCTACATTATTAGAGGTCTCCACAAAATCTATTTTAATGAAACAATTATTTTTTTTCTTCTTACTTGGTTCTCTTGTGTTAATTTCTGTTAATGCTCAAGCCCAATGCAGCAGCTCTAAGTCTCATCATAAAGAGGTTAAGTCTTATAGTAAGTCTCATAAAGATATAGTTGATATAGCGGTCGACTCCGATATCCATTCCACATTAGTTGCAGCAGTAAAAGCCGCTGATTTAGTCAACACCTTAAAAAGTGATGGACCTTTCACTGTCTTCGCCCCAACTAATTTAGCATTCGAAAGGCTTCCGCAAGGCACTGTGGCTACATTATTGAAGAAAGAAAATAAGGCACAACTTATAGACGTATTGACTTATCATGTTGTGGGAACTGAAGTGTCTGCCAATTCTTTAGTTACAGCCATAAATGCATCAGGTGGATCCTTTAAATTAGCCACTGTACAAGGAGACGAGTTAACAGCATCGTTAAACGGAGAGCATGTGATATTGACTGATACTCAAGGAAGAATATCAAAAATCACAGCAACTGATCTTAATGGAACCAACGGGGTAATTCATGTAATTGACCAAGTGGTTTTGCCGAACTAATAATGGTATCCGGGAGCTTTATATGAAAGCTTCCGGATTTATTTATTCTAATACTTCAGTCTGGCCGATAGATTGAAATTTAAAATATTTAGTCTCACCATCCTTTTTAACCTTAACTATGTTCTGTTGAGAAGGAAAAAGCTCCATTAAATAACCAAATGACAAAGTCAATTTTTGATTTTGATCGTAATGACTGCTGAAATCAAAGAAATAAGAATCTTCATATCTCTCTACATTCTGAAGCATTAAGTTAAGAGATTCTGCTTCTTGACTCAGTTGAATGTGTGAATTGAAATAATATGATATTTCTTCAATTTCAACCTCATCTATAGTAGACTTACAATCAGGTATAAAATTTTTGACGGCATCTATAAGATCGTCCGAAAATACTTTCACCTTAACATCAGCTTTTTGATCATTTAGCTCCATTTCTACCACCGATATGTATATAGCATGATGTTCTGACAACATAAAAAAGAGAATCAACCAAAGATTGAGCATATGTCAAATATAATTCTTGAAACAAATTTAAGTATTCAACTTACGTCCCTATTTTTTAATCAATTTTTTCAATTGAGCTATTTCGTCTTTCAAAGAGTCAAAGTCATTCTCGAGTTGTTCAATTTTATTCGTCTGGTTTAAAATAATATCTTGTTGTTCTTTGAAAGCCTCTATAAAAAGAGCCCCCATTTCCCCATAATCTACTGTTAAAATTCCATCTTTCCCTTTTTGCACGATCTCTGGCAAGACTTCTCTAATTTCTTGAGCTATAATTCCTACTTGTCTTGAAGTATCTCTTGAATCAATCCAATTGAAATAGTAACCATTTATCATTTCAATTTTTTCTATAGCGTTTTCAATCTTCTCAAAATTCTTTTTAATCCTGCGATCAGAAAATTTTTTCCAACTGTTAGCGGTTGCAGAAGAACCATCTCCAGAGCTACCTACTTGAAACATGGATACAGGTATACTATTTATGCCAACATTTCCGAGACTATCAATGTATATACCTTCATAATCCCCATCTGAGCTAATATAATTGCCATTCATTTGAAGATTTTCAGTAGCTAAATGTGTGCCCAAATTATCTATGAACCTATTTAAATCCAACTTATA
>JAHDDE010000019.1 GCA_020629515.1 Saprospiraceae bacterium | reverse complement strand
GAACAATTACTTATACTCCAGAAAGCGGACCTGCAGTTACTATAGCAAAAGCGCAATTGACTGATAATGGTGGAGGTAGCTATACCTTTACAAATAATGATGGTAGTGATGTCACATTTGATATAAGTTCATTAGAAACTAATACTACTGTTACGAATACTATTGCAGGTAATCGTATAGCAACCTACAATAATGAGGATGGTACACCATTTGATATAGACGAAACTATTACAACATTAGGTTTAGCTGGTAATACTTTAACCTATACGAATGAAGACAATTCTAACGCAACTATCGATTTAAGTGCATTTGATCAAGATCTTGGAAGCACAGCTACAGGTACGGATCGTACAATAACCATCACAGATGGATTAAGTACAACTATTAGCGTAGCGGATAATGACAATGATAGTACAAATGAACTTCAGACTCTGTCAAGAGCTGGAGACGTGGTTACTTTATCTGATGGAGGTGGATCGTTCACTGATGATCATTTAGGAACTCAGGATCAATCTTTAACAGGAAATAGATTTATTGGGCTCAATACTTTTGACCTTTATATTAATGGAAGTGCAACTAACAATGGTCAATTTAGATTTGTCAATAGCGGAAGTTTACATGTAAGTGGAGATTCTACTCCTGAGATTTCAGTAAGAGATAACACTAATAACGTGTCAACAAGAATGTACTCTTCTGATATTGCAGGTGTAGTTGGAACTAATTCCAATCACATGTTACAATTAAGAGCTAATGGACTTCAAGGGTTTACCTTAAGACAAGATGGAAGAATAACTTTCGACCAGTATGGAGGTGGCGCCTTTACAGGTACATTAGATAATCTCCTTGGTGTAACATCTGGTGGAGTAGTGATAGAAGTAGATCCAGCATCAATTGGTACAGATGATCAAGATCTTGGAAGCACAGCAACAGGTACAGATCGTACAATAACCATAACTGATGGTTTAAGTACAACAATAAGCGTAGCAGATAATGATAATGATAGTTCTAACGAGCTTCAAACTATTAGTAAATCTGGAGATATAGTAACACTTTCGAATAGTGGAGGTTCATTTACCGATGATCATTTAGGAACTAATAATCAAACTTTATCTGGTAATAGAACAGTAACCCAAGGAAACTTCGATCTAAATTTCGATGCGAATACTTTAGTTATCAGCGGAGATGACAGTAGAGTAGGTGTTGGTACTGCTACGCCACAGAGAATGTTAGATGTAGATAATGGACAAGTCAGATTTTCAGATTATGGTACTTCTGGATCTCCATATACAAATACGGCAGGAGCAGCTTATCAATTAGCTGTAGAAGCAGATGGAGATGTAGTTCAGATGAATACGGCTAAGTCAGCAAGAATATTCTATCCGCCTGCAATAGTGATCGATGTTAGTACGGTTACATCAGGAGAATCTATCGATTTATGGCAAGAATATGTAGATAGATTTGGATCTCCGTTATTAGCAAGTCCTAGTTCAGCAGGAGCAATACCAACATATAGTAGAACAGAGCTGGAATATTATATTACTGATATGGACACTTCAGTATTTAGCAATTATTCTTTAGATGATAATGGGGTATTCAATTATGATGTAATTGATGTGCCACCAGGAAACTGTACATATATCAATGTAGTATTTGTTGTTAAATAGACTTTTTAATAACGAAGAACCAATAACGCCATGACTCAATTAAAGAACTATATCAAACTTACATTTGTGATGAGCATTCTCTTCTTCGGAAGAGAATGTCTCATAGGACAATCAGCAAGCTGGGGTAATACTTTTATTCATGAAAATGGAGAAAGTGTGGTCTTTGGTCAGCATGATTTTATAAATGGAGGTCAAGGAGTTCTGCCTGGAGTAATAGGAACAGAGAGACAAAATAATAAGGGATATTTTGCTTTCTCAAATGTCTCCTTAGGTTGGACTGGGGCCAATGATAGGAGATATGTCGATGGATATGTTAAATATTATGGATCTGGACCTTTTACCTTCCCAGTGGGGGATGATGGTTACTATAGACCTATTGCAATTACAGGAGCTGCTGAGACTAAAGTTGCCTATTATAGGGTTAATCCTGACGATGCTCGTACAACAAGCGTGTTTGGAGGAACTTTACCAGCATTGCCCGCTGGAGCCCCATTTAATAGAGAGCAAAAAGAAAATGCAGTAAATAAAGTAAGCCCAGTAGAATATTGGGATATTGACGGTGTAGAACCTACTAAAATTACACTGACTTGGGATGTTGATAGTGATATTACGGCTCTGACTAATAACGATTTACAAAAGTTGTCAATAGTTGGATGGAATGGAACTGAATGGAAGAAAATTCCTTCTAAAACAGATTTGGTATACTTAGATGCTGATAGAAGCTCTCCGAGATATAATGCGGGTTTAAGTACCTTAATTCAAGGATCTATAACCTCTGAAGTTGATATTATGCCTGATGAATATGATGCATATACTTTTGCGTCAGTTGGATTGGCCTTTATCGGCGATTTGGTTTGGGAGGATATGAATAGAAACGGAATTCAAGAAGATGGAGAGCCTCCTTTACCTAATGTCTTAGTAGAATTATACGATGCTGATAAGGTTTATATTTCTTCGACTACAAGTGATAATTTTGGACGTTACTTCTTTGAAGGAGTTGAACCAGGCAGATATTATGTCAAATTTAATAGCCCTACTTCATTCTCTCCGACTTTAGCGGGTCAAGGAAGTAGTATAGGACTAAATAGTGATGTAACTTTTAATGGTTTTACCCCATCGATTAATATTGCCGCCAACCAAGTAGAATTTAGCATTGATGGAGGATTCTATACTAATGGTTCTATTGGTAACTCGGTTTGGTTAGATGATGGGGATGGTGTAAGAGAAGACGGGGAAGAAGGCTTAAAAGATGTTGTAGTAGAACTATTAGATCTTGATTATAATATTCAAGCTTCTACAGTTTCTGGTGACAATGGTGAATATTCATTTACTAATTTACCTCCAGGAGAATACATTATAAGATTCGTTCCACCTGCTGGTCATGAATTTAGTCCTCTGAATAGTATCACAGATAGAACATTGGATAGTGATGCTGATCCATCTACAGGGATGACAGAAATAATATCCCTATTGAGTGGACAAGATATTATGGACTACGATGCTGGTTTCTCATCACCATGCTTATATACTGCAGAAATTGAAGTTATTCAACCTTTATGTGGATTAGACAATGGAGAAATTACCGTAGTTGTTGAAGGAGATACTGGACCTTATACCTACGAGTGGAATATAAGTACAACCTCAAACACAGTGTCAGATTTGCCGCCAGGAGAATATGAGGTTGTAATATCAGATAGTGAAGAATGTAACAGGACCTTCTTAATAACTTTAGAATATGAGGAAGGTTGTGATCCTGTTTGTGGAGAAGTACGAACGAGTGTGTTCTTAGAGGGGACATTTAATTTTGATGCAGGCGAAATGAATGCTCAGTTAAATAGTTTGGGATATCTTCCAGGACAAAAGCCAGTGACTTTCTTTGGTAAATATACTGATGCAGGACAACCATACAATAGAGAGCCATGGTTCTATGGTGGATCCGAAGGTTTAAGCTTTGGAGTCAAAAATAAAACTGAGAATAATAAAGATTATCCTATAGATGCCGTCGATTGGGTGTTGGTTAGTTTAAGGGAAGTAAAAGATGTAGAATACGCTACTTGTACGAGAGCAGGTATTCTATTACAAGATGGAAATATCATTTTCCCAGATGATGACTGTTGTGTTATTAATCCTACTAAAGAATATTATGTAGTGATAGAACATAGAAATCACCTCATTGTGATGTCTAAGGATCCAATACCAGTTGTAGATGGTGTTATCGAATATGATTTTAGAGATAAACAATCATTTAGATCTTTATTTGGATATGGACAAAAAGAGGTAATACCTGGTGTGTTTGCAATGTATGCAGCCAATGGTGATCAATATCTCGATGGAGAATCACCAGTAGATATCAATGTTTCAGATTTGGCAGAATGGCTAAAAGAAAATGGTTATCACAGTAGCTATTACTTTATGGATTTTGACCTTAATGGGGATGCCAACGTACAAGACAAAGGACTATACCTTCAAAATATCGGAATATTTACGGATGTTCCTAAACAATAATTGTTTTGATTATATTATGCTGTAATCAGGGACCCAATAAAGATTGGGTCCTTTTTTTATTTATATAGCTCTTTATTTAGAGCTACCTTTGGATTTTAATAATGGGAAGGTTGCCTAAGTACATTTTATTATTATTCGTTTTATACTCTTGTTCCTCTATTTACTGTCAGTATCCTGGTAGTGGAGGTTCTCTTTCTGGTGGATCATTCAATCCTACTAATACTTCCAACAATCAAAATTCAACAGACACCACTCAAAGAGATCCATTAGTGATCTATAGAACATCACTATCTCTAAATGACCAAAAAATAAAAGTTGATACAGTAATATCCAATGTTCACTTGATTGAACCTTTTTACAAATCAAATTTTATCAGTTCAAATCTTGGATCTGAAAACTCTGCATCAGTTGCACCCACCTTTAGTAGCATGAATAAAGTGGGAGTAGAGCTTGGCCATTTTCAGTACCAAAATTTAATTGATGACTTAGGTATTTCAGAAGTGTATGATGTAAATAGAAGCCTATGGAGTATTGCTTATGGCAAGGGGTATAACATTAACTCGAGCAATTTAAATGTCGATTTTTATAGACGATTCAATAGGAATATTCTATTGAATTTTAATTATGATAGTTTTAGTGATCAAGGGTGGTTAAGAATAGGGGAGAATAGAGTAAAAAATATTGATTTAAAATTATATCAGGATCAAGGTCATGATAGAAGAAAAAGCTATTTAGTATATAGAAATACAGATGTCAATGAGATGAATTCTCAAACTATGGCTAATGGCCAGAGCTCTTCCAGTAAATTGAAGCAAATTGAATATTTGTTAGGGAATAAAATGAAGTTGAGAGATAGCCTTTTAAATGGCTCACTATTTCTTATAAATAAAATAGGGTATACTAATAATTATTTCGAGTTTTCAGATGACTCAGTTACTGAAGAAGAAGGAGAACTCTACCTTCCAGTAGAGTCGACGAATTCCACTATAATTAAGAATGGTTTAAGGAAAATATATGTCTTTAATCAGTTACAGTACTCATCAAATAATTTTGATGTAACCTTTGGCATGAATTATTCTAATAAGGAATATTCAACAGTACTGGATACGTCAAACTTTAATGAGATAGAGGCTTCTATCTTAGTTCAAAAGGATCTTTTCAAAAAGAGTAGATTATCATCTCAGGTTAACATTGGTTTGTTAGATGCATCTGGTGATATGAATATTGATATCATAATGGACACCCCATTAAGAATTGGTGAGAATAAGTTAGGGTTTAAATTCAATTCATTGACTCCTTATGCTTTTTTTAAAAATGCGTATTCATCCAACGGCTTGATTTGGAGTAATGAGTTTTCTAATTCAGTTTTATATGAATTAGATGTGTTGCAATCAATCCCTAAGCATAGATTGATGTTAAGAGCAAGATTTAGTATGCTTGAAAATTCAGTGGTAATAAACCCAGAAGGATCACCAACTCAATTAACTGAGAGTATAAACACAATAGCGATACAGTTAAGCAAGTCTCTAAATTGGAAATTTATAGAAAGTGATCATAATATTCTTTATCAACATATCACCACAGAATCCATTAAAAGGCCACCAGTTCAATTGACAGGTTCAATTAGAACCACCTTTTTAATTCTTAAAGAAAAAATGCTTTCTGAGATTGGATTTCATTACTATATCTTGCCAGATCATCAGATTAATAGTTACAACCCCGCATTGGGATTATTCTACAATGAACAGCTTCAAAGGTCCTCAGGAAATATTGTAATTATTAATCCCTATTACTCCTTCAAAGTAGATAATTTTAATTTTTTCATCAAGGCTAACAATGTCCTGAGTAGGTTCAGAGGTGTTAACTTCTCATTAGTTGATGGATACAATTTATATGACTTTCGGATTATGGCAGGAGTCAAATGGCGCTTGTTAGACTAAAATTATGTGATTTCTCCAAGCATGGCTGCTGAATTGATTCCCATGTTAGAAAAACCCCCATCATGAAATAAGTTTTGCATCGTGACCATCCTTGTCAGATCTGAGAAAAGTGTAACACAATAGTCTGCGCATGAAGCGGTATCGGCATTGCCCAATGGAGACATTTTATCAGCAAAATCAAAAAAGGTTCCAAATCCCTTCACTCCACTTCCTGCTGTTGTTTTAGTAGGAGATTGCGATATAGTGTTTACTCGCACATTATTGCGCGTGCCAAAGTGGTACCCGAAGCTCCTTGCAAACGATTCTAATAATGCTTTCGATTCTGCCATCTCGTTGTATTCAGGGAAAGTACGTTGCGCAGCCATATAGGTCAAAGCTACAATAGATCCCCAATCATTGATAGCATCCATTTTATAAGCAACCTGCATTACTTTATGAAAAGAAACAGCTGAGATATCAAATGTCTTGAGCATCCAATCATGTTTTAAGTCGGTATATTCTCTATTTTTCCGAACATTGAGTGACATCCCGATAGAATGAAGAATAAAATCAATCTTACCCCCAAGTTTTTCCATACTTTCGGTAATCAGATTTTCTAAATCTTCAATTTTAGTGGCATCTGCAGGAATAACTTCAGTATTTAATTTTGAGGCTAATTCATGGATTTTGCCAAATCTCAAAGCCACAGGTGCATTGGTCAGTATGATCTGAGCTCCTTCTTCATGGCATCTCTCAGCCACAGCCCAAGCAATGGACTTTTCATCTAAAGCACCAAATATGATTCCTCTTTTTCCTTTTAATAAATTATTACCCATTTTATTCTTTTTCTGGTTTGATTGATGTTGTTTCTGGCTTCATTTGAGGGAAAAATAATACATCTTGAATTGAATTAGAATTAGTCATTATCATGGCCAATCTATCCATACCTATACCAACTCCTGCAGTTGGTGGCATTCCATATTCTAATGCCCTAAGGAAATCTTCATCCAATACCATCGCTTCGTCATCTCCTCTTTTTCCTAGGTCTAATTGCGCCTCAAATCTTTCTCTCTGGTCTATTGGATCGTTTAGCTCTGAAAAAGCGTTACTTATTTCTTTTCCATTACAAATCGCTTCAAACCTTTCTACAAGTCCTTCTTCTGTTCTATGCTTTTTGGCCAATGGTGACATTTCGACCGGATAGTCAGTTATAAATGTCGGCTGTATTAAGAATGGTTCACATTTTTCACCAAATATCTCGTCGATAATTTTACCGCGAGCCATAGTCGGATCTAAAGGAACTTCCATTTTCTTAGCAGCGTTCCTTAAGTTATCTTCGTCCATCTGTGATATATCAACACCTGTAAATTCTTCTATGGCCTCATACATAGTATATCTTTTCCACGGTCTTTGAAAGTTTATATCATTGTCACCGACTTTTACGATAGTAGACCCGGTTACATCTAAAGCCACTTTTTCGATCATTTCTTCCACCAAATTCATCATCCACTCATAGTCCTTATATGCCACATATAATTCTATTTGGGTGAATTCTGGATTGTGAAAACGACTCATACCTTCATTCCTAAAATCTTTAGAAAATTCGTAAACACCATCGAACCCACCAACTATAAGGCGCTTCAGATACAACTCATTCGCTATACGCATGTATAGTGTCATATCAAGGGTGTTATGGTGAGTTTTAAAAGGTCGAGCAGCTGCTCCACCATATAATGGTTGTAAAATGGGAGTTTCAACTTCTAAATATCCTTTTGTATTAAGAAAATCCCGAATGCTATTGTACATCTTCGTTCTTTTCACAAAAGCTTCTTTTACAGAAGGGTTGACCACCAGATCTGCATACCTTTGTCTATACCTAAATTCGGGATCCGTAACAGCATCATGTACTTTGCCTTCGGCATCCGTTTTAACAATAGGTAATGGTTTTAAGGATTTGCTGAGTAACACTAATTCTTTGGCATGTATAGTTAGCTCTCCTGTTTTCGTAGTAAAGACAAACCCTTTAATACCTATAAAGTCACCTATGTCAAGCAATTTTTTAAACACTGTGTTGTACATTGTTTTGTCGTCACCTGTACATATGTCATCACGACTGATGTATAACTGTATTCTTCCCGATGAGTCTTGGAGTTCAGCAAAAGATGCTTTGCCCATTATCCTTTTCATCATTAATCGACCAGCAACAATGACTTCAGAGAATTCATCAGAGGATTCTTCAGTATAGTTGTTTTTGATCAATTTAGAACTATGACTTACCACGAATTCCTCAGAAGGATAAGGGTTTATACCCAATTCGATTACTTTCTGAAGATTTTCTCTTCTTACTAATTCCTGTTCACTCAACATACGTTGTTCTAATTATCCAACAAAATTAGAGGATTATTTAAAATGTCAGTCATAATCTTAGAAAGACTCAGCTCTCAAATAAAAATTGTGTTGAATTTATAGGGGCAAAGTGTCAAATAGTTGTCTTTTATACAACGCATGATTTCTTAAAACAATGAAAAAGATAACCTCTTCTTTAGTGGCATTACTATGCCTTTTTTCGAGCATTTCTTCGGCCCAAACATTTGAACCTATTGATGTCCTTGATTGGAGTATGCAAGTAGGTCTAAGTGGATTTACTTCTGCTGGGACAACTTGGGATGCGACAGGCAATGAAAATCTGGATTGTGATAATTCTGGATTTTATGGTATACAATCTGGTGCTTTTGTTATAAATGATTGGGAAGGTACCTGCGGTTGTGATTGTGGACCTGATGACCCATCTACTTGTGGTCAAAATGATAGTAATATGGATATTATTTTGGCTCCTGCAGCTATTTCTGCTTACTGCCAATTGAGAGTATCTATACCTATTAGCACCTCGGGTAATTTGGAATGCGGTACCAATAATGATCAAGACCCAAATGATATTACAACAGATCAATGTTTGGATAATCTGGGTGCCTGGGCAGGTACAGATTTGATGATTATCAGGTATGACGTATTACTTTCAGATGGATCAAATGTAATCGAAACAGAAAATATATGCGGTGAAAATGGTGCAGGAGTTATTGAAAAAACATTTGTCGATGCCCAGTTTGTGAGAATAACCATCACTGGTGGCACACAGGAAGCAGATGAATTTTATGAAATTGGAAATATATCAGTAGAAGGTGTAATCAAAGAAATACCTTCACTAAGTATTTTTGCCATTAATCATGATCCGGGTTATATCTGCGAGAATTCTTCATTGCCATTAATATTACAGACAAATGCAGATCCTGATTTTACCTTTTTCTGGACAGGACCAAACAGCTTTGTGTCTAACGACGTTCGACTTCAGTTTACTGATTTAGATCCTTCTTTGTCAGGAAATTATAGCGTTCAAGTTACAGATAATAATGGCTGTATAGCTTCAGCGACTATCACTATAACAGTTAAAGATGAGGTAGATGCAGATTGTACTTCTTCACCAGAATTTAGCCTATTCGGAATAGTTTGTTCGGATGTAGTATTACCAAGTGTTTCAGACAACGGAATAAGTGGTTCATGGTCTCCTGGTGCAGATTTATCACAATTTGCAGGACAAACTTTAGATTTCACTTTTATCCCCGATGCTAACAATGTATCTGATTTTACTATCAATCTTCAAGTTGATGATTTAGATCGATTGGATGACTTTGCCATTCAGCCTGATCCTACGCCAGTTTTTTGTAATGAATCATCTACCAGATATGACTTAATACAGATGTTCCAAATGAACTTGGATTTGAGTCTTACGGTAAATGGAGAAGAAGACATATTTTTCTTTATTGATAATAATGAAACCGTCCAACAGGTTGAGGCTCAAATGAGATCTATTAGTTTCCAAGGAATTACTCCAGGAGAGAAGACTTTCTTTATTGATGCAGTTAGCCCTTGTGGAGAGGTGAATCAATTGAGTTATTCCTTTGTGGTATTAGGCGCTACTGAACCAGTTAAAATAGATACGAGTTTATGCGAAGGTGAAATATTCACATATTTAGGAATACCCATAACAAGAGATACAGTGATGAATGATGGTGAATGTGGAGGCGGTATTGAAATCGATATCACTTACTTAAGTCCAAGCGAAAGACGCTCTCCTTTAATTGGTTCTTACTGTATAACAGATAAGGTATACGTCTATGATACAATTGATGCTGATGGAGAATGGATTGGGATTACAACAGAATTTTTAGAAGAATATGAGGATGCCATTGATACTATATTCACACAGAGTTATGTGGGTAAGTATACATTGCCGTTTCCAGCATCTAATGGCTGTGACAGTATAGTTAATCTCAACTATACTTTTCCAGCACAAGATAAAGTCAATCGAATTGAGTTTGACCTTTGTGAAAATGAAGAAGTTTTTATTACAGCATCAGAAAGAGATTGGAGAGTTTCAGCTGCAACACCATATTATGAGATACAAATAAGTTGTGATAGCTCTGTAGTTATCAATGCTAATATACTGCCAACAGAAATAGACTCTATTACCTCTACTTTTTGTGCAGGACAAGATACTCTAATTGAGAATTTTAATGGAGAAATGATCTTATTTGACAGAGATCATCCCAGTGAAACATTCTTAAGTGCTGCTGGGCCAAATGGTTGTAGTGCGAGTATAGTAGTAGACTTAACTTTTATAGAACCTGCCACTTCGGAGATAAATGAGACGATATGCTTAGGAGAGTCCGTTGTAGTCGGTACAGAAGTATTTACTACAACCACTATAGATCAAGTAGTCGTTTTGAGTGGACAAGCTGCATCAGGGTGTGATAGTTTAGTGACTGTTAATGTTCAATTGATTGATGCAGCCATTGAGCCGGGACTTATAACCTGCGATAATTCTGAAATTCAATTAGAGTTAACGCATAATGGAACAGTAATAGGTTGGTCGGGTCCTAATGGATTTACATCAACTTCGGAAAGCCCTACAGTTAGTGAACCTGGCTTGTATACAGTTACCGTAGAAGGACCAAATGGATGTCAATCAGAATTCAGTCAAAATATCACACAAGATATTATTCCACCAGTTGCCGAGGCTTTTGGAGGAGAGATAAACTGTAATTCTAATGGTGAGATAACTTTAAGTTATACTTCAGATGGAACATTTGTAGAATGGACGGGCCCTGAAGGATTCAGTTCTACTGAAGAAGCACCGACTATCTCCGTTGCGGGAGAATATTTCGTGGAGGTGGTAGGTAGCAATGGGTGTAATAATCTTGTATCTGTAATGGTTACTGAAGATTTGACAGAACCAGCAGGAATAGTAGAAGGCGGGATATTAAATTGTGCGAATAATTCTGAACTAAGTCTGAACCTTACAACAACAGATATATTAGTTGGCTGGTCAGGTCCTGACGATTTTAGCTCAACTGACATAACTCCTCTTGTAACAGCACCTGGGACATATATAGCTACAATTAGAAAAGAAAATGGATGTGAAGTTACATTGGAGGCAATTGTGACAGAAGATATCACTCTACCAACTGTTGAAACTTCTAATGATGTTTTAACATGTTTAAATGATTCATCAGTCATCCTTATAGCAACTACTACCGACGAAATTATTTCTTGGGTTGGACCAAATAATTTTAGCTCCACTGAAGCATCTCCGACAATAAATGAGGTGGGTACCTATACAGTGACTGTAAGAGGAGTTAATGGATGCGAAACTCTACAGGATATCGAAATAACAGCTGATTTTGATCAGGTTGAGGTTACGGTCGAAAATATAACATTGGATTGTAATAATCCGGCTATGAACTTAATCGCACAAACAGATGGTACCATCCTTTCTTGGGCGGGACCAAGCGATTTTAGTTCGACTGAAGAAAGCCCTTCTGTCTCAGAACCAGGAGAATACTTTGTTACTGTAATAGGTACAAATGGTTGTGAGTCTATTGTCCCAGTAGAAGTTACACTTAATGATACTCTCCCGACATCAGAAGGTGGTGATATTTTGATTAATTGTGGAGAAACAGAAGTAGCTCTTTCTATCACCACTGATGCTCAAGTTATATCATGGACCGGACCTGAAGGCTTTACATCAACAGACATTTCACCTTTAGCTTCTATTGCTGGAGAATATCAAGTTGAAATTGTTGGGGCTAATGGATGTTCTATCTTAGATACCATCAATTTAATTGAAAACAATATAGAGCCAGAGGCATCTGCACTTGGTGGTGAACTAAATTGTATCAATAATGGTGAATTGCAACTTACGCTTACGACAACGGATTCTTTAGTGGGATGGACTGGGCCAAATGGTTTTAGCTCAGAAGAACTTGAACCAACAATTACAGAGGCAGGTACTTATCAAGCTACCATAGTTAGCAACGAAGGATGTTCGGTTGTTGTAGAAGCAATAGTAGTAGAAAATAATATTGACCCCGTTGTCACTACAGAGAACGTAATAATAAGTTGTTCTGATAATGGTATGATCCAAATATCGGCTCAAACTGATGATAATATATTAGGCTGGACTGGACCTGGTGGATTTACTTCTACAGAAGCTGCACCAATGGTCAGTGAAGCAGGAACATACATAGTCACTGTACAAGGTATAAATGGATGTGAACTTACATCGGAAGTGATTGTGTCTCAAGATGTTGATTTGGTAGAAATAACTACCACAGACGGAGAGTTGTCATGTGATATTTCAGAGTTTGTTTTATCAGCGAATACAACAGGCACAATATTGGGGTGGAGCGGTCCAAATGATTTTTCTTCTACTGAAGAAAGTCCAACAGTTACTGATGCGGGTAGTTATACGGTGACCGTGTTAGGAGACAACGGGTGTGAAAATACATCAACGTTACTATTATCAGAAAATTCAGAATTACCAATAGTAACAGTAGAAAATCAAAATATAGGTTGTGGTGCGGGTGAAGTGGTGATCAATGCAACTACTGTAGAAACTATAGTCGGCTGGGTTGGACCTAATGGATTTACTTCTTCAGATGCCAATCCAACAATAACTGAAAGTGGGGAATATACAGTAACTGTGATTGGAGCTAATGGATGTGAGAATACCGCTACTCTGACGGTTACTGAAGATAATACTGTACCAACGCTTTCAGTATCAGATACTACCCTCAATTGTAATAATGATATGAGAATCAATCTTGTTGCTAATACTGATGGTTCTGTGATTGAATGGACTGGACCTGGAGGTTTCGTTTCTAATGAAGCTTCACCAGAAATTGATTTTCCAGGTGATTATATTGTTACCGTTGAAGGGGCGAGTGGATGTAATATTTCAGCGACTGTCACCGTTACTGAAGACATTATTGCGCCAGTAGTAAGTACTAATAACGAACAATTAAGTTGTACCAATAATGCGAGCGTAAACTTAGAATTTGAATCAACTGAGGGTCAGTTTTTGAGATGGGAAGGTCCAGCTGGATTTATGTCTACTGAGCAAAATCCATCTATTCAAATACCTGGATCATATGAGGTGTTTGTTATAGGAGCTAATGGTTGTGTCAATTCAACAACATCAGTTATTTCTGGTGCAGCCGATATACCTACTGCAGAAGTTTCTGCAAGTGGTTTAATTACTTGTGAAGATACAGAAGTAGAATTAGTTGTGACTTCCACTGCTGATGTAGTTAGCTGGGAAACACCAGATGGGTCTGTCATTGATGGCGCGAACCCTGTTGTTACAATAGCAGGAACTTATATCGTTACTGTAGCTGACCAAACAGGTTGTCAAGGTTTTGCCTCAATTGAAGTATTAGAAGATATAGATCAGCCAGAGGTAACGATACCTCAAGTTGGTCTTGGTTGCGAAAACACCTCTGCCGTACTTTCTGCCACGACTAATGGGGAGATTAGAGGATGGAGAGGGCCTAATAATTTTGTGAGTCTTGAAGAATCACCTACTATTAGTGAGCCTGGTACCTACGAGGTTGAGGTAATAGGATCCAACGGGTGTGTCACTGTACAGACAATAGAAATAACTAATGACTCGTCAGCACCAACTTTAGATCTTTCTACTGAAGGAGATATAGCATGTGAATCAGCAGGAGCACAATTAAGAATTAATACAGATGGTACTATCGTGGGTTGGACAGGACCTAATGGTTTTACCAGTGATATAGCTGAGCCAGAAGTATTTGAATCTGGTACTTATGAAGCAATAGTTACTGGTACAAATGGTTGTACCACAACAGAGAATATAGATATTAACTTCACCGGATTCAGTGTTGAAGTTGGAGGAGTTATTGGATCATGCGAAGGTGTGGCTAATGGGATGTTTGTTATTCAAAATGTTTCAGGCGCCACACCACCTTTTATTCTTACAGGGATAGGAGCAGATCCGATTGAGATCACATCACTACCATATGTCGTAGAGGGAATGAGTGCTGGAGATTATGAAATCTCAGTATCTATACCTGACGGATGTTCAGATAATGCTTTAGTAACGATAACTGAAGAACGTGAGGGAGCACTTTCTATTGATGCATTAACGATTGATGCACAAGGTGAATTCGACCTAAGTTTAGAATATGACGGAGAAATCCAAGATATAGTTTGGAGTAATACTGATGGCTTGAGTTGCACAGATTGTCCTAACCCTATGGTGAGTATTGATCAAACAACGACTTATACTGTACAGGTAACTGATTCTGATGGATGTATATCTAATGCGGAGATTACATTATCCCTATCAGAAATCGAAAAAATATATGTTCCAAATATAATGAACTCTCGAAGTTTAAGTGGCAATAATAGATTCTATCCTCAAGGCAATTTTGATCAAAATAGCACATACGATATGATGATATTTGATCGATGGGGAAATAAAGTATTTGAAACAAAAGGAGCAATCTTGAATGATCCAAATTCTGGATGGAATGGAGAGTTCAATGGCATGATGGCCAATTCAGGAGTATATGTTTATAGCATTACGATTTACAATGAATTGGGCAATACAAAAACAATAAAAGGAGACTTGACTTTTGTTAGGTAGAGAGAATTAATATAGTTATTAAGCGTTTTGAGAGCATATTTTATTCAAAATATGCTCTTATTTTTTATACCTCTCAAAAATTTTTTCTATCTCTAATCGCTCTATGTAAATTACTATTTCAAATAATTGATTTTTTTGATTTGAGCTCAAAGTGCTAAATAACTCATAACTACCACTTAGTATTTCTTTTCCTAATTCAAATGATTGAATTTCAGTTGAACTGAAAGAAGACTTATCCTTTTTCATGTTTTTGATGACTACATCGACGATATGAAGTATTTTTTTTATTAAAGCCTCATCTTTTATAGTAGAAAATAATCTTGAACTTGTTTCAATAAATGAATTAATCTGCTCCTGAGATAAGCAGGCAATAAGACCAAATAACTTCTCTTTAGAAATAGGTCTGTCGATTTTCGTATTTTCAGCTTGTTCTGCCAAAGCTGTTTCAAATGCATTAGCCGATCTAAAAGACTGTAAAGCCATCATAGCAATTTTGAGTATTCGAGGGAGATGACGGCCATACTTAAATAGAATACCACTGGATCTCATCAGCAAGGTAAGCAGAGATTTAGGATTTTTTATATGGTTATCTAATTTGTCGAAGGCTTGATTTAATATGTGTCTTTTCTCAACAGGGGGGTACACATAATCAAGAAAGAATGATCTAAAATTGGTTAGCTCCTCAACTGAGAATGTATTATCCAAATCATAGTTTTCTGAGATGTAATCATATTGATATCTATCAAATATAATTCTACGATAAGTCTCAATAATTTCTTCTTCGATACTCATTATTACCAACTATCAATCGTTCTTTTATAATTTGGATTTTCCTTTTGATGGGCTAATCCTGAAACTATCCATTGTCTTGTGTCTTTAGGGTCTATTACCTCATCGAATTCTAATGAAGCTGCGGCCTTTATGGCTTTCCCTTTTTCATAAGCTTGATGTACCAGTTGCTCATATAGGGCTTCTCTTTCTTCTATCGAATTACTTTGTTCGAGTTCTTTCTTAAAACCCAATTTGACAGCGCCTTCTAATCCCATGGCACCGAACTCTGCACTTGGCCAAGCTAATGAAAGAATTGGAGTAGTAGTACTTCCACCACACATCGCCATGGCTCCTAATCCATATACCTTTCGTATGAATATGGTAATAATTGGTACACTTAGAGAGCTTCCGACTATATACATTCTAGAGGAATGTCGCACCAAACCACTGGATTCTACTTCTGGACCAACCATAAATCCTGGAGCATCACAAAGTGATATTAAGGGTAGCCCGAATGCGTCGCATAATTGCATGAATCTTGATGCTTTATCTGCGGCATTACTATCTATGGCTCCACCTAAATATCTCGTGCTGTTGGCTATTACACCCATGGGCTTTCCTTCGATTCTTATTAGTCCAGTCACCATATTAATAGCAAATTCTGATCTCAATTCTAAGAATGAGTCTTTATCTACAAGAGCTCGAATCACTTTTTTTATATCGTAGGCAAACTTTCTGTTTTCGGGGATAATAGTGCGCAACAATTCTTGGGCTTCGCATTCCCAATGATCAATACTTCCTTGAAAGTAGGATAGGTATTTTTTAGTTAGCTTAACCGCCTCTTCTTCATTATTGACCAATATATCGATAACACCATTTTTACTCTGTGTGTCAGCTGGCCCTATTTCTTTAGGGCTAAATTTGCCCAAGCCACCTCCTTCTATCATAGCTGGGCCTCCCATACCTAAGTTACTATCTTTAGTTGCTATAATGACATCTGAACAACCAGCTATCGAGGCGTTTCCTGCAAAACAATATCCACTTACTATAGCGATGCGCGGTAACATACCACTCAATCGGGCATACTCAACAAATGTCGGAATATTTAATCCTCCAATAGAGATATGATCAAAATCTACATCCCCAGGCCTTCCACCACCTCCTTCAACAAAAAAAATAATCGGGTTTTTAGTTCTTCTGGCTAATTCTATTATGCGATCAGTCTTCATATGGTTGAATGCGCCTTGGGTGCCGGCTAAGACAGTATAGTCATAACTAAGTATGCAACATTTAGATTTTTCGAATAGGTGACCGTTGACGTTAGCTATACCAGCTATTAAGCCATCTGCAGGTGTTTCCTCTATAAGCTCTTGCTCAGGACGACGTGTTTTTTGACCAGCGATAATCAACGATCCAATTTCTTGAAAGGAGCCATGATCACATAAATCATCTATATTTTCTCGTGCCATCCTTTTCCCTTTGGCTTTTCTTTTGGCCACAGCCTTAGGGCGATTTTCGTCTCTTAGGAATTTCTTTCTCTCGAGAAAATCATTCAGATCTTTTCTTAATTCTTTTTTAGCCATGTCGATAATTCAGGCGATAAATATAAAAATCAATTGTAAAGTAATATTGCCAATTATGAAAAGACCATCTTATCGATTTATTCATTGATCTCTGTTAACTTACCTAAAATTGTGAACTATGTCATTAGAAGTATTTCGAAAAGAGGTACAGGAGTTCCTTAAATTAAATTGCCCAGATTCCATGAGAAAACCTATCATGGAGGAAAATGATACTTATTGGGGTGGTAGGAATGCAAAATTCAAAAATGCAGACCAAGAAAAATGGTTTCATGCCATGGCAGAAAAGGGGTGGACTACGCCTAAGTGGCCCAAAAAATATGGTGGAGGAGGATTGTCTAATGATGAGGCCAGGATACTCAAAAAAGAAATGGAGAAGTTGGGATGTAGACCACCTTTGTTGAGTTTTGGTATCTGGATGCTAGGGCCTGCTCTTTTAAAATTTGGGACAGAAGAACAAAGAGAACAATACCTGCCTGATATCATAAAAGGTAAGGTTAGATGGTGTCAAGGATATTCTGAACCCGGTGCCGGCTCTGATCTAGCTGGATTACAGACTTCTGCAATAGCTGATGGAGATCATTACATCGTGAATGGTCAAAAGGTATGGACATCATACGCAGATGCTGCTGACATGATTTTCGCTTTGACAAGAACTGATAACTCCTCAAAGAAGCAGATAGGAATAACCTTTTTACTAATTGATATGCTCTCAGAAGGTGTAAGTACAAGGCCGATTAAATTAATTAGTGGTAAGTCTCCTTTTTGTGAAACCTTTTTTGATAATGTAAAGGTCCCAAAAGCTAATGTCGTCGGAGATGAAAATGCAGGATGGACTGTTGCCAAATATTTACTAACTCACGAAAGAGCTTCGATAAGTGGAGCCGTTGACGCAGATATGATGACTCCTTTGTCCCATTATGCAAAAAAGAGTATAGGGTTAGATGAACAAGGTACCCTAAATGATAAAGTACTGAGAGGGGATATTGCGGAGTGGGAGATAGACGGAGCTGCATTCAAATTTACTTTGGATAGAATTAATCAAGAAATGAAGGCAGGTCAAGCAATCGGCGCTAAATCGTCCTTCATGAAGTATTATGGCAGCGAGTTAAATAAAAAGAAATATGAACTGAGATTACAGTGTGAAGGGCTAAAAGCACATGCTTGGTCAGGAGAAGAATATAACGAAGGTAAAATTGCTCGTCAATTTTGCCGAACCAAAGGTAATTCGATCGAAGGTGGAACAAGTGAAATTCAACTTAACATCGTTGCCAAACATATTCTCGGTTTACCCTCATAATATATAAGCTAATGGGATATATACTAACAGAAGAACAAGAGTTTCTAAAAGATTCTGCTAAAGATTTGTTGAAAGCAGCACCTGTAGCATTGGTAAGAGAATTAAGAGACAATAATAATCCTAATGGTTTTTCTATGGACTTATGGGATAAAATGGTAGAAATGGGTTGGCCTGCTACCGCATTGTCAGAAGAATCAGGTGGGCTAGGATTTGGATTAAGAGGTGCTGGTATTTTAATGGAAGAATCAGGCAAGACCCTATCTGGGTCACCATTATTAAGTACTTTAATCGTTAGTAAGATTATAGAAAGATATGGTAATTCCATGATGAAGCAGATTTTAGAAAGCTGTATAAATGATGGAAAAATTGTTGCTATTGCTCTTCAAGAAGGCAATTTTTATTCTTCCAAACCAAAGAGTACTACTATATCGATTGCTAATGGAAAGGCCTTGTTGAATGGTGAGAAAAGCATGGTGGTCGATGGTCACGTCGCAGACTATTTTTTAGTCACGGCTGATTCTGAAGAAGGAACTTATACTGTCTTAGTAAATGCTAAATCAGAAGGAGTAAAAATAGATAAAGTTCAGATGATGGATGCCAGATTCTATGGGGTGGTTTCATTTAATGATTTAGATATCTCTGAAGATTCTACATTCAACCCAAATGACAGTAAGAATATAATTGGTGACATAACGAATATGGCTAATGCGCTATTAAGTGCCGAACTTATAGGAATAATGAGTGAAGCCTTTCATAGGACAATAGACTATCTTAAAGAAAGAAGACAATTTGGTAAAATCATAGGAAGCTTTCAGGGATTACAACATCGAGCAGCTGATTTGTATGGAGAAATAGAAGTATCCAAGAGTCTGTCCATAAGAGCCTTAGATGCTTTGGATGAAAATGACTTTATGGCACCTGCACTGTGCAGTATGGCGAAAGTTAAATCGTCAAAAGTAGCTCAATTAGCTACTAACGAAGGAGTTCAGATGTTTGGAGGAATTGGTATGACAGATGACGAAGAGATTGGATTCTTCTTAAAAAGAGCACGTGTAGCTTCATTATTGTTTGGTGGTTCAAATTATCATTTGAACCGATATGCCAAAATGAGTGGTTACTAAGAATTTGTTGCATAGGTTATAGCTGGGTTATGGTTGTAGGAATTGGTGGGGTGAGCAGGGCTGGTAAGAGTACTCTGTCTAACCTCCTTAAAGTACAATTAGAAAAACATGGCTTATCCGTGGCCATAGTGAGACAGGATGATTTTCCAATATCAGAGTCTGAATTAAGGATTATAAATGGAAAAGCTGATTGGGAATATCCTAAAAGTCTTAATAAGAAGAGAATACATTTAGAGATTAATAATCAATCGTTAAACCACGATTTAGTTATTATAGAAGGGTTGTTTTGTTATTCTGAGGAATTAAAGTATCCAATGGATTTCAAAATATTTGTTGAAATATCTAAGCACACTTTTATACAAAGAAAGAAATCGGATCTAAGATGGGGAGCCTCTCCTGAGCCACCGTGGTATATGGATCATATATGGGAGTCATATCTGTATTATGGACGACCATCTCTAAATATGGAGTATTTTTGTGTCAACGGTAGTCACTTATTTAAAATAGATGAAATCTCCAGCGATATACTTAAAAAATACTATTCTTGGCTCTCGACATAATTTCTTACCTGTATGAGGATCTCTTTCCCATACTTTTGGATCTTTACTTTACCTACTCCATCTATTTGCAGTAGTTCACTTGAATTAATGGGCTTCTCGTTTGCTATGCCTAACAACGTAGAATCATTAAATATCACATAAGCTGGAGCTCCTATAGCTTTTGCTTTTTCTAATCTCCAAATCCTCAGTCTTTCGAATAGTTCATTCTCTATATTTTGGGTGTATACTTTTTTATCCTTCTTTTTATTAGTAGGTGGCCGATATTCTGATGTTTGAATAAGCATGTTACCCTTTAACACATCTATAGAAAGAGGGCTAAGTTTCAAAATTGAATTAGACGTATAATCAACTCTAATTATACCTTTATTAATAAACTGAAGGATGTAATATCGCCAATGTGAAATTGGCAAATCTCTGCCCACACCGAATGTTTTAAGACGATCATATCCTTTTTGTTGAATTAATTCTCTCGGGACACCCTTAAGTATATCGATGAGTATATTGATGCCCAAAGTCTGTTGTGTTCTTACAATGGCTGATAATGCTTTTTGAGCTAATATTGTAACATCAATCACATTAGGTGGGTCTAAGCAATTATCACAATGACCACAATTTTTATCTCTATACTCACCAAAATAGTGTAGTATCATTTTAGTTCTACATTCTGTAGCATTTGCAAACTCCCACATTCTGTCAAGCTTAGCGCTTTGTACATTCTTAAATTCGTCATTCCCTATGCTATCTTCAATAAAGGATCTCAGTCGAGTATGGTCTGCCCAACTATAGAATAGAAGAGTCTCGGACTTAAGACCATCTCTTCCAGCTCTTCCAATTTCTTGATAAAAGCTTTCGATATTCTTAGGTAAGTTATAATGTATGACAAATCTGACATTAGATTTATCGATTCCCATGCCGAAAGCAATCGTGGCACATATAATTCTTATTTCATCATTTTGAAATCTTTGTTGAATTCTTCTTCTACTCAAACTATCCATGCCAGCATGGTAATAAGAAGCTTTAAATCCTTTAGCATTGAGTTTACTTGCTACATCTTCTGTACTTCGTCTACTCAAACAATATATAATACCTGACTCAGAATTGTAGCGTTTTAAGAATTCCTCTATCTGTTCGATTCTTTTGGTGCCTGGTGAGGCACTTATCAATAAGTTTGTTCTTTCAAAACTTGAGATGTATGATTTGGCTTTCGATATATTTAATTGAGATTTGATATCAGCTTGTGTAGCCCCATCCGCTGTAGCGGTCAATGCGATAATAGGGGTGCTGGGGAATGATTTTTTCAGGTTGCTTAATTTAGTATACTCTGGTCGAAAATCATTACCCCACACTGATATACAATGTGCTTCATCAATTGCTATAAGGCTTATTTTGACATGTCGCAATATATCTGATATGAAAGGGGAGTTTAAAGTTTCAGGAGCTACATAAAGTAAAAATTGCACTTCATTTTTGATAGTATCAATAATGTCGTCTTTTATATTATGTTCAATTCCACTATGATAAGTAGCGCATCTTATGCCTAGCTCTCTCAGGCTACTTACTTGGTCTTCCATAAGTGCAATGAGAGGCGAAATAACAATTGTTAAATGAGGCAGTATTAAAGCAGGAATTTGATAGCAAAGTGATTTTCCTCCGCCAGTTGGCATAATAACGGCTACATCATTTCCTTTCAGAACTTCTTCGATGATTTCTAATTGATTACCTCTAAAATCGTTATAACCAAAAGTGTTTTTTAGAATGTGTTGGGGAGATGATTTCATTATGATCTATAATATATCATCGAACTCTTCATGCTCACTTTCTGGAAGCTGCGCATTTATTATGTCCATTGTTTTGTTCAGTCGGTCAAAGTTTTCTTTGATAAGTGCAGAGATAGAGTCCTGACTCATTATAGTAATAAGCGTATCCAAATTTTCAGGCTCTATATCCCTGAATTTATACCATTGCTCGGTTGTTCCGTCCTCAATTTTTAGACTGAATTTAAGCTGATAGTGGAATAATGTAAACTTCCATTGACCCTTATTCCAATCTTTAACTATTCTCATTAAGATCTCTTTTTATACATTTTGTTAGATAGTTGTATACAAGTTTTATTTCTGGATATTTATTCAATTGTGAACGATGTTTTGATAGGGTAGTGTGATCATTTCTGACAGCAGGTCCAGTTTGTGCATCTTTCGGGTTTTTAAAGATCTTCATCCTTTCAGCAGTTTCTAAAATTAAAGGACGAAGTAAATTGAAGTCAAGATTTTCTTTTTTGCAATACTCATCTGCGAGTATATACATATAATTAGTGAAGTTATTAACTAATACAGCAGGAATGTGCATTCTTGACCTATAGTCATCTTTTACGAGATGTACATTATTACTTATTAAATTGGCTGCTTGTTGTAATTTTTCGGTGACTATATTCCCCTTAACTGTTAATAAGATTGGTATTTCTTTGAAATCTAATATCCTCTCTTTATTCACACTTTGTAATGGATAAAAAACACCCGGGTTGTGATGTCCAACTAACAGACTAATCGAAGCACTGCCTGAAGTGTGAGCTACTATGGCACTTGGATTAAGTTCTATTTTACGAAGCTCAAGTGATATTTCTTTTATTGCACTATCATTAACACTGATTATATATAGATCTGCATCATCTATGACATCGTCAATATTATCTGTAATTGTATCACAAATACTTTCCAAATGCTTTGCGTTGACATAAGTTCGGTTATAAACTTGTATGACTTTATTTTGACTATTGTAAAAATTATGACATAGTTGAGTTGCCATATTACCACTGCCAAGGATTACTATTCTGATCACTCTTAATTTTGTTATTAACAAGAATACAGAAATCAAATAGCTAATATGAAAAAAGGCCTTGATAAATTTATCAAGACCTGATAGTCATTTTACGTTTCTCTCTGAAATAAGCCTATCGATTAATATTTCTTTTAGTTAAGTTTCATCAACTTTTTAGTGATATTATTTTCTCCATCAAAAATGTTGAAAATATAATTGCCAGATTGATATGATTGAATGTCAATTCTCTCCTTTGAAGAAGTAAGATTTCTCTCCTCAATTACTCTGCCACTCATATCTATAATTGTCAATAAAGTATTTGATTTATTCTGAATAATATTTACGAAATCTGAAGTGGGGTTAGGACCTATTTCTAAAGTCAATTCATTGTCAGTAGAAAATTCGATTTCGTCCTCTAAATCATTGAACTCAGTTATTTCTTTTGTTGAGATTTTATTTGGTGCTAACCATTCTGCGATTTCAACAAAAGCAGTAGCATATGCATCACTTCTATCTTCTCGAGCCCAAACTAAGTTTACAATCTCATTTTTTTCTTGTATGTCAAATGCTAAAGTTGCTAATGTTACCCATTCTCCACTGATATTAATTCCACCATCAACTATATTTTTTAGTTCTATATTGAAATTAATGAATCCCATATCTGCATCAAAAGTTAATTGGTTTACTTCATCAGCATTTACATTTTCAAATTTGCTAACTACATTTAGTTCATTATATATCTCAGTAGATAACTTAGAACTTGACAATCCTTCATTTAGCAGAATGGCATTAGTATTATAATATGCTCTGAGGTTTTGGCTACCCAAATTAAATGAGCCGCTTTTTGAACGTACCTCTATATCTACATACATCCTTTCCATATTATATTCTTGATTAGCGAATCTTATTTCAACATCACTGCTGAAGGCTAAGCTTGCTATCAAGAGAAGGATGATTGTAGATATAGTTTTCATTGGTACTAAATTTAAAAAATTATAAGGTTACATCTTTAAGACTACTGACAATCTACATACACACATTTTTTGTGTAGATAAATTGTAGAAAATGTCGCCTTTTTGTCTTTTAAATTTTATAGCCTAACAAAAAAGGGCTTTCACTAAGTTGATTTTGTATTATTTCTTCTGGTGATAAGACTCATGATGATACCCAAAAGCATCATAAGTGAACCAACCCATACTAAGTTGATTCCGGGAAACAAATCAGCTTGTACTATTAAAATGTCTGACCGAGGTACATCTCCAGCTATAAATAGTTCTAAAGGTTGACTATCCCTTTCATCAATGGCGAGTGAGAACGTCATTTCTCCATTGGTTGGGTTAATATGACTGAATCTAATGTGGAGTCCACTCGTCTCGTCATAATCCTTGATGCTAAAGGGTTGTAAATCTTGTATGATATACAAAGGTTGTAAATTGAATTCTTTCAAGTTTTCTTTAGATACTTTTATTGCAGCACTTACAGCGATATCACCATCCTTTGGCGCATAATTTTTATGTGCTGGATTTTGATCGAATCCTTCTAAGGATATATTGTATCCTTTATAAGAGAAAGTGTCACCCATTTTCACTTTGAAGGTTTCATAGGTCAGATCTTGTTCTTCAGTAAAGAGCTGGCTGAATATTTCTTCGCTCAATTTGATTTTTATGCCCAATTCATCAATTATGTCTGGTACTTGAAAAATCATAGCATCTTTTAATGCCAATCCTGGATGAACTAAGTATTCTTTTTTATTCCTTTTATTCTTAATAGTTAATGGAAGAGCTAATGTCAGATCATAATCTTGGCCGTCTCCATGATCACTTTGGTCAAATTCATGATCAAAGATAATCGAACCAATATCCACCGAATATTCTTCCTCATCGATGCTGTCACCTGGATAAACTAAATGAGACAGATAGAATAGTGAGTCTTCGACCATTTTGGCATTCTCTATACTTTGCAGATGTGGAGGAGGAGAAGCCTGAGTAAATACGTCATAAATTAAATTATGTTCTGTGCCTGGATTTACAGCTTCGATTTTGCTATAGTCGGCAGAATAGATGGCACTTGGGAATGTACTGAATGCATCAATAGTTTCATTATTCTTATCAACTTGTCTAAAATCTAACTGGTACTTTCTAAGGTTACCCACTAAGGTGTCACCAACATAATTGATCCAATATCTTGAAGTGAAGAAGGGTTCTCCTTTAATCAAAATAATTGCCTTATTAGCAGATTCATCTGTTAAGAAATCTTTCTGTACAAATGGATTTGCACTAATGGTACGTTTGTTAAGTCCAGTGAATAGTATCCCTACTATGAGTATACCAAAACCAATATGAGAGAAGGAAGCTCCAGCTAATTTCAACTGCCTCTTTATAAAAAGAAAGAGATAATCGAGGTTGCAGAATATTGTAAATATACCACCGAATAATAAAAGATTTTGTGGCCATGTTGGTTGTATCAGCTGATTAGATATGACTAATGTCAGTAATACGGATACTACTATTATTAACCCAATATGTTTAGTGAATTTTTGCTTATAACTATCCCAATTAAAGGCATTGTATCTTAAAAGTATGGATAATCCACTCAATAGGGCTATGAATATTCCAATCCAAATCTGGAAACGATTATGATGTTCAACCTGATCTTCAATAACTTTTCCTATAAAATTTGGATCCCAAAGCTCCATCAGTTTGTTATAAACTGGTAGAGAAGTAGAAATAGTCATCAATAATCCAGAAAAAAGGAATACCAGTGCTCCAATGAACATCCAAAATTCTCTACTTAATATATCTTCTTCTTTTTCTTTCTTAGGGATAGAATGGTTGGCTTTGATTAGTTTGTATGAACCAAGAAGTAAAGAAAAAACTATAAAAGCCACAAGCTGTGTCTCGAGTCCCATAGTGGTAAAAGCATGAACAGAGGTCTCACCTAATATTCCACTTCTGGTCAAGAACGTACTATATATCACAAAAATAAAAGCTAAGAGGTAGTAGATATAGGTGGATCTATAAGAATGACCAGTTTTGTTAGCGATTAAGTTAGTATGGACGCCTGCCATAAGAAACAACCAAGGTACCAAAGAAGAATTTTCTACAGGATCCCATGCCCAGTATCCACCAAATGTTAATGCCTCATATGCCCAGGCCGAACCCATTAGGATGCCGAGACCAAATATAAATGCTGAAAATAATGCCCATGGCTTTATATCAACCATAAGGGACTTGTGCATTCCATTTGATAGTCCTCCTATGGCGTAGCAAAATGGGATAGATAATGAAGCAAATCCCAAAAATAGTACTGGAGGGTGAATGGTCATCCAATAATTTTGGAGTAAAGGATTTAAACCTTTGCCCACTATCAGAGTCAAATAATCAGCGTTGGAAAATATCGGGCCTTCAAAAACGTCCCTAATTAAAATAAATGGACTGCTTCCTATCTTGGTGTCTTCTCCAAAAGGCATATATATTCCAAGTAGCATACTGCCTATAAAGGCTTGAATTAAACTCAAAGTGCACAGGACGGATGCCTCCCATTTCTTAGCCGAATATATGAGTATTACACCTAATATAACATGCCAAAACATCCATAACATAAAGCTACCCTCTTGATCGGCCCAAAACGCAGCTAAAGTATATTGCATGGGGAGATGATCCGAGACTGTACGATAGACATAGCTATACTCATACATCTTATTCACCATAGCATAAAAGATGAGTCCTATCACTGACAATAGAGCTATACCATGAACAATGTATCCTAACCGTCCCAATCTTAGCCAACTTTTTTCTGAAGTTGTTTGCGAGTGGTAATAACTATATGCTGAAAATAAACTGGCAACAAAACTCAACACTACAAGAAAGTGCCCAACTTGTCCAACCCACAAATGTTCGCCTATATATTTTATTTCCTCCATTTTAGCCTTCTTGTGCTCTTAGAGCTAACTCTTCATCCTTGTATTTGGATGGACACTTGAGCAATACTTCGCTTGCCAAAAAATCATGCTGATTCGACATTTTTCCTGTCACAACAATCTGTTCAGATCTTTCAAAATCTCGAGGTTTTGGCTCATTGAGGATTACTTTTTTCTTTACACCCGATTGGTCAATCAAATAAAAGCTAAAATTATTTGGATCTTTTTCAGGATCATATGATATAGGATCTGTCAAAGATAGTTGGCCTACAATCTTTGATTTAGCCCCACTTTTGGAGGCCAGTTCGAATGTAGAATAAGTACTTAGATTCTGAGATGACATAACTAAGGCAATTCCGCCTAATAAAAGCATGATTATCGCTACGATATGAATTTTTTTCATAGTACTTAATTTGGGTCAAAGGTAAGTTATTTGACAGGTGCTAAAGATTTATCAATTTCATTTAGATCGAGTTTAAACAATTCATAATGATTATTTTGATAATATTGTTCTTGGTTCTTTGGATATGAATATGATTAATGAATATATCGTTTATAAAAAAGTCAAGATTGAGTTAGGGGATGGTGGTTTTATTGATGATATTGATTTTTCAATAGGATCTGGAGAGTACTGTTTTCTCTTGGGTGCAACAGGAGTAGGGAAGAGTCTTTTTTTTAAATCACTATATGGTGCAAAAGAGATTTTATCAGGAAGTGCCAGAGCATTTGATTTTGATTTAACATCAATTCAAAAGAACGAAGTTTTTAAGCTGAGGAGAAAATATGGAATCATTAAAGATCAATTATTGATTTTAGAAAATCGTACTGTATTTGATAATGTGGCCATAGCTCTCAGAGCGCATGAAGAAAATGATGAAGAATTAATTCATGAAAAAGTTCATCAACAGCTCAAAGAAGTACATCTCGAGGGAGTCGCTCATAAGTTAGTAAGTAGTTTGTCCAACGGAGAAAAAAGAAAAACAGTTTTGGCGCGAAGTTTGGTGACAGAGCCGTTGGTATTGTTAGCCGACGACCCTAATTTAGGGTTAGACGCTAAGAGTACTTATGAATTGATGGATTTACTTTTTTCAATCTCTTTAGATAGGAAGTTATCAGTTATACTCTCTACTCATAATAAAGATCTTATCGAAATTTATCGTCCACGATTGTTTGAGTTTCGTGAGAATACTATCAACGAAATATCACATTAAATCAAATTCCAAAAGCTGTAGCTCAATAAACTTCTCGTTCATTAAACTCTTATTAATAATATTTTTATTTAGAGCTTTTGATGACAGGCTTCATAAAGTACCTAAAGTTCTATGGTATATTTCTTATCAGCTAATTGTTGCTTATATTATGTTGTTAATAATCGAGAAATTTCTTTTTTATTAGATTCCATATATGGGAAATGAACAAATGTATTTAGCAATTTAGGACGGTTTAAAATATAAAGGCTTACAGTAATAGTAATCCCAAGTAGGACATAGGTTATTAACATAACATAGTATAGTTGGAAAGTAATATTACAATAAAAAAAGAGGAACAATATGTTCCTCTTTTTTATAATTTGATACCCTGATCTGACTTTATTTTTCTTCTATTTTCTTTAGATGTTCCAATCCATCTATTCCAATTTTGTCTGTAAGCTTGGATAGATCATCCAAATTAACTTTGCCATCTAATCTTATGAATACATTTTGATCTGTATCGTGTACCATCAAAAGCAAATTCTTTACGAAATTATTTCCATCGGATTGATCTGTATAGAGATAGACTCGTTCGCTTCCATCTTTGACTGATAACAATTCAGACATTGATGAAGATTGAGCAATAGATCGAGCGGTTTTAAAAGTTTCGTAGTCAGCATTTTCGTCCTGAACATAGATTTTTAGGCTATTGATATCCTTTATCATCTCTTGTACATCAGCTCCTTCAATGTCAACATCCATAGAAGCGATCATTTTGAACATTTCTTTGTTAACAGATACAATCGCTACATCATCACGATCTTCTAAGTCATTGAAGAAGGAATTAAGGCTCTGGGCATAAGTAGTCAGTCCAATTAATAGGATCACAACTACCGAACATATTTTTTTCATGTTATTAATATTTAATTATTGATTTAGTTATATCTCTTTTAAGTTTCGATATTTAAAAATTCGAGTTCTATCAAACTCTTGAAGCCCTTCTATTAAGGCATCTTCACCACGATCTATAGATCCATTTAAAAAAGAAAGAGCAGTCATCGTCACTTCTAAAGCCTTTTCTGGATCGTCAATAACCTTATGGGAAGGTGAGTTATTCATATTATTGATGAATAGAGATGCCACAATTAATACTGAGGCTGCTATACTCATAATACTTCTCCAACCAAACATTTTTGGTGTCTTCTGGATAGGTCCAATCTCCCTCGTAGATTTGATAGATCGTTCTACTTGGAAGTAGTCGAACAAGTCACCTTCAGGAAGGCCTTGCAAGAGGCCTTCTTGATGATATTTTTTGAGCTCATTCTCTTCTTCGATTGAAGTCTCGGCGGCCCAATATTTTTCTAATAATTCATTTGCTTTTATAACGCTCATCTTTCGATCGTTGATAATTGTTTTCTTAATGATATTCTGGCTCTATGCAGATATACTTTTACTTTTTCAATGGTGAGACCCGAGATCTCTGCTATTTCTTTATAGCTATATCCTTCTACATCCCTCAGATGCACCACGTTACGTTGATCTTTAGGTAAAGCGTTTATAGCTGATCTTATCATACTCATGGTATCATTACTTTGTACACTTTCTAATGGTGTCATCGAAGTATCTGCCAAACTGAAGTGATCTTCTACAGATTCATGGTGATACTTCTTTTTTCGTAATTTATCTAAAGCAAGGTTTCTCGTTACAGTCATGCACCAAGCTTCTTTATTCTCAATATTTTGGATTTCCTTCTTTTTGCTCCAAACTTTGATAAATACTTCTTGCACTACGTCTTCTGCGGCCATTTGATTGCCCAATATGCGGTAGGCATATCTGAACATTTTATCTTTTATGGGCATTATCGCTTGCAGCATTGCGTTTTACTTTCGTATTTGTAGAGATGACGCACTTTCCGTTAGTTTTGTTACAAATTCTTCACTAAAATTTCAAAGTATTGCGATTGAAGGTTTTAGACAAGTTAGTATTAAAAGGTTCAATAGGTCCCTATTTGCTTTCTTTCTTTATAGTCGAATTTGTTCTTCTGATGCAAAAACTTTGGCAAGTCATAGATGATATATTAGGTAAAGGATACGGAATTTGGGATTATTTTGAACTGCTGTATTATTTGAGTATTGTTTTAATCCCGCTTTCTTTGCCACTAACGGTCTTGCTTTCTAGCGTTATGGTATATGGTGATATGGCTGAGAAATATGAGTTAACTTCTATAAAATCAGCAGGAGTATCACTATTCAGAGCACTACGCCCAGGTTTGATATTAGCCCTCTTGACTTGTATATTTTCATTTTATGCGTCTAATATTCTAAAGCCTAAGGCTAATGAGAGGTTTATAAAAAAGATGAAAGACATGAAAACGAATGAATTGACATTCGTTTTTGATGAAAAGATTTTCAATAAAGAATTTGATAATTATTCAATATGGATAGATAAAAAAGATAATGATGGAAGATCTATAAATGGTATAAGAATTTATGATCATACTGATGCCGACAAAAGTATTGTTAACATGACATATGCTAAATATGGAGAAATGTACACCACAGCCGATCAAAAGTATTTGATTATGGAGTTATCCGAAGGATATTCTTTCAAAGAAATAAGGAGTGAGTCGGCCGATGCAAAAAGAAAAAGCTTTGGTTCTGCTGGAAGACCTCTAAGTCGGATTTATTTCAAACATATGCAAAAGGTGTTTAAACTGTCAGAGTTACTTAACCTTAATATGACAAATACATCCCATAAAAGACATGATATGATGACCAGCCGTGAGCTTTTTGAATATCAGGATTCGCTATTAATTGAAACTAAAAATCTTAGGCTGGCAACTACATTTGACTATGGTAATTTAGTCAAAGACTATAATTTGAAGAATAAAACAAGTAGAAAGCAGGAGGTCAAAGAAAAAAATCAATCAAGGGATTCTGAGTTGATGCAAAATCGTAAGAAAGAATTAAAACGGTCTGTAAATGTCAAAAAAATCGCACAAGACATTTATTTGCCTGATTTATTATCGGATGACATGCCAGACTCATCAATTATAGAACAAATAGTTGTTAAAGAGCGTAGGATGATTATTGATAGAGCATTAAAAAACTCAATGGCAGCGAGAGATAGGGTATTTAATAAATGGAATGAGATAAAAATTAAAAATGGTAGAATTGCTTTTGCCAAGTTAAGATTACATCAGCAATTCTCTTGGGCTGTAGTATGTTTAATCTTTCTTTTTATTGGTGGTCCAGCGGGAGCAATTGTGCGAAAGGGCGGATTCGGATTTCCTCTTCTGATAGCTATATTGTTTTATATGATTTTTATTATGACATCCATTTCTGGAGAAAAACTTTTGAGTAGCGGAGCAATGGGACCTTTAAGTTCAGCTTGGTTACCTTGCTTATTATTATTGCCTTTTGCAACAATTCTTTCTTATATGGCACTCAACGATAAAAATATTAATTCAATTGGAGTGGTAGATAGATTAAAGAAACTATTCAATCAGAAAGATTCTTAAAGGCTGTTAGGTATTTTCTATTTCCGATTGAGTTGTTCTGAGTTTATTACTGCACCATTCCACCAATTCTTTTGCTCTCTTAACTTTGTCTTGCAGATGGTCTATTGAAATTTTATTTTCATTGATTTCCTTAATGATAGCTTCCAGTTCTTCTATTGAATTTGAATAGGTGATTTTTTTCTTACTCATAATTTGATGATTTTACTTTCTACTCGACCATCTTTAAGATGTAATGTTACTTCGTCATCTATTTTGAAATGTTCCTTATTGGATAATATTTCACCATTCTTAGATGCATAAAGATAGCCTTGTTCTAATATCCTTTCTGGATTTATCCCGTCGATCCTAATTCTATACTTATCAAGATTTGATTGCTCATGTATTAATTTTTTCTCTATCGATTGAGATAATCTCTGCTCTAAGGATTGCAAGATTGCCTTATTGATGTCTATCATGTTAGAACTCATCAGGATTATTTGTTCATTAATTCTCCCCAGATCACTTAGATTTTTTGCTATTAGCACATGAAGCCTTTGAAATATAACAGTTTTTAAATGTTCGACCTTGGATTCAAAATGCAGTGATTTCTCGATTAAGTAATCTGCCACTGCTGTTGGAGTTTTGACAGAAACTGCAGAAACTAAATCTGCAACGGTATTATCAATATCATGGCCAATACCAACTATAAACGGGATACCACTGGTGGCGATGGCTTTTGCAATATTATAGTTGTCATAGGCAGCTAAATCTAGCTTACTTCCTCCACCTCTTATTATGATCGCTGCGTCAAAGTGCTCTTTTTGTGCTATGATCTCATTGATGGCATTACAAGTGTCAGTTTCTACCTTTTGACCCTGAACCGCTGAATCATATAAAGTAACATTGTATTTATATCCATAACTATTTCCTTCAAGTTGTTTTATGAAGTCTTTGTAGCCAGCAGCATTGGATGATGATATTACCGCAATATTCTGAATAATATTAGGAATAGAGAGACTTGAGTTAACGTCAACTAATCCCTGATCATTTAATTCGGATATAATTTTTTGTCTATTGAGTTCTACTTTTCCAAAAGTATAATTTGGATCAATATCTTCTATAAACAGCTTAAAACCATATCTCTCATTAAAATCAATACGACATTTGATTCGTACAGCAGTACCATCTTTGAGGAGATCATATATGACTTCTCCAAGTTTTCTTTTAATGAATTGGTAGTTCTTGTACCAGATAGCTGCAGTAGCCTGAGCTATGACTTTATCAGATGTATCATCTTTTTCAACTAATTCAAGATAGAAGTTCCCTTTGGATTCTCTACATTGTACGATCTCGGCTTCTATCCATAGTGGCTCTCGAAAGTTAAGAGCTATTACTCTTCGGATGTACTCATTTAGTTGAAAAAGAGTATAAGACTCCAATATGAACTATGAAAGAACTTCTTTAACAATATCTGCCGCTTCTTGTAGAACAACAGCAGATCGAACCTCCAATCCAGAGTTATCGATCAATTCCTTAGCAATTTCAGCATTAGTTCCTTGTAGTCTTACTATGATCGGTACAGATATGTTGCCCATATTTTTATAAGCATCTACCACACCCTGAGCAACACGATCACATCGTACTATACCTCCAAAAATGTTTATTAAAATCGCTTTGACGTTTGGATCACGCAATATTATTTTGAACGCATTTTCTACTCTCTCAGCATCTGCAGTACCTCCAACATCAAGGAAGTTAGCTGGAGAGCCACCACTTAACTTTATTATATCCATTGTAGCCATAGCTAATCCTGCACCATTAACCATACAACCGACATTACCATCAAGCTTCACATAATTGAGTCCAAATTCTTTAGCTTCCACTTCTGCTGGATCCTCTTCAGAAGTGTCACGCATCGCTGCTAATTCTGGGTGTCTGAACAGTGCATTATCATCTACAGTAGTTTTACAATCTACTGCTAATATTTCATCTTCACAGTTTTTTAAACATGGGTTGATTTCTATTAGCGATAAATCATTTTTTACAAATGCACTGTACAATTTAGAAATGAATTTTGTCATCTCTTTAAATGACTTTCCAGATAGACCTAAATTAAAGGCTATTTTTCGAGCTTGATAGCCTTGCATGCCAAGCCTTGCATCTATATACTCTTTATGTACCAAGTGAGGGGTTTCTTCTGCAACTTCTTCTATGTTCATTCCTCCTTCTGTACTATATATAATCACGTTCCTCTTTGTTTCTCGATCCATCATAATAGAGACATAGAACTCTTTACATGCATCAAAATCAGGTGCATAAGAATCTTCTGCGACTAATATTTTTTGAACCAATTTACCTTCACCATCCAAGCCTCCAGGAGTTTGTGGAGTTTTGAGCATCATGCCTAATATATTGTCAGCATGCTCTTTTAATTCAGCTTCATTTTTTGCAAGTTTTACTCCACCACCTTTGCCTCTTCCTCCAGCGTGAATCTGAGCTTTAACAACGGCGAACTTAGTCCCAGTCTCTTCTTTTAATCTATTAAAAGCTTTTACCGCCTCTTCCACTGATTCTACGACATATCCTCTCTGTATTTTTACACCACCGTTAGCTAAAATTTCTTTTCCTTGATATTCGTGAAGATTCATTTCTCGTAATTTTTTGGCAAATGTAGAATTTTTAGTTCGATTACTATTCAAAAATGTGTTTCAAAAGGTAATGTTGGTCTAATTCTGTCTGAAAAATATTGTTATTACATATTATTATTTTGCTTCATGCATATACTCTTTAATAATCATACATTTGCATTAAAATTTCTTAGCACAAAAAAAATTATAAAATAGATATGAAAGTAACAGTTGTCGGAGCAGGAAATGTTGGAGCTACAGTGGCTAATGTTCTCGCTCACAAGGATATCGTCAACGAAGTAGTATTATTGGATCTCAAAGGTGATATGGCAAGAGGTAAAGCTCTCGATAGTTGGCAGCAAGCACCAATTGATTATTACAGTACTACGCTAACTGGTACTGAGAGTTATGATGATACTGAGGGATCCGATATTGTTGTTATCACGGCTGGGATACCTCGTAAACCTGGTATGAGTAGAGACGACTTAATTAGCACTAATGCTAAAATTGTAACATCGGTTGTTAAGTCTATTTTAGAAAAAACACCAAACCCTATAATTATAATTGTCTCCAATCCATTGGATGTGATGACATATGCTGCGCAGTCTTCTTCTGGTTTACCATCAAATCGTGTTTTTGGAATGGCTGGTATATTAGATACTGCTCGTTATAGAGCTTTCCTAGCAACTGAGTTGAAAGTATCTCCAAAGGAAATCCAAGCATTATTATTAGGTGGGCATGGTGATACTATGGTTCCACTTCCTAGATATACCACAGTTGCTGGAATCCCTCTTACTGAAATGTTAGAAGAAGATAAAATCAATGCTATAGTAGAAAGAACTAAAAAAGGTGGTGGTGAACTTGTTAAATTAATGGGTACTTCAGCATGGTACGCTCCTGGCGCTGCAGCTGCTCAAATGGTTGAGGCCATAGTAAAGAATGAGAATAGAATTTTCCCATGTTGTGTCAAAATGGAAGGTCAATATGGTCTGAAAGATGTGTTCCTCGGTGTACCAGTTAAGCTTAATAGAGAGGGAATAGCTGAAGTCATAGAAATTGGCTTAAATAAGGATGAATTGGCAATGTTGCACGATTCTGCAAGTCATGTGAAAAAGGTCATGGATACATTTGATGGAATGAACCTTTAAACTGAAATTACGTTTTATGACTGTCATGAATAAAGAAGCTATAGATAGTCTTAAAAATATAATTACAAATGAAGGACAGGATTTACATACGATGACGTATGATAGTCCTGTCCTTCTTGTTTTTTTACGACAATTTGGGTGTGTATTTTGTCAGCAAGCACTGAAGGATTTAGTAGAAATACGAGAAAATATAACAGCCAAAGGAGTGAAATTATGCTTTGTCCATATGGCCTCAAAAGAGGAGGGCGATGAATATTTCAAAAAATTTGGATTAGATGGTGTACCCCATATCTCGGACCCCCAGTGTATTCATTATGCCCAATTCGGCTTGGTGAAAGCCAAGTTTTCTCAATTATTCGGATTGCAGGTCTGGTTAAAAACATTTGAAACAGCCCTAAAAGAGAAAAATAACATATTTGCTCGTCAAATAGGGGATGGCTTTCAGATGCCCGGAGTATTCTTCCTGAAGAATGGTTTAATTGAGGATCAATATGTACATGACAGAGCTTCAGATCGTCCGGATTATAACAATCTTATAGATTGCTGTTTAACTTAACTTTATCATTCATTTTAGATCATATTTGGTAATGAAACAATATCTGTTTGCGTTATACACTTAGTATAATATGACAATTACAATATGATTAGATCAATATTCTTTTATCTATTAATTGTTGGGAGTGCTATTAACGGCAATTCTCAGGATTTGGCTTTTTATGCAGATGCTATGATCAATGCGGATAAGGCAGAACATAGAATATTTGCTTCTCAAAAATTTGAAGAATTATTTACAAAGGAATTAGAATATAAAGACTCGTATAGCCAAGAATTTAAGGAGTTGGAATGGATCTCAATAGTTTATCCTAATGATAAATCCTTTAGGACGATTTCTTGGCAGGTTAACCTTGGGGAGGGAAATTATAAATATGTTTCCTTTCTCCAAACTGAAGATCAATTATGGTCTATAGGTGATGAAGGGGATATGGCTCTTGATGAATATGGAAAGATTCAATGGATAGAGTGGGGAGGCGCATTGATATATAATATCGTGGAGAGTGGGGATACATACACCCTCTATACTTTTAGATATATTGATGAGTACACTAAGGTGAAAACCTTAGAAAGTTTAAATATTAACGGAGAGTATGCGGAATTAGGCTACGATCAATTTCAAGATGGAGAAGGAGCTTTAGATTACAAAGATCGTCTTGTATTAGAATATTCTTCAGATGCTAATGCTACTTTAAATTATCAAGAAACTAATAATCGAATAGTTTACGACAACCTTATCGCTGTAATGGGTAGAATGGATGGTCAAGGGCCTACTATGGTGCCGGATGGTAGTTATAAGTCATATGACTTAGTCAACGGAAAGTGGAGAGCAAAAGATAAATTGTTTGATCAAGTTATGCAATCACCACCCCGTAGTACCGATCGACAAAAAGCGAAAAAGGATATATTAGGACGATCAAAAGGAAATTAAATCAAATAGTTTCGTCATCGGGGTTTATACCATTTTCAATTTTTGCCAATCTTTCTTCGTGTTCGTATCTCATCTTATGAGCTTTCAAAATGTAGTGCCCACATATTGCTACTATTGGAATGAGAAATATTAATACTTGAGGTTGAAATATTCTAAAAAACATAATTGTCATTTTTTATTTTAATAAACTTACAAAACTTAAGCCTGTGGTAATGATCGTATTCGACTGGTGCTTGGTAGATTTCGATTAATCTATTTTATCCTAAGAAGACCGACCAATATTATTATTGACATGCTATACGTTTAATAGAATTAAGCTATTCTTATGATACAATTAATTATAGATTATGTCTATAACATTGGTTTTTTAGAATTTATAGGTCTAATAAGCGGATTGTTGTGTGTTCTGTTTTTGATCAAAGAACATATAGCGACATGGTTATTTGGTATTGTCTACGTACTAATTTCTTTTTTCATTTTTTGGGAAGCAAGATTGTATGGAGATTTCTTGTTACACATTATCTTTTTAATTCTGAACATTTATGGATGGTATTCATGGGTTCAGGGGGATAAAGGAAATGATAAACTTCCCGTGACATTCTTAACTAAGACGCAGTCTATTTATATCGCATTTTTAACTATCATAGGTGTTATAGTCTTTGCTCAACTATTAATATATCTACCAAAATTCATATTGGGTCTTGAAGACTCGGCTTTGCCTTATTGGGATAGTACAACGTCTATTTTTAGTGTCACAGGAATGTGGTTAACAACTCGTAAAAAAATTGACAATTGGTATTATTGGTTGATAGTTGATATCCTCGCTTCGGGTATCTATTATTATAAGGAATTATACTTTTATTCTTTATTGTACTTAATTTATATAGGCCTCGCAATAATGGGCTATCTTTCTTGGAAGAGATCATTTTCTAATAGTCATATTGCTACTTGAAGAGAATATTAATTACAGGTGTAGAGTCCACTGGCAAAACTACCTTGGCTACAGAACTAGCCCAATATTATAATGTGCCTTTAGTTAGAGAGATGTCAAGGGAGTATTTGGAAAATATAAATACTAATTACTCTCAGGATGATATATTGGCAATTGCCAAGCTTCAGATTAAGGAAATCAATAAATATGAGTATAATCAATCACCGTACCTTATTGTTGACACGGCTATGTTGGTACTTAAGATATGGTCTATATACAAATATGGAAGTTGCGATCCATTTATCATTAATAAGTTGGAAGGATTGAAGTGGGACCTAATCCTACTTCCGTATTTTGATGTTCCGTTTGAAGAAGACCCTTTAAGGGAAAATCCGTACAATAGATCTGAACTTTTTAAACTCTATCATAAGAATCTGGAAAGTAGCAATGAAAATTTCTACGTATTAAAGGGTAGTAAAAAAAATAGAGTAATAGAGGCTATCAATTTGATAGATAACTTATCGTTTTAGAAATTAACCAAGAAGTGTGTGAATTAAGCTTTATTTAGGATAAGGAAGTCTATCTAATTAATTCTACCTGAACCTCATAGGACTTCAATAAAAATTATTGGATTGAAATAAGGGCATATAATTCAAATTTGGTACAACTACGTTAGGCAAACATTTTTTCTATCATACTTGTGAACAAGTAATATTGTGAATTGTTAGCTTTGTTGTATCTAATAGCTGGGGTGCTTAGTATTTATGTTCAATTTCAAAATATTAGGCTGAGATTATACCCATTTTAACTTGATCCAGGTAATGCTGGCGTAAGGAATATCATTGTGACAATGAGTGTTTACCCTTCTTGCTATTAGTGCGAAATAATTATTTCTATTGTCAATTAATAAATAAGATTATGAACAAACTACTCGTGTTCATTGTGACTACATTGCCAATTTTTATATCTGGGCAAGATATTAACAATGAAATTAATGATTCCTTGCATCTTGAGGAATTTGTTATTGCTGTATCAAGAGTAAGTGAGCAATCACCGATTACATTTGCAAATGTCAATGCTGCTGACATAGAAGAGATTTATGTAGGACAAGATCCAGTACTTCTATTGCAAACTTTCACACCTTCTATTATATCCTATAGTGATGGGGGAACAGATATTGGGAATTACTCACAATTTAGGTTAAGAGGTATGGATCAAGATCGTATTAACATTAGTCTCGACGGAATACCACTTAACGATATGGTTGATCATGGTACATACTTTTCAAATTTTAGTGATTTTGGAAATAGTGTAGAAAGTATTCAGATTATTAGAGGAGTTGGGATTAATAGTAGTGGTATAGCTTCATACGGTGGTGCGATTAATTTTGAATCACCCAATTTATTTGAAAGTGACTTTAAAGGAGGAGTTCAGCTAACAGGAGGAAGTTTTGGAACATTGAGAACAGCGGCAGAAGTAAATACCGGACTAATGGAAAGTGGTGTAGGAATTTATACCAGGATGTCCAAAACCTCTACCGATGGATACAAGTATAATTCTGGATCAGATTCATACTCATTATTTTTCTCAGGAGGATACTTAGGAGATAAGGAAATGCTAAAACTTACCGCATTTTCTGGGAGAACTCAAAATGGTCAATCGTATGAGCACGTACCAGAATCTCAGATTCTTTTAGATCCAAGAACTAATTTCAATAATTTAAATGATATTGATGATTTCGAACAAAGTAGAGTTCATTTAACCTATGTCAATCAGCTTAATTCTGATTTAAGTTTTTCAGGATCGGTTTATTATAATGGTGCAGGAGGTGTTTTTCCTTATACATTTGATGGGGTACAATATATGTATGGATTGGAGAATGATCACTATGGCGTACAAGCTTTTATCTCAAAAGAGATGAACAGTTCTCGACTGGATTTTGGTGTAAATACATATTTATTCGATCGTGTCAATTTTGAATATATATCTCCGTTTGTAACGGAACCATATGCCAGAGATTTTACAGATAAAAATGAAATAAGTGTTTTTGGCAAATATCAGAATAAGTTGAATCAATTTAACCTATTCACGAATGTTGAAATGCGAAATATTAGTATGTCCATAACTGGTGATGAATCGATCGCAGTGCCTTTTTCTATTAACGGTGATTATACTTTTATCAATGGGATTGTAGGTCTTAGTTATGATATTTCATCAAATAATAACTTCTATATGTCTTATGGAATAAGTAATCGAGAGCCAACACGTTCAGATATTTTTAATGGAGTAGGTCAACATGAGACAGTTAAAGATTTAGAGCTTGGATTTAGAAAAAGAACAGAAAAAATTAACTTGAATGTTAACATATTCCATTTAGATTTTGATAATGAGATAACTAAAATTGGAGCACTTCAAAATCAATCATATATTGAAATAAGACAAAATGTAGCTAATAGTACCCGAACTGGGGTAGAACTAAGCTTAAACTATATGCTAAATGAATTATTCGAATTTGGTTTTATTGGCTCGGCTATGAGCAGTAATATTAGTGATTATAACAATGGTATGGCGAGTTACTTCGATGTAGAGCATGTTTTGACTCCCAATTTAATTATACAACCTTCATTTTTATTTAATCTAAGTGATAAAATGACATTCTCAAGTACTGGAATGTATGTTAGTAATTCGTTTACCGAATTATCTAACAATCCGGATTTTGGCCTTTCATCGTTTTTTGTTTTAAATGGTCAATTGAACTATACGGTCAATAGTCAAGTATCAGCACAACTTGTTATTAATAACATATTTGATAATCTTTATTATACAGAAGGTTCACCCATTGATGAAAATTTCGATGGGGCATTTGAAGAAGTTGGCCTGAGAATTCAACCTCCGAGAAATTTTTATTTTATGATTAATTATAGTTTTTAAAGTTTACTAATCTATAGAATAGAAATCAATTTAATAATCGTCTTTTTTGAAAAAACGGTATTGGCATTATCATTATTTCCTCAATATTATAGATAAAAAAAGGTCCTTAAACATTCATTGCTCAAGGACCTTTTTTCTTTCTTTATTATTACTTATAATTCAAAAGTTTCACCAACATTTAAATTGTAGTAAGAGTATTCAAGTAATTCCAGCATTTCGGTGTGTGTATCGGAATTGGTGAGGAGATCGCTATTTTTATCAATCTTACCACCTTTTAATATAGTCTCAATAATTTCCCTTTTTCTTGTGTTGCTCTGTTCATAGTTATTTTCTACTAAGGAAAAAGCTTTAAATGCTCGATAGATATTTGCGTCACTCACTTCTCCATCATATAATACTACGTTTGCATTAACATTCCATTTTATGATAACTCTATTAGTTGATGCACTCTTTTTTGAAACTCTAATTTTATGATTGCCCATTCGGTCGCAGCAAGTTCTCGAACAGTCTCTCATCATCACAGTAATGTTCACTGTAGTATCGCATCCGTCTGCATCTGGTAGAATTTGAACAAACGAGCCAGGTCCATCGACAGTTAGGCCATATATTTCTCTCATATCTCCAGTACACAAATTAACTGTAGTGTCAATTACAGGGAGGTTCTTTACTTCAATTACTACAGTCTGAGTAGTAGGACAACCATTGGAACCAGTGGAGTTTTGAGTGTAAGTACCTGCTGCATCATAGGTTACCCCATTGACTGTCGTACTTTGTCCTTCACATATTACTCTACTGATTGTTTCTAATTCTTCAGCATCAGCTAAACTAACCACTATAGTCTGAGTAGTTGGGCAACCATTAGATCCAGTTGTCTCTTGTGTAAAAGTTCCTGCTTGATTATAAGTAGTACCATTTACTTCGACACTTTCTCCATCACATATTGTTCTATTGATAGTCTCTAATTCTTCTCTATCAGATACAGAGATATTCACTTGTTGAGTAGTTGGACAGCCATTACTTCCAGTAACATCCTGAGTGAATGTACCTTCTGAATCGTATGTCACTCCATTCACTTCAGTTGAAGATCCTGCACATATGGTTCTAGAGATAGGCTCAAGTTCTTCTGCTTGATCTATTGTTATGACAATAGTTTGTGTAGTATTACAACCATTAGATCCTACCACTTCCTGTGTGAATGTGCCAGCCTCCGTATAAGTTTGCCCATTGACCTCAACACTTTGGCCATCACAAATACTGCGGTTGATGGCCGTAAGAGTTTCTGGTTCCTTCAATGAAACAATTACATTTAAATTGATTCCACATTCACCTTCATTCTCAAAAAACATACTAGTTGTGGAGTTAAAGGTGGTGCCAAAAATTGTGACTGATTCGCCTGAACACAACGCAACAGTAGTATCTTGAGTTGATGGAGAACAACAGAATGGATCTGTTTCATTGGGATCTATGGAAGTCCCAATATCTTGACATTCTTCGTTAAAAGTTGTCATCAAAACAGTAGGAATACCATCCTCATTGACTTGTGTGCCATTCTCGGCTAAACACCCGTTAGATGTTACCATTGAGGACATAACTTCTAAGGAGCCTTCTATAGCATCTACGCAACCATCATCATCACTATCTTTGTCAACAATGTCTGTCTTCCCATCCCCATCCGAATCTCTACAATTACCTACAAGAAATCTCCATTGAGCTTGTCTTCTTTTAGTTCCATTAGAAGTTTGTGGTGCATCACCAAATACTCCATGAACCAATCTCGCTCCTTGAAAACTTGGTATATGCGCTGTAATTTCACACCCGTCACACGGATTTGTAGAACTTACACCCCTAACTGTCACTAAATCGGTCAATCCGTAAGCAATCTGATTACCTCCCAAATCATATTGAGATACTTCAGATCCTGGTCTAAAAGCTTTGATCCTAAAAGTCTCACGATCATCGTGTAAAAATGCTGCAACATCTGAAAAGTTCGCATCAGAATTAGTTCCAGCAGATGCTTCATTATCTAAGTCGATAATGGTTAAATCAGCATAGGTAAATGGCGTAGTTAGAACACCTTCTTTGTCACTATCAGTCACGCTGTTAGCATTTACCCATGATAAACTATATGTTATATAAGTTCTGTCAGAGGGTTTAGGATCGTTAATTTGAACCCCATTTGAATTACTGAAATCTACAATAAATCTATCTGTCGATACACCGTTTTCAAATTTTCCTAATAATTCAAATCGAAGATCTAAACTATTAGTAGAATTCATAAAATGATCTTCTACAATAAAAACGTCTCCGACCTTGATGTCATTAGGATTAGCTCCGGCTATGGATACCCATATATCTTCTGAATCAACTGTTAGACTTTCAGCAGGACATTCTTTTTCGTCTGTTATTCCGTCATTATCATCATCTTTATCACAAAAGTCTCCAATGCCATCCCCATCTGTATCTATTTCTGAACAGCAATCAACGGTTTGGGCACAATCCATGTCTAAGCAATCAACTAAACCATCATCGTCATTGTCAATGCCGTCAGAACATTGTGTTTCCATGCTATAAGAAGAAGACAGAACCAGTAGTGAAATAGTGGCTATAAGCGATAAACGTTGCAGTAAAAAATTTTTCATAACTCTTTGATATGATTTGCTAAGTGAAGGTCGGTTGAATTTAAGTGTAAATATATTAATTATCTTAATATGTTAAAATTATATATGTAAATATAATTAACACTCAATAGTGCAAAAAATAAAATGAAATTTTTTTGCACAAAAAAAGCCCTCGAAAAATGATATATCGAGGGCTTTTGTGATCCCGGCAGGATTCGAACCTGCGACCTACTGATTAGAAGTCAGTTGCTCTATCCAGCTGAGCTACGGAACCTTTTTTCAAATCGGCTGCAAATATACTTTTTATTATTTCAATTTGAAATATCTCTCTAAAATTTGCATTGAATATTATATATAATCCAAAAGATACCAAGATTAGTAAAGATCATATTTACTTGATATTATTGTAATCTAAATTAGTTAGATGCAAAGGATAAAAATTCTTTTATGTTTTTGTTTGATATCTCTGCTTTTTATGTGCAAAACACCCCATGCTTTACCCATTGATGAAAATGAGGAAAAGATTTTTTTTGGTGCGGGTGGAGGATTTTCTGGAATACCTATTGAGTATTGTTTGATGTTAGATGGACGTCTGTTTACTAAAGATTATCTAAAGAATGAATGGATACAAATCGTCAATGTTAACAAGAAAAAAATAAGAACATTTATAAAATCCCTTGATAAACAATTGTTACTTAACTATAATCTTAATCAACCTGGGAATAGATATAAATTTCTGAATTATCAAAAAGAGGGAAGAACTTATACTATTACTTGGGGGAAAGAGGGGTTTAATCCACCACAAGAAATCATTGATATTTATACATCACTAAATGCGTTGAGAAAAAATGACTAAATTTTTATTAAGTATTAGCAGGATAATATTTTTTTTGGTGATCATGACTGTTGTCACTTCATCAGCCCAGATGAAAATCGAAATATCAGAAAATACGAAGAAACATAGGGATGAGCATAGCTATCGTATTAGCAATGAGGCCTATGTAAAATTTGATTCTCAATCAAAGACTAAAAAATATGTTCCTTCTCTGAAGTTCAAATCAGCCCAATTCCCCAAAGTGTTGAATCAACATGTAGAAGTCATAGCAGATGAACAAAGTAATATTTTGGCTATCAAAGGTAAGCTGCCTAATGAATTGAAAGGTTTGAGTCATTCAGAAAAAATTTCATCATATATCGCAGAAGTATGGGGAATTGCTTTAGATACAGAAAAACTAAAATTAAATCCAGTTAAAAAGATTATTGATAGTAATGGGAGAGCCCATTATAGGATTAGGCAGTTTTATGAAGATGTAGAAATCTATGAAGGTGAGTTGTTGGCTCATGTAGATGTTGATGACCAAGTATATATGCTTCAAGGACACCTCTACGATATTAATTGGCCGTTAGACGTCCATCCTTTAATCAGTGAACAAAAGGCAATAAAAATTGCCCAATCCCAATATGCTGATTTCATTGCTTTTAATGATAAGGTGAAAAAATTGATGCGCTCAGATCAGATTGAAATTGATTTAATGATATATACTAAATCGGAAGAACCAATATTGTCCTATATAGTAAATATATATTCCAACTTAGCGGAAAAAGAACGGATAATTATCAATGCTAATAATGGGCAGATCATTGAAAGATTTGATCAGTTATGTAAAATCCATAATCACGACAATGTAATAGGTCAGGCGGTAGGTTCATCCACCGATTTATTTGGCGAGCAAAGAAGCCTCAACGTATATGAATGTAGTGATGGATATTTTATGGTAGATGCTTCTCGTCCTATGTTTAAAGGACTCGAGACATCCTGTGATAATAGTGATCAACTTCTAAATGGTGTAATAATCACTTTGGATGCTGGGAATACGAGCCCCGTTAATCGAAATTTTGATTACCAGATAGGCGCATCTTCTAACTTGAATAATTGGAATAATCCAACTGCGGTTTCAGCACATTTCAATGGAGGAAAGGCATATGAATATTTTAAAAATACTTTCGGTAGAGAATCCATCACAGGAAACGGAAGTAATATAGTATCCTTCATCAATGTGGCGGATGATGATGGAAGTCAAATGGACAATGCCTTTTGGAATGGGGAGTTTATTTTTTATGGTAATGGCAATCAAGCTTTTAATGCTCCCTTGGCTAAAGCACTTGATGTCGCAGGTCATGAGATGTCTCATGGCGTGATACAAACGACTGCCAACTTAGTATATCAAGGTGAACCAGGAGCACTTAATGAACATTTCGCTGATGTTTTTGGTGTTTTAATTGAACGGGAAGATTTCAATATTGGTGAGGATATCACCAATCCAAATATATTTCCAACAGGTACGCTTAGATCAATGAGTAATCCTAATAATGGTGGGCGTCGCTTAGGAGATCCTGGATATCAACCTGCACATGTCAATGAACAGTATTTTGGTAGTGAAGACAATGGGGGCGTACACATCAATAGTGGTATACCCAATTTAGCATTTTATAGATTCGTAACCGATGAGAGTTTTGCATCCAGCATAGATGAAAGAGCTGCTATAGCCGAACAGATATGGTATAAAGCATTGACTCAATATTTGCGTTCATCATCCAATTTTGCTGATATGAGGATTGCGATTGTGCAGGCAGCCCAAGAGGATTATGGGGCTCAGGTTGCAAATGCGGCTGCTAATGCATTCGAAAGTGTAGGTATTACTGGACAAAATGTGACTGCTCCCGTTGAAGAATTAGAAGAAAATCCTGGAAATGAGTATGTGTTGTGGTCGGATCTGGGATTAAATAAGATCAACGTATCAGCATCAGCCTCTGCTGAAATTCTGGGAGCTATCTCAAATACTTCACATATCAGTAGACCGAGTGCAACAGATAATGGACAATTTGTAATTTTTGTAAATGCAGATAAACAAATCCAAGCTGTTGAAATTGACTGGACAACAGGAAATATAGTTAGTGAATTTTTGGTTTCTGAAGAAAGGATATATCGAAATGCCACCATTTCGAAAGATGCGACTAAAATTGCGGCAGTCACAGGTGATTTAGCTGCAGGAGAATTTGATAATAAGATCGTCATATTTGATTTAGTGGAACAGAATTTTATGGAATTCGAGCTGTTTAATCCGACTTTCTCTGAAGATGTTACGAGTACTGCGGGCGTCTTATATGCTGATGTATTAGAATTTGATTTTACAGGAGAAAACCTAATTTATGATGCTTTTAATCAGCTATCAGGCGTTTTTGATGATGATCTTAGTTATTGGGATATAGGTATCATAAATGTCTATGATAATGATCAACAAGGATTTGGTGATGGCTCAATCTTTAAGCTTTTCACGGGCTTACCTAAGGATGTAAGTATAGGTAATCCCACCTTCTCTAAAAATAGTCCTAATATTATTGCATTTGATTATCGAGAGATCGATCCAACCACTGATGAGCGAAGTTATTCAGTGCTTGGCCTTAATCGAGAGTCAGGAGATGTAAAGGTTATTTTTGAGAATAACACATTTGGATATCCAAGTTATTCATTGCAAGATGACCAAATGGTCTTTAATGTGATTAATAACAATGAGCGAATCTTAGCTATTGCTGATTTGCAAGAAGATAAGATAAGTGCAACTGATGAGGTTTTTATTTTTGCAGAGTCTGCAGATTGGGGTTTGTTTATTGGTGATGGTATACGTGATTTAAGTACGAATACTGAAGAAATTATTGCTTCCAATGCTTTGAGCATTTTTCCTAACCCAGTACGAGATGTGCTAAATTTAGCATTAGAAGAAAGTCATAGTAAGAATGTGCATTGTCGAGTATATGATTTGAAAGGTAATCTCTTCTATGATCAATCTATTGACCGCTTAACGCAAATAAATACTCAGAAGTGGCCTTCTGGGCAATATGTACTTCAGATAACGACGGATTCTAAAAACTATATATCCAAGTTTGTAAAACTATAGAATGATTTTTTATGGAAGTATCTAAAGAATTAATGTTAAGAAGACATGATCAGATTAAGCCTTTTATTCATAATACTCCCATATTAACTTCTTCTTTTTTTAACAATTTGACAGGGGCCAACTTGTATTTTAAATGCGAGAATTTCCAAAAGATGGGAGCTTTTAAAATGAGAGGGGCAGCAAGTGCAATTTCTGTCTTGACAGAAGATCAAAAAATCAAAGGTGTTGTCACACACAGCTCGGGCAATTTTGCTCAGGCTGTAGCATTGGCCGCTAGCAAAATGAACATTAGGTCAAAAATAGTTATGCCAGAAAATGCTCCTTCTGTTAAGAAAAATGCAGTCAAAGATTATGGTGGTGAGGTGATAGAGTGTGAGTCCACCGCTATAGCACGAGAAAAAATGGCGGCAAAAATTGTACAAGATTCAGGAGCCACATTTTTACATCCATCTAATGATTTGGATGTTATATTGGGTCAAGCTACTTCGGTAATAGAACTTCTAAATGATCATGCCGATCTGGACTATATTTTAACCCCGGTCGGAGGAGGAGGGTTGATCGCTGGGGCTTGTTTGGCAGGATATCATTTTGGTAATAATTGTAAGGTCATAGGAGCAGAACCATCAGTAGCAGATGATGCTTATCGATCGCTACAAATAGGAGAGATACAGATGAATAATAGTGCGACATTAACTGTTGCTGATGGTTTGCGCACTTTTTTGGGAGATATAAATTTTCCAATAATTCAAAAACATATTGATCAGATCTTGTTGGTTGATGAAGATGAAATTATATCTGCAATGCGAATGGTTTGGGAAAGAATGAAAATTATTATTGAGCCTTCTTGTGCCGTTCCTGTGGCAGCTGTAATAAAGAACAAATCACTATTTGAAAATAAAAAGGTAGGAATAGTTATTACTGGAGGTAATGTTGATCTAGGTAATCTGCCTTTTTGATTTACTAAGTTGGCCAATTAATTTGGGTCTTCATGAATATTTCAAAATTTAACTTGGAGTATATTTATGTCAAATTTTGAGAAATGGACTTTTTCATAAGTGAGGAACATAAAATGATTCAAGATGCAGCAAGAGAATTTGCTCAAAATGAATTAAAACCCGGTGTAGTTGAAAGGGATAGTGCAATGACTTATCCAACAGAAGGGGTTAAAGGAATGGCAGAATTAGGATTTTTAGGTATGATGGTCGACCCTAAATATGGAGGGTCTGGGTTGGATACGCTTTCGTATGTTTTAGCCATAGAAGAGATATCTAAGATTGATAATTCTTGCTCAGTAATTATGTCTGTCAATAATTCATTGGTATGCGCTGGAATTGAAAAATATGGCTCTGAAGAGACAAAGCAAAAATATTTACCTCAACTTGCTACAGGACAGAAGTTGGGTGCTTTTTGTTTATCAGAACCTGAGGCGGGAAGTGACGCTACAAGTCAACGTACTACGGCTATAGATATGGGTGACCATTATCTTTTGAACGGAACCAAAAACTGGATCACTAATGGTAAAAAAGCCTCCTATTATGTAGTCATTGCACAAACTGATATAGAAAAGGGACATAAAGGCATTAATGCCTTAGTTGTGGAGGCTGATTGGGATGGGGTATCTACTGGAATTAAAGAGGATAAATTAGGGATAAGATCTTCTGATACATCCTCAGTAATGTTTTCAGATGTTAAAGTGCCTAAAGAAAATCGTTTAGGTCCAGATGGGTTTGGGTTCAAATATGCTATGTGGACCCTCGATGGAGGTAGAATAGGAATCGCCGCACAGGCTTTAGGTATAGCAGGAGGATCTTATGAGCTTGCATTACAATATTCTCACGAAAGAGAAACCTTTGGCAAACCGATAAATAAGCATCAGGCAATAGCTTTCAAACTGGCTGATATGGCGATTGATATTGAAGCTGCTAAACTTATGGTATATAGGTCGGCTTGGCTCAAGGATCAAGGTCATCCATATGGACAAGCGGCTGCAATGGCAAAAGTGTATGCCTCTGAGGTGGCAATGAAGCACTCTGTGGAGGCGGTACAAATACATGGTGGTTATGGATTTGTCAAAGAATATCACGTAGAAAGATTAATGAGAGATGCTAAGATAACCCAGATATATGAGGGGACCAGTGAAATACAGAGAATGGTGGTTTCGCGAGGAGTGATTAAAGGGAATGTTTATATCCCAGTTACTTAAGCGCTTTTACCTTATTTCATTTAATAAGTGGTGGAGTTCTTGAGGAGATAGATACCTCCATTGACCAATACCAAGACCGTCTATAGTGATATTCATAATTCTTATTCTTTTAAGTTTTTTCACTTTATATCCTAATTGTGAACACATTCTCCTTATCTGTCGATTGAGACCTTGATTAAGGATTATTTTAAAAGTAGTTTGATTAAGTTGACTAACCTTACACTCTTTAGTAATTGTGTTTAATATTTGGACTCCAGAACTCATTTTATTGATAAAGCGATCGTTAATTGGCGAATCAACTGAAACTACGTATTCTTTATCATGTGCATTTTCTACACGCAGTATCTTGTTTACGATATCGCCATCATTCGTCAGTAAGATTAAACCCGTTGAATCTTTATCCAATCGGCCAATTGGAAAAATTCTTGTGGGAAAATTGAGATAGTCAATGATGTTATTCTTTTCTTTTGTATCTGTTGTGCAGACTATTCCTTTGGGTTTATAAAAGGCAATATAAGTCGGTCGTTTATTATTTTTAATTTTTTGACCATCTACTATTACTTTATCGCCAATTCCTACTCGATTACCCTTTTGAGCAACTTTACCATTTAACAGTACTCTACCTTGTTCTATAAGTCGATCGGCTTCTCTTCTCGAACATAAACCTGTCTGACTAACAAATTTGTTGATACTTGTTGTATCATCATTTGTATGGGTAGAATTATTCTTTCTTTTGGTCATAGTATTACTTGATGTCAAAGCTACATCTAAATTATAGTGTTATTCGTATCAACGAACTGCCTTTTGATCTCGAATTTCATGATTTAATTGATAAATCCATCATATTTGCGTCTTATGAAAAAGACTATAGGCAGATTCATATTCTGGGTATTAGGTTGGAAGGTAGCTAAAGATGTACCCGCTGAATCAAGTAGATGTGTGATGACAGCTGCTCCCCACACATCCAATTGGGACTTTTTTTATGTAGTGGTAGCTTTTTGGATATTAGACATACCGCTCAAAGTAGCTATCAAGGACGATTGGACTAAATTTCCTTTTAGCTTGGTAGTAAAGCCATTGGGTGGATTGGGTATCAACCGAAAACCAAAACATGAGAGGAAAAAGTCTATGAGCCAAGTTGATCAGATGGCTGGCTTCTTCGACAAAATGAAAGATATAGCCTTAGTGATCGCACCAGAAGGAACAAGAAGAAAAGTTGACAAATGGAAAATGGGTTTTTATCATGTGGCTCAAAAAGCTGATGTCCCAATAGCATTTGGTTACTTAGATTATCATAATAAAATTGCTGGAGTAGGACCAGACGTGTTATATCTATCTGATGATATTGCTAAAGACATGACTATAATAATGGATTTCTACAAGAATATTAAGGGATGCAATCCAGAACAGTTCGAAACAGATAAAAGATATAGTAAGAATCACTCTTAATCAGATAGTGTATCATTAACTTAGTTCTATACTTTATCAAAAAGTTGTTTATGGTTAGAGTAATATTTTTTACAATAATCTGCTTTTTTAGTCTTGCTAATTCTTATAGTCAAGATCTCCTCTGTGATCCTTCTACTGGAGAGGCACATAGTCAGCGTTTATGCAACTATGTAATGGACCTTGTACTTGATACAGATAAAAAGTTGGTACACGGAGTACAGAAAATCGAATGGATCAATAATGGCGACGTAGAGGTGAACCATTTAGAACTTTATATGTATTTGAATGCTTTTAAAGATGTCCATAGTAGTTACATTTCGGGTTCTGTCAATAATGTAATGGGTCAAGATCTTTCTGATAGAAAACTTGAGATGTGGGGGTCAATCGTAATTAATAGTATAAAGCAAAAAGGTGTATCAAACGAGTTGAATAAATACTATATACAAAATTTAGATAACAACGAAAAGGATCAAACTGTACTAAGGGTTGATCTTGTCGATCCTGTGCAACCTGGAGATACGCTATACTTAGAAACTGAGTTTGTTTCCAAATTGCCTAAAACAATAGCAAGGGTAGGGTACGCTGAGAACAATTTTCATTTTTTTGTACACTGGTATCCTAAGTTAGGAGTGTATGAACAAAACCCCGATGGAATATGGGGATGGAATTGTCATCAGTTTTTACAGAGGATGGAGTTTTATGGAGAATTTGGAAACTATGATGTGACTATTACCGCTGATCCAAAATTCGTTGTTGGTGGAAGTGGCTGTCGCACACAGATTGTAGATCATCCTAATGGACTTAGATCTCATCATTTTGAGGCTTTTGATGTAATTGATTTTGCTTGGACTGCATATCCAGATTTTGTGGTCTACGAAGATTCATTTTTGGGGATAGATATAGAATTATTGTCTCCTGATCATCATAGTGCTCTTGTCCCGAGGCTAATAGGTGCAGTTAAGAATAGTATTGAATTTTTGGATGAGCATATTGGAGTATACCCTTATCCAAAAATAACGGTCATGGATCCACCAGCGCTTGGAATGCGATCTGGATTTATGGAATATCCCACATTTATAACAGGAGGTTCATTTTATGGATTCCCCAAGGGAGTGAAATCATTAGAATCCCTGATAATACATGAGTTTTGCCATCAGTATTTTATGGGCATCCTGGCTACAAATGAGAAAGAAGCGCCATGGTTGGATGAAGGCTTTGTAACTTTTCTCGAGGATGAGATTATGGAAAGCTATTATGGTAAGGACAATTCTTTAGTGAATTTTATGGGTTATACGGTAAGTAATAGCGCTATGTCCAGAAATGAATATGTCAGTTTAAAGAATAAAAGATCCAGTCATATAACTAATAAAAGCTGGTTAATAAAAGGAGATTACAAAGGGATTGTATATGCAAAGACTGCGACCGTTCTACAATCTCTAAAAAGGATAATGGGCGAAGAGTCATTTTATGATTTCCTCAGTCAATATTTTAATACATATAAATTTACCCATCCTAATAAAGAGGACTTTATGGGTACATTGAACGGGTATCTTAGAATGAATTTTGGATCAGGTATGTCAGAAAAAATTAATAGTTTATTAGAACAGGCCTTAGATAAGACTGCTATCTGTGATTTTTCAACATCTCCGATCCGATATAATGATTCTAATAGTGATAGTGTTTATTCTTCAGTAGTTATTGAGCAATTAGGTGACTTCGTAGCTCCTGTTGAGATAGTTTTTCAATTTGAGGACGACAGTAAATTATTAAAAGAATGGGATGGGAAAGGAGGATCAAAAGAATTTACATTTATTACTAATTCGCGCCTTAGATCCGTTCAAGTTGATCCTGAAAGAAAGATCTTCTTTGATATTGATTTTAATAACAACAGCTATACCTCCACACCGGCTAAAAGTGGCTTGTTTAAGTATGCTGGGAGAGCATTATTTTGGACGCAGAATATTTTTCAATCACTTAGTTTTCTCATGTGAATATAGTTAGCCTAACAAGAATGGGGATTGTGATGTCATTGCGCAATTGGAGACTAAGTATACTTTTATATATTTTTCAGTTAACACTCTTGTTATCAATTGGACTTCAAGTGTATCATGTTATTGATTCTTCGATAGGGACATCATTAGAGACTATCATTATTTCTAAAGGTTTTGATTATACTATATTTCATGATTTGATTAATGTACATGGGTCGTCTATTTCACCATTAATAGGTCAGTTGAGATGGCTTTTTGTATTGTACTTATTACTTAGTGCTTTTGTTAATGCGGGGGTAATCTTTGTTTTAGAAAAACGGACCACAATCAAAGAAGGATTTTGGAGAGGATCAACAAGTTATTTTTTTCGTTTCCTCATTATTGGTCTTTTGTTCTTCTTTGGACTAATTATTTGGTCGTTGATTATATGGATCCCATATTTCACCCAACTGTTCTATTTTGTGGAGCATTGGGTGGCAGAATACCTTATTATTTGGCTATTAATAGGCTTGATTATAATTTATTTTTTGGGCTGTGCATTTTTGTTTTGTTGGTCACTAAATACAAGAATTATTTTGATAAGAAGTGGTATAGGTATATTTAAGTCATTAGTGAATGCATTGAGATTTTCATTGAAAAACATATCCACCTTTTTAGGTGTGATGCTAATCTACGCTATAATCATTGGTGGCATTTATTGGCTTAACTTTATCTTAGAATGGGGTATAGGGATGAGTACGCCTTTTCTTATAATGAGTTTTTTGCTTTTTCAGCAATTTGTCGTTTTGTTAAAAATCGCCGTTCGTGTTGCGACATATTCATCTTTCATAGCTATTAAGCACTAAAAGTAACAGGATTTGATAGAAATAATAAGAATGGAGTTGCCCAACGTGTATGGTATGGGCACTGTTAATAGTTATCTGGTTAAAGGTAGTGTAAACACACTTATAGATTGTGGAGAGGACACAGATGAGTCTTGGAGTCGACTTAATATTCAACTTCAAGAAGCGGGATTGTCTATAGATCAAATTGGACGGCTGATCATCACCCATGCCCATGTGGACCATATAGGTATGGCTCAAAGAGTGGCTGAAGCCTCAAATTGTGAGATATGGATGTCAGACAAGGTGTATCCTTGGGCAACACAGCTACCATTGCTGTGGAATCAGAGAGTTGAAATCATGAAGAGATCTATGAGCTTGTTTCTGTCACCAGATATTGGTAATGGGCTTTTGGATATGTTTCATTCAATGTCTCAACAGGTTATGAAACAATGGGGCATCATTGATAAAAGTCGGATAAAAGTATTTGATCATGATGGCTCGTCGGTGATGATCGGAGATGTAATGTGGGAGGTCATCTATGCGCCTGGACATAGCAATACTCAAAGCTGTTTTTACAATAAAAGTACTCAACAGCTTTTTTCTGCTGATATGTTATTGAAAATAACGCCAACTCCAGTGATGGAAGTAGCTTCCATTGATCCATGGATTAGAGAAAAGAGTATTATAACTATGTTGGATTCTTATGAAAAATTCAAAAATATGTCAATATCTATGGTTTATCCTGGGCATTATGAGGAATTTGATGATCCTATAGTGAAAATTGACCATCAAGTAAATAGAATATATCAGCGTAAAGAAGAATGCTATGATCTTATTAAATCTGGTATAAGTGATTTAGTATTGATCTTTCAAAAGATGTATAAAGGAAGATGGCATTTCCCAGCATTCAATATGACTTTAGCTTATATCGACTTACTTGAAGCTGAAAACAAAATTAAATTAGTACATAACGACAAAGGGCCCATACACATTGTACCTGTAGAATCATGATTAAGTTATAAAAAACTCACTATAGTTTTCTGTACTTAGGTCCTTCCTGATTTGTCAAATAAAGTGGCATTAGCTTGCTGAGTTCCTGTAAGTATAATATCATGTATAGTAACATGCTTAGGTTGAGATGCGATGAAGTATATAACCTTAGCTACATCTTTAGAAGTGAGCGGATTATAATCTTCATAAATTTTGGCTTTTTCAGCATCACCTTTATACCTCACTAATGAAAATTCAGTTTCCTCAACGGCACCAGGGCTCACTTGACTCACTCTTATACCTTTATCAAACAAGTCTATCCTCATCGCTTTTGTCAGTGCTTCTACAGCATGCTTTGACGCACAATAAACATTGCCTTTAGGATACACCTCATGACCTGCAGTACTGCATATATTTATGATGTGACCATTACTTCTTTTTACCATGTTATTGGATACCCATTTGGACATGTAGAGCAATCCCTTGACATTGGTATCTATCATTGTTTCCCAATCTTCTAATGATGCTTCATGGAAGTCATCTACACCTAAAGCTAATCCTGCATTGTTTACCAATAAATCTATATTCTTCCATTTACCTTTTAGGTTATTTAGATTTGATTTTACCGCAAGTTTATCACGTACGTCAAAACAAAGAGAAAGTACTTTGATCGCATATTTTTGCTCAAGACGTAGTTTGATTTGTTTTAACCTTTCCTTTCTTCTACCTGTGATAATTATATCATATCCATTTTTAGCGAACACTTTGGCAGTGGCTTTACCTATGCCAGAGGTAGCTCCAGTGATTAAGACTATTTTTTGTAATTGGACTTTCATATCATTGCATTAATCGTTTCACCTCTGCATCAAATTCCTCCTTAAAATCCATATATTTTGATGTGGCTGGACCAGCAAATCCTGTATGTACTTTAGTAACAATATTGTCATCATTTAAAAAAAGCAATGTAGGATAAGATATTATTTCATCTATGTATTGGAATTTTTCAGTAGCCTCAGCTTTATCGTAGTAGCCTCCATAGACTATATCATAAGGTATGTTCAGTCTTTTCTTATAATTTTTAATGGATTTTAAGGCCTTTGTTTCATCACGATAACGCTCAAATGCCACAGCAATAACTTCAATATCTATTTCAGGATTATCATTTAGGTACTCCAGTATAAATTTTGACTCATCTAAGCAATTAGGACACCATGTACCCATGAGCATAACAAGCTTCGGTTTGTTCTTATACTTTGTATCGGACGGAGATATTAATTCTCCTTCAGTATTGACCAACGAAAAGTTAAGCGGCGTATTAGGACGACTTGGTTTAGACAATTCATACGGATCTGCGAGTTCAGCTTCATCATTTTTAGTCGCAATCCAGTTGGTTTCATAGTGACTTCCGGAGTAAAATTTACCTATGAGGGTGCCTTCTTCTTTTATATCCGCTTTGAATAAAAAAGCATGTGAGCCGTCAAAGCATGACAGACTTAATTTATCACCTTGTACTTCTCCATCTAGGTATCGGTAGTCTCCAGTCTCAGTATTAAAAGTACCCGACAGTCTTTGTTCGTTTTGAGTTAGTTCGGCTACAGCAGGGTACTCATCTTCTGTCTCCACCTCAAATATTGTTTCCCACTTACCACTAAGATTACTAATTGGAGTCTTTTCTAATAGGCTAAATCTATGTGCCTGCCCAAAATGAGCGACGAATGGTACTCTGTAGTTTTCTCTATAGTTGACTGACCAATACCCTTCTATGATATTTTCTTTATAGACCCCCTTGATATATGAGTCCATGATAGGGAAAATTACTCGGACTGTATCAAGGAGCTTTTTATTCTTTCCAAATTCAATATTCCTAACTTCTATTTTTTCCTCCCCATTGATGATAGTCATGACCATACTGTCCTGATCGTCATAAGAAATATCGAAGTTAAAAGGAAGCTTGACATTTTGTTGAAGTTCTAATTCTGCTCTCCATATCCCAGGAGGAATTTTATCAAAAGGAGCAGCAATTTCAATACAAGAATAAATACAAAGACATAAGCACACTACAATGAACTGTCGGATCATCTTATTTTTTTTCGCCTACAAAGTTATCTTCCTTATGTCGAAACAACACATTAAAAGTGGTTAAGCTCCCATATATTCTTGTGATATATTGTTGGAGGTTGACTTTTTCTTCATCTGTGAGACCGCTGCTATTAATGCGTTGTTCCATGACTCTAAGTCTATCACGTACCATAACAATTTTATGGAAAAATGTTTCTATAGGAATGACCTTTTCTTTTAACGTATCGTCTGCAGGCTTAAATATTATATTTCCGCCGATCCATTTATCTCCAAGGTCTACTGTTTGATTAATGTCAGACCAATTGGTCAATATTCGAATCAATGATTTTTCTAAATTGTTGTAGGTGAGTTCCACTTCTCCATCTATCTCTTCTATTACCTCCCAACTACTATATTCTTTTCCTAACAATTTTATGCCATACTGCATAAAACAAACTTTATAGGAGGTTGGTGTGACTGCAATGATTGCACCCTCTCCATATGCAGGGTGCTTAACTCTTGATCCAATTCCTAATAGTTTTCCTTCCATTTACTACTTATTTATTTTTATAATGATCATCCCAATTTTTTACATTAGGATCGTTTAATTTTCCTAAAGACTTGCCTACCATCATGGATACAGTGGCATCTCCTGTTACATTCGCTACCGTTCTACACATATCCAGTGGTCTATCCACAGCGAATATTAGTGCAAGTCCGGCCTCAGGAATTCCGGCCTGTCCCAGTATGATCACTAGCATAACCATACCTGCACTGGGTACTGCCGCCGTCCCTATAGAGGCTAATGTGGCCGTAGCAACAATGCCTAATTGAGTGCCAATATCTAAATCCAAACCATAAGCTTGAGCTATGAATACTGCCGCCACCGCTTGGTACAAACTTGTTCCATCCATATTAATGGTTGCACCAATTGGTAGGACAAAACTGGTCACTTCTTTATCAACGCCTAAATGTTCTTCCACTCGTTCCATCGTCACGGGTAGGGTAGCGGCGCTGCTGCTGGTCGAGAATGCTAATAATTGAGCTGGACTAATGCCCTTGAAAAATGAACCTATTTTTCTGCCTGTATAACTACTTACTAATAATGGGTAAAGCCCAAATATTAATATAGATAGCCCTAATAATACTGTCGCCGAGTAACCTAATAAGGCCTTAAAAATATCCGATGAGGGAGATTCGGCAACTAATGCCGCCATAAGTGCAAAGACGCCAACAGGAGCGGCTAACATAATCAAGTCAATCATTTTGAGGATTACCTCATTGAGTGCATCAAAAAAATCTTTGACGGGTTTGGCCTTTAGAGGGTCTATCAGTATTAAGCCTATACCAAAAAATATTACAAAAAATATCACTTGAAGCATACTCCCATTATTGCTTAAGGCCTCAAATATGTTACCTGGGACTAAATCAACTAAAGCTTGTAACGGCCCGGATTCTTTCTGATTTGTGGCAATTTCTATTTTACCCGAAGCATCTTGAGCATAATTCTCAGTAAGGGCAATTCTGGTCTCTTCTTTAATCAAGTGACCAGGCTTTATAATATTTACTACCACTAAGCCAGTTGTGACAGCGAATAGTGTGGTCATCAAATATATCGCTATAGTACGACCACCCATACTGGATAGCTTTGATATATCCTTTAGGTCAGATACTCCTTTTATTAATGAGGCAACTATTAGGGGTACAGCAATCAGCTTTAGTGAATTTATAAAGATAGTGCCAAAAGGTTTCACCCAATCGCTTATAAAAGATCTTCCAGATCCGAACTGTACAGCTATGTAACCAGCGAAAACTCCGAGTATCATCCCTAAGATTATCTGCCAATGGAGAGCAAGTTTTTTCATCAAGTAAAAATTTGAAGATTAATAGGTCATTATATTTTTAAAGCTCTTGTCATTTCTCGCTTTCCTGGAGGACCCGGTAATCTTTCGACACTGAATCCAAGAGATTTGAGATTTCTTTTAAAAGAACCTTTCGCACAGAAAGTTACGAGAATACCTCCTTTAGACAAGGAATTATAGCATTTCTTTAATATTGGGACTTCCCAAAGGTGAGATTGTGTGGTAGGAGCAAAAGCATCAAAAAATATAATTTCATAGTTATCCTGTTCCTCGTAATCTTCAAATTTTATATGACTCTTGTGTATTTTGAATTGATCGGTGACTTCGATTTTTGTATTCCAATTACATTCGTGCAATAAGTCAAATTCATTCGAATAACCAACGGAAGTGGTATAATTCAACTTCTGAAGTTGAGTCGCTTTTACAGGATATGCTTCTAAAGTATGATAGTCAATTCCTATAGCATGTTCAGAAGCAAACCTAAGTGCAAGTAGTGCATTCAATCCAGTGCCAAAACCAAACTCAAGAATCTTTATTCTTTTTACATTTTTATTTATTCGTAAGTATTCCAATCCATGTTCTATAAAGACATGCATGGATTCATTTAATGCTCCATGAGTAGAATGATAGTGTGCACCAAATTGATCCGAATAAAGTGTAGATGAGCCGTCTTCCGTCAGACAGTGCTTAACAGAAGATATTTTCATATCATCTAAAAAGAAAGGAAGTTGAAAAGTGGTTGTATATCAAAACTCGTTGGACATCCAGATCCTCGATTACAAGAACTTAATAATACAACGGCTAATGCCAAAAAGAATATCTGTGAAAAATTTTTCTTGTTAGATTTCATTATAAATCAATTCTTATTTCAATTAAATAGACCTGCTATACAGCATCGACCCTTATCTAAACGTAATCGAAGTTATTTATATTTCTTCAATTTACAATCCTTTTATATTAATTATTTTTATAATATGTACTCCACCAAGTAGGTGCTAAGCATGATTGACTGGATATCTAATGATTCAGGCATAGATTTTAAAAGTCTTCTTCATTTAATAGTTCGCCCTAATTACCTCGCTACAATCCTACTGCTTTAGCATGATTGAATCCTTTTTAATGATCTTAAAATGTAGAATTTAGATTAAATAAATAGTACTACGCTTTTATTCAATTATTAGAATACTATTTTTGTGGCAAATTTGATTGTATGTCAAGAGTTATAACTTTAAGAGAAGCGTTAGGAGAAGCCATGAGTGAAGAAATGAGGAGAGATGACTCCGTTTTTCTAATGGGTGAAGAGGTAGCGCAATACAATGGTGCCTACAAAGTGAGCAAAGGAATGTTAGCTGAGTTTGGACCAGAAAGAGTTATTGATACTCCGATAGCAGAACTTGGATTTGCGGGTATTGGGGTAGGTGCTGCCATGAACGGTTTACGTCCTATAGTGGAGTTCATGACTTGGAATTTTGCCGTACTGGCATTCGATCAAATTGTTAACAATGCCGCCAAGACTTTATCTCAGTCAGCTGGTCAATTCAATTGCCCAATAGTGTTCAGAGGTCCTTCTGGTGCAGCAGGTCAGTTAGCTCAACAGCATTCCCAGACTTTTGAGAGTTGGATGGCGAATACTCCAGGCCTCAAAGTAATATCCATTGTTGATCCTAAAGATGCAAAAGGATTGTTGAAGTCTGCTATTAGAGATGAAGATCCCATATGTTTTATGGAGTCAGAAATGCTATATGGATTGAAAGGAGAAGTGCCAGAAGAGGAATACCTCACTCCTATAGGCGTAGCGGCCATACGCAAGGAAGGTACAGATGTGACAATAGTGTCTTTTAATAAGATGATGGAAGTGTCCAAAATGGCCGCAAATGAACTTGAAAAAGAAGGTATAAGTGCTGAAGTCATAGATCTCAGAACAATTAGGCCATTGGATCACAAAACTATAGTGGATTCTGTTAAGAAAACCAACCGATTAGTCGTTGTTGACGAAAGCTGGCCGTTTGCAGGGGTGAGTGCGGAGATCGCTTATGAGATCCAGAAGTATGCTTTTGATTATTTGGATGCTCCAGTCACAAGAGTAAATGCAGCTGATACCTCTTTGCCTTATGCTGCACCTTTTGTAGATGAGTATATGCCCACTCCCGACAAAGTAATAAAGGCTGTCAAAGAAGTACTCTATAGATAAATAATACATTCATAGCTTTTTTATCACGAATTAAATTAAGGTCCAATTGTTGATTGAGCTATTTCATTAGATCATGACTTAGCCCTTTACAATTTAAAAATGATCTTTCTTAAAAAGCTATTGGTATAATATGAATATGTTATAGGTTTTTGTAGAGTCTGGCTGACATCGGTTTGGCAATATGAAGTGGTTGCAGCGATGGCCAAGTTTGATCTCATTTTACTTGTTTGCGATAGTTTTTAATTCTTTAAAGTCATTTTCAATTTGATTGAGTACGTCTTGAACTGTATCAAATTTTATTCTTTTTGGCTTGCCATAAACGAGTTTTGAGTTAAATGGTATAATCAGGCTGTCTCCTTTTGGCATTGCTTTACCCATACCTTTCATATATGCAGGGACAATTAGAATATCCGGTCTTTGTTCGAGAATTAGACCAATACCTCCTTTAAGTTTTTGTTCTTTTTCGGGTTCTCCTCTTGTTCCCTCAGGAAATAGTATTAGAGAAAATCCTTGATCTATGGCAGATATCATTTTATGTATTGGGTCATTTTCCAGATTTTCTTTGTCTCTCTTTCTATTTATAAGCAAAGTATTTATGAATGTGTTACTAAGCCAAGTTGAAAATCTGCTTTTACCGAAATGATCTACTGCAGCTACTGGTTTGACATTGGGTAATATGTAAGAAGGTAATGAAGCCATAAGAGTTATAGTGTCTAAATGACTATTGTGATTGGCCACAATTATGAATTGCTTAATATCTTTTAAGAATTCAGCATTAGTAAACTTTACTCCCACAATGAGTTTTAGAAACCATCTCAAGACGAATGAGTATGTAATTTTGAGAATCAAGTTTTTCATCAGTATTCTAAAAAGTAAACAAGATGAAAGAAAACAGGTGCGGTATAAGCTAATGAATCTATTCTGTCCAAGATGCCGCCATGTCCTGGAATAGCACTTCCTGTATCTTTGACTCCTATATCTCTTTTGACTGCGGACATAACTACATCACCGATAAATCCTGATATCGCAACAATAAAACTAACAACTGCGGCTTCTATATTAGTCAATGGAGTTATGAATGCAAGAAAGTATCCTGCTATAGTAGTACAAATTATTCCTCCTATGAGACCTTCCCAAGTCTTATTTGGACTGACCTTGGGTATGACTTTATGTTTGCCGAAAAGCTTTCCCCATGTGAATTGTAATATGTCATTCATTTCGGTTAGAAAAACTATAAAGAGGAGGAGTCCTCTGCCTCCAACTGCAAATCCCTTTATTTGAGGAAGTGAAATAAGGTATGCCAAGTGACTGATACTAAAAACAGTTAACATTAATGACCATTGTAAAGTGGCCATAGATTTTATTATACCATTTGTATCTCCTTTTAGTACCAATCGCATTGGAATTATGAGAAACATCGCTACTGGTATAAGAATTATGAATGCTCCATACCACCCAATGTATGCTAAATAATACTGTGCAGGAATTGCAAGTAAGGCCCAAAAAATTGCTCTTCTGTCTGATGTTCTTAAATCTAACAAAGAATATAATTCCCTGAAAGCCATAAAGGAGAGAAAGGCTAATGCTAAGTAAGAGATTTTAGTATTAAGCAAGGTTGCAGCAATAAAGACCGTTGCCATAACCCACCAAGACTTTGTTCTTGATTTTAGCTCTGTTAGATTAGTGTTGGGTTTAATCTTTCCAACAACAAAGAATGAAGTAGAAGCGAATATCAGCAATCCGAATATTAAACCAACAACGATCATTAGATCATTGCTGAATATTGCTTTTAGGTTTAGAAGTTCTTTCATGTTATAGCATTCTTTAATCTTGTGGCAGTACTCAATATTAACAATCCAATTATACCGAGGAACAGCCAGTTTGAATAGTCCAGCACATTTGCCCAGAAATAGCTAATCACACCATATATGCTAATAATAAAGGCCCTATCGCTTTTACCCATTGGCCCGTCATATCTTCTTTCATTGCCTACAATCTTACCCATAACACCGGAGAATTCATTTATTATTGAAAGTGTCAAGAAAATAACAATTAGATAGATGTGCTCTCTCTCGAATTTCAGGAGTGGGAAGAAAATAAAAAGATCACTTATGATATCACCAACCTCATTTAATAGTTCACCTTTCTTAGTTTGTTGATTGTACTGTCTTGCCATCATCCCATCTAACGCGTTGAGTGCCATCCTTAATAACAAACCCAATGGTAAAGCTAAAAACAATATGTGATGGATATCGGCACTCCAAAATGCAATTCCTATTAATAATGACAAAACTATTGAAGAAATAGTAATTTGATTAGCAGTGACTTTGGCAGTATGCAACCCTTTAAGGATTGGTTGCAAAACCTTTTGAAATTTGGGTTTTATGTTATAAATCGATATCATTTCATTTGTTCATTTTATCGCTACGTACGTGATGGCGATAGGCGTCGTAGGCGTTAGCCTATGATCGTCCTAATCGCTTGTTATCAGCTTTTATTTTTTCTAATTGATTAATTGTGTATTCATAGTTTCCATCAGAACCTTCATTGACTTCTTTTGATTTCGCTATTAATTTTTCAAAGAATTCTTTTGGTTGATTTGTTTTAATATCCCAGGCAATTGCCGCGAGATTTTCTATTAAATATTCCAATTCATCTCTCAAATTAATTTGAAGAAATATTTTGCAATAGAAATATTTTCCTTGAATGCTTGAGTTTCCACATTGCCATATAGGATCAGCTAAATTTGATATGGTTTTATCATCCCAAAGTTCGCTTTCTTTGTTTAATCTTTCATATTCTTCTCTATTGAATGTTTTTAGATATTCAATAATGTTTGGGTTGTGTCCGTAAATCCAAGAATCACCTTCATTATCGTTTTTGTTAGATTTCAAGTAAAATTCTAATGCAAGTATTTTGTCTGGATGTTTCAGTATTGAATGTGTGATTTGAAACTTGGAAATTAATTCAACTGCTGAAAAATCATCAATTGATCCGCTTTCTGTTTCTAATTCATCATAAAATTTGTCATCAATGTTTCTTGCAATCGTATTTATTGACTTGGTTAGAAATTGGTATTCGATTGTGCTGTATTTTTCTAATAGTTGGCAGTTGTGCCAATTTTCACCTTTGTAAAGATATACCTTGTAACATCCATTTTGATTTCCGCCATACCAACCAAGATCAATAAAGTATTCACCATTATTAAGAAGCATTAAGTCTTCTTGCATGAATAAGTTCATTGATTTTTCGTCCTCCGAGATTGATTTGTCGAATGGATCAATATCGAAGAATTCATCTTTGATAATTTTCCAATTATTTGATATTTCTATTTTAGAATTTTTCATCTAATTGCTGATAACGGATCTGTGATATGGAGCGGACGCAGCGATAGCAAGTCTGATCTCATATCACTTGTTATCGATAGGCTATTTATTCGTCTTCATATTCACCATTAACAACAATTGTCTTTGCATACATATCGCCAATTCTTTGATTCTTATCATTACTTCGAATTGAAATAAATGCTGGAATTCCGAAGAACATAAAATCAATTATATCTAAAATTCTTCGTTTAAAACTGTGTCCAATGTCAATTTCATTGTAATTATCTTGTCGGACTTGTAAATAAAACAATTGGTGACCTAAAGTTGCTTGCCAAAAGCCTTCAACTATAACAAAGTAAAAGAACCAAAATATTGGAATTGGTAAAGTCATAAATCCACTGACTTCGTATCCGTCAACTGTTTCTTCTCCAAAATACATTATATAGACCCAGATAATTGCAAAGAATACCCCATAATCAATTAAGGTGGCAAATATTCGTTTTGATGTCTTAGCTAATGGTTTATGCTTCATCCTATTAAGTGTAAAATCATTAACATTATTCCAAGTAATATTGGTGCGATGTAAATATGTAATAAGTAAGGCTTGTTTGGTATTGCTCTTTGAGGATTGTTTTCATCATAAAGAATTTCAACCATTTTACCCTTATTATATATTCCTATTGTAGATCCAAGCATTGATTTAGCATGTTGAAGTTTTCCTTTATTATCTTCAAATTCAAAGACTTCATGGATTGAGTAGTCTTCATTATCAAATTCAAGTTTATGATCTTTTACTATGGCTTTGGTTTTTATTCCGTTTCGTCTTATTCCGTATGTTAATATATAGAGAATTATTCCTGAAACGATAAAAATTGACCCAATCAATATGAATTTATATTCTTCCATTTTGTTTTTGCTTATCGATAACGGTCTCGGCTAAACGGCGTAGCCAGCTTTTGCTGGCTATGAACGTTTTATCCATTGTTAC
>JAHDDE010000069.1:4537-14552 GCA_020629515.1 Saprospiraceae bacterium | reverse complement strand
ATCAACGGATTGCCCTCCTGCCCCAAGCGATTGCAATACATATCTCCCCAATTCTATATCGTTGAGTAGCAATCGAGGGAATGACTCATTTATGCCAGTGAGCAATTGTGAAGTTCAGGATTATCGACTTGAGATCTATGATCGTTGGGGAGGGCGTATCTATCAGTCGTCTGATCCAACCTTCCCTTGGGATGGCAGATCAAGCAACTATGAGATACAGAGTGGAGTATACTCCTATGCCATCAGATATCGCTATACTTCTGATGGGCCAATGACCTATCATACAGGGACTATAAGCGTAATTAGATAGGACAATTTATATCAATCTTTTCTTCATAACTACTCAAATAATGATATGAAAGTTTTTTTTATTTTTCTGACTCTGGCACTCTCAATCTCGACAATAGTATTTGGCCAAAGCGATAATACTATAGAATTGTCTACCTCTTTTGGACTCTCTATTATAGAGGGGCATATGGGATTTGTGGTAGATGGAGTCGTAACCAAGCGAAATAAGAGAACCAATATTGGACTATTCTTTAGCTCCATGAGTGCACATAAAGAGGAGAATCCTCGTGAAGAGGATTTTACTCGATTGAGTCTTATTAATGACGATCTTAGAGAGCCTACAGGATATTATGCTCGCTTGACCTCAAGAATTATACACATATTGGGTTTTAATTTTGGTTATAAGATCATAGACGGTTCTAAGGTGTATATAGATTTTGGTGGCGGACCGATATTAGCTTATTATAGAGAAAAAGATTTAATTATTGATAGAGTTAGAATTCCACCTTATATTTCTTCAGGACAGGATCGAGATTTTGACTACACATATCAGCTCTACAAGAATATAGCATATAGGCTATCTGACAATCTCAGCATAGGCCTGAAGACTCGATTTTTTAGTTTTCATGACCACAACCTTAATTTCATGATTTCTACAACGCTATCATTGTAATTTTAATCTAAATATTTTTTAAGATATGAAAATTCTCATTCTTATAATTTCAGTTTTTTGTACCTCTTCGCTATTAGGACAAAAGGGCTTTTATATCAGTGCAGGTGCAGGATTATCGAAGATGTATGATGATTTTCAATTAGAAAGAATTAACCTACCTGGATTATCCATGAGCCTTGATATATTTTATAAAATAGATAGATCAGAATTAGGACTTTCAATACAAAAACTAGGCAGGATAAAAAATGAAAGGCTTCAAGATTTACAGTGGGGCTCTTTTGCCAATCATAATCAAATAATATTTACTGCCCCATTTTACCAAAATGTAACCAATATTTCTTATCACAGTTTTATGTTGTCTTATCAGTATGAGTGGTTAAGGGCTAAGCGATTTAGCGTCACAAGTGGTATGGAGCTTGGCTATTTAAAAGGTAGAGAGAGCTTGACTCGGATTACTTCAGAAGGAAACGATACCACTGGAATATTTGGCTTTCAACAGGATGAACGAGCAGAACTTGCTAATAATTTTCAGCTTAAAGCCTTGTATTCTCTAACAGAAAGATCATCTATTGGAATCAAAGCATTTTACGGTAGACCTTTAGAATTTTATAATATCCAATTAGTCGTTCAGGCTAGGCTATAAGCATAAGCTAAGTTTAGACTGCCGAAGAAAATATATTAATCCAATATGTCTACCGACTTATCTAATACTATTTGTGATTTATAATGCCGTATAAATGAAAATTGTAATCCTAATATGCGGCGATTATAATCTCAAATAGTATATCATCCTAATAAAGGATCTTAGGATCGGATTGATCGATTATCTTTATAAGGTAGAATCTATCAATCATGAGTAAACTTTACCTTCTTTTTTGCGCCATTGTGCTTGTATGTTATAGTTGTGATCAAGATACAGGCCCATTGGTCCCTGTAGATCGTAGTACTTACATATTTAGTGATGATAGAGAAGGCCCCTTCTATCATGGGGTGGCATCAGGAGATCCGACTCAGGAGGCCGTGATCATATGGACTAAGGCTACTCCAGATCATCATATGGCAGTTAATGTAGGATGGAAGGTCTCTGATCGATCTGATATGTCTAATGTCCTCTATGATGGGCAGGTATTAACAGATAGTTCTACTAACTATACTGTCAAGGTAGATGTGACGGATTTAGATCCAGGCAAGACTTACTATTATCAATTTGATGCTAAAGGCCAAAAGTCTCCAATAGGGCGTACTAAGACTATGCCAAGGAATGGAGCAGAAGAATTGTCAATCGGAGCCGTGAGTTGTAGTAACTTCGAGTGGGGCTACTTTAACGCCTATGAGCGATTAGCAGAACGGGATGTAGATGTCGTAGTACATCTCGGAGATTATATCTATGAGTATGGTCCAGGCAGCTATGGAGATACTACTATCGGCAGGATCAATCGCCCAGATCATGAGATCCTTACACTATCGGATTATAGAACCAGATATGCACAGTATAGATGGGATACGGATCTGCAGAGAGTGCATCAGCAGCATCCATTCATTGCAATATGGGATGATCATGAAGTGACTAATAATGTATACACAGAAGGGGCGCAGAATCATCAGGAAGATGAAGGAGATTTTCAACATAGAAAGGCGATCGCTAAACAGGTCTACTATGAGTGGATGCCTATAAGAGAAAATGAAGATCAGCATCACTATAGATCATTTAAGTTTGGAGATTTAGCTTCATTGATCATGTTGGATGAGCGCCTGGCTGGTCGAACAAAACCATCTGATAGTTATGAAGAAATCAGTGATGCTAATAAAATGCTTGGTTCCGATCAATTAGAATGGTTCAAAAAAGAACTTAGTGATGGCACTACCACATGGAAGATTGTAGGAAATCAAGTGATTTTTGCAGATTTAGATTTGAGTTCTGTTTATGGCTCTAAAGTAAATCTGGATGCTTGGGATGGGTATCCCTCAGAGAAAAAAGAAATTATTCAATACTTAACAGATGAGTCTATAGAGAATACTGTGCTTCTGACTGGAGATACTCATAGCTCTTGGGCATTTGAGATTGAAAATTCAGATGACCAATCTGTGGCTATAGAGATCGGGACACCAAGCATCACGAGTGCCAATTCGGATGAGCATATGTCTACGGATACTGTCATGATGGCAGAAAAAGTAATTCAGATGGCTAATCCGCATCTAAAGTATGTGGACTTAAGAAATCATGGTTATACAATCATCGATATTACTAAGAATGGGGGACTTGCTAAGTGGTATTACATCAATGATCTAAGAACAGATAGTTCATCCGAAGATTTAGCGAAGGAAGTAAAGTTTGAGAATAATCAAATAGTAGATTAGTTCAATGACATGGATGGGACCATATGCACAGTATTGTGAAACATCAATTCACTATAGTCATAGTCCATCATATAGGTCATAGGAAGTTTGTCAATTATCTGAAGGAGCTCACTCTCATTTTCTGCTAATACGATCGCCCATAGCTTACTCCTATCCATGGCAAAAGAATAGGATAGCATCTTGCCAGCCATAAATAAAGAATCTATAGTCTCCCTTTGATCAGGTATGAGAGCAATGATCTCTGGTGTCAAAGGTTGTGGCACCTCAAACTCTACCATATACTGCTTAACGATTATTTCATTGTGTTCCATCGGCAAAAAAGCTCATGTTAATTCTACTGGGTGTCTCTGCAGGGGTGATATTTCTAAAGTTGAACCTTATCTCAATATTCACCGATTGCTCCAGTAGTAAATCTTTTACTTCAGTAGAAGAACTAAACAATCTTAGTTCATTTTGTTCATTTAAACTAATCTGATCTTGATAAAATATTTCTTTTCTCAGAGTAGGATCAGTGGTGGATATTAGATCTATGGATACGAGCCTTACTATGCTCCAATCAAAATTATTAAATGGAGCAGAGATGGTGGCTCTCATAGGATATATTCCCTCGATACCATTAGGATCATTGCTACCTATGAAGGCATTGATATTAGTAGGTACCTGGGATATTGGAAAGATAAATGTCTCGAAAGTGTTAAGACCAGGAGCTATGCTGAAGTCAGTCTCCATATTCATCTGAAATAGAATATTGGCATCCTCAGTGCAAGAAGAATAAGACAGAAAGGCAACAAATATGAATAGTCTAAGTCGCATGTAAATACAACGTCTTAACTCAAAATCTTGTTACTTCTTATGTCAAATAATAACTTATCATTGTATGCTTAAATGACTTCTTTGTCTTATATCTAACAAGTCAATGGCGAAATATAGAGTACTCAATAAAGAAGAGCTTCAGGATTTAGAAAAAGAGTTTATCGATTTTTTGGTGCTTAACGGTATCCCCTCAGATGAATGGCTCAGCATTCGAAAGGACCATGAGAAAGCAGATAAAATGATTGAATTGTTTAGCGATGTAGTATTTGAAAAGATCCTAAGAGAAGTTAAGTACGTAGACCACTATGCTAAGAATAGTATAAAATTATTCAAGTGTGATTCGGAACGAATCTATCTCAGAGGAATCGATACAGAGGAAGATACAATAGACTTTGTCAATGCGGAAAATGTACAAACCATTTTAGAAAAACATAAAGCTGATGTTCAAGTATATAGTTCAGATAAAGCGTACCACCCTATAAGAGAGGAAGAGATATTCAAGATGCTACAATCAGGTTGCCAGATCAGTACAGGAACATTTTATAATTCTTTAGATCCCTTATTTCCAAGAAAGAAAAAATAATCAAATACCAGTAAAAAAGAAGGGAGCCTTATAATCATTGAATAAGTGGAAAGGTCACTTGCCCAAAACATAATTGATAGAAGTACGGTTTGGCTTATAACATTACTAATTTGACATAAATGAAGACTATCCAGCTTTCCTTATTTGCGATGATCGTGATGATCATTTTATATGCCTTGACTGCCTTTGGTATGATGGGCCCTAATCCAGTGGGTACCACCTCCACAGATACTAATCCATTAATCGTTCCTGCAGGCTACGCTTTTTCTATTTGGGGAATTATTTATACTGGATTAATCGTATTCCCGATTTATCATTTTATCAAGAGAAAAGCATTGAACAATACTTGGAAAACAATACATAAGTGGTACGCTATTAATGTTATCCTCAATGGCTTGTGGTTAGTAGGGGCATCTTATGATTGGTTGTGGATTACAGTAGGGATTATCATACTTATGTTGATTTCGCTATACCAAATAAATGAAGGTTTCAGAAGTCTCAAAGAATCAGAAGAATCATGGAATTACTTCACAGAGCAAGTGGTATTTAGCATCTATTTTGCATGGATTACTTTGGCTACAGTACTTAATGTTAGCTCTGCACTACATTTTTATAATTGGGAAGGTTGGGGTATAACACAGGTTAACTGGACTTACATAATAATGTTAGTTGCCGCAGCTATAGCTGGACATATTGCTTGGCATAAGGTGGATCGAGCATATGCTGCTGTGGTAGTATGGGCATTTGTAGCCTTGGCTTTACGACATTGGGGAGTTACACCAATGATTAGTTATTTGGCCATAGGTATTACAGTTTTTTTTAGTGGAATTATTATCCTGAAAGGGGCTGAATGAAATTAGAGAATACATTAATGATACTCTTATTTGGATTGCTCTTAATAGTATTATATTTCATGCTGCAGAATGCCTATGAAATAGTAAACAAGAGTGTCCAAAATTCAAATTCATATGATCCAGGGCATTGGCTTTTTATAACTTTTAGCTATTGGTCTTCATTAGTTGGGGGATTATCCTTCATAATAATTGGAGGTCTAAGATTAATAAAGCATTTCACTCATCAATAAGATTAATATTATACAAGGATTACTTCCACTTTATATTGCATCCTGCACTTGGATATTGGTCCTTTATCTCTTCTCCTGAGATCGTTTTATCAATCGCATTCCTCAGATCTTCTCCTGATAGAGGGATACTATTGCCCGGCCTTGAAGTATCTAAGCGGCCTCGATAAGTCAGTTTCATCTCTCCATCAAAAACATAAAAGTCAGGGGTACAAGCGGCATCATATGCTTTAGCTACTTCTTGATACTTATCGTATAGATATGGGAAAGGATACTTTAATACCTTGGCGACTATGCTCATCTTATCAGGAGCATCCTCTGGATAGTTTTCGACATCATTAGAGCTTATGGCTATGAAGCTCACTCCTTGGCTTTTATACTCATTAGCCATTTTGACTAATTCGGCATTCACGTGTATCACAAAAGGGCAGTGATTGCATATGAACATGATGACTGTCGCTTTGCTGGACTTCAGATCGTCCAAGCTGTAGTAGTTATCAGTTACGACATCTCTGATGTGAAAATTAGGAGCTTTGGTACCCAATGGTAGCATGGTAGATTCTGTCAGTGCCATATTTTATATTATCAATTGCTGTTGCAAGTATACGAACACCCTATAACTATTACTACTGTGGCTATTCTATATTCACAACTACTTTACCGATTGTATTGCCAGCTTGAAATAGTCGTATAGCTTCTGGTAGTTGCTGAAAAGTAGTACTATGTCCAATGATCGGTTTACCCAACTGTAGTTCTTGAAGCTCTTGTAATAGTTGATGCATGATGGTCACATTATCAAAGAGATAGATGAGATTAAAAGCCATCACGGCTTTATTCTGTTTTATCATATTCTGTGGATCAATGCGTGGACGAGCCAGGTATTTTGGTATCAATTTGAAATAGTTGGGTCGATCGCTTGGAGATCCATAATGGGCAGAACCATATACGATATGTCTTCCCATAGGTCCTAATTGATTAAAGCCTATTTTCATGATTTTTCCACCTATGCACTCCATGATGAGGTCAAGAGACCTATGGCCTAATTTTGACTTTAGGTCTTTGCTAAAAGTTTTACTATTTCTTATGATATACTGATCATAATTTTCCGTTTGAAGGGTCTTTACTTTTGATGGACTACCTACCGTTCCTATTGTATATGCTCCTACAGCTTTACAGATCCTATTAGCCCAGATGCCTACACCTCCGGCAGCAGAGTGGATAAGTACTGTGTGATGTGACTGTAAGTTGCCGAGATTCTTCAATCCGTAATAAGCGGTCAGTACTTGAACCAGATAAGAAGCTCCCTCTTGATAGGACCATTGTTGAGGTAGTGAGATAATATATCTGTGATCTATATTGATATGAGTGGCATATGCACCAAATCGAGTTACCCCCATCACTCGATCACCGACCTTATAGTCTGTGACATCATCTCCTAAGGCTACAATTTCTCCTGCATACTCTAAGCCAGGTATAAAAACTCCTGGAGGAGTTGCACTATAAAGTCCGAGTATGGCGAATACATCGGCGAAATTAAGTCCTATGGCGTGTATTTTAATTTGTACCTCTTGCTTTGATGGCTCAGTTAAGTTGTCATCTGATATTTTGAGCCGGTTGATGTTGCCAGCTTTGAGACTATATATCTGTCGTTGTATCATGTTGTGATGATAATATTTTTTTGCCTCTAAAAATGGGATACAGCTAATTTATTTAGCAAAATACTAATATAAGTAGCATGCTAATAATTTTAGTTTTATATTCGTTTTATTATGAGTTATTTAAATCAAAACATCAAGTATCTGCGTAAGCAAAGAGGATATACACAATCTGATCTTGCCGAGCGTCTTGGCGTCACTCGATCGATTATTGGGGCGTATGAGGAGCAGCGAGCAGAGCCTAAGATTGATACAATACAGAAGCTGGCGTATTTATTTGATCTGACATTAGACCAGTTGATTAATCATGAGATGAGTACAGGAGTGGAGGCTCCCCAAGTAGATATAAAAGGAAAAACCTTGAGAATACTTCCTATTGTAATAGACCAAGAAGATCAGGAACAGATATCTGTGGTACCAGTAAGTGCACGTGCTGGATATACTCACGGATATTCTGATCCTGATTATATTCGAGACCTTCCTAAGTTTAATCTGCCACTACCTGAATTGTATCAGGACAAGAGTTACAGATTATTTCAGATAGAGGGGGATAGTATGCTGCCCATACCTGACGGTAGCTATGTCATCTGTGAGTATGTAGAGAACTGGCAGGATATCAAGGAAGGAGAGAGTCATATATTAATCACTCAATCACAGGGATTAGTGTATAAACGAGTATGGCAAGATGGAGATAATACATTATTGCTCAAGTCGGATAATGTGTTATATGAACCTTATACACTGGCTACAGCTGAGTTGATCGAGGTTTGGCGAAGTTTGGCTTATATCAGCTTTAGTCTACCCGATCAAGAGGATAAGAAGGCATCAGATATTGAGCAACTGACAGAGATCGTATTACAGCTAAAGAGCGACGTGGAGGCAATGAAAAAATAGATAACTAATGGCTTTGGCGAGAAGTTTTAAATCTCGCAAAGGCGCAAAGAGCGCAAAGTAGTAATCAGAGAGAATGACAGAAAACGAACTATCGAAGATTATTGTAGACTGTTGCTACCAGATACATATATCACTTGGTCCAGGCTTGTTTGAATCAGTATACGAAGAGATTTTATACTATGAGCCTTTGCGAGAAAAATACATCACGCAGAGCCGCAGAGTACGCAGAGGAGAAAAGTACCAGAGTCGCAGAATAATAAACATATGACCACCCAGAGGAATATAGTACATATAGACTTAGATACGTTCTTTGTCTCTTGCGAGCGACTCCTCGATAGTCGTCTCAAGAATCGTCCCGTCCTAATCGGTGGCACGAGTGATCGAGGAGTGGTGGCATCTTGTAGCTATGAGGCTAGAGCTTTTGGGGTGCGGTCTGCTATGCCTATGCGGCTGGCTCGGCAGTTATGTCCTGATGCGGTGATTATCAGAGGTAATAGTGGTACTTACTCTAAGTTTTCGCAGATGGTGACGGAGATCATCAAGGAGTATGTCCCTGTCTATGAGAAGTCTTCTATAGATGAATTTTATCTCGACCTCAGTGGTATGGATAAGTATTTTGGCTGCTTAAAATATGCCAGTGAGCTGCGTCAGCGTATACTAAAAGAAACACATCTACCCCTATCTTTTGGGATGTCTATTAATAAGACAGTCTCCAAAGTGGCGACAGGATTAGCTAAGCCTAATAATGAACTCAATGTAAATGCTGGTACCGAAAAGCCATTTTTAGCACCGCTATCAGTGCGCAAGATTCCTATGGTAGGTGATAAGACCTATCAGATGCTGTGCCATCTTGGACTGAAACGGATCGGTACGATACAGGAGATGCCGATAGAGATGATGGAAAATGTATTTGGTAAAAATGGAATCAAGCTATGGAAGAAATCTAATGGTATAGATAATAGTCCAGTGATTCCTTATAATGAGCGGAAGTCTATCTCGACAGAACGAACTTTTGACAAGGATACCATCGATGTTGCTAAGCTCAAGTCCATTCTACTGGCTATGGCAGAGAACTTAGCTTTTCAATTGCGGAGAGGGCAGAAGTTGGCATCTGTGATCACTGTGAAGTTGCGGTATTCGGATTTTCAGACACAGACATTACAGAGTAGGATACCCTATAGCTCGGCCGATCATATCATCATACCTCGTGTCAAGGAGCTATTTCAGAAACTGTATAATCGTAGGCTCTTGGTACGGCTGGTAGGTGTACGATTCAGTGGATTAGTGGGAGGGAATTATCAGATGAATATGTTTGAAGATAGTGAAGAGATCATCAGTTTATATCAGGCGATGGATAGGATAAGAGATCGATTCGGAGACCGAGCTGTGATGCGAGCAGAAGGCATGAATGCTAAGACGATAGGGAGGAGTAATCCTTTCACAGGAGAGCCGCCGCCGCTATTAGCGCATAGGCATCAGTGATGTTGAGTTAGAAAGTTGGGAAGTATTAAGTTCAAAAGTGATGAGTAATTAGTTTTTAAGTAACAAGTTCAAAAATATGGCGACAATTAAAAGGTTTGAAGATATCTTAGTCTGGCAGAAAGCACAAGATCTGACGGTTCAGCTCTATCAGCTTTTTGAGCTGAGCAAAGATTTTGCCTTTCGAGATC
>JAHDDE010000069.1:2555-4437 GCA_020629515.1 Saprospiraceae bacterium | reverse complement strand
ATGTGCGGACGCTACGTAGTCATATCAAAATTAAAAGCAATAGAAAAGCGCTTTAGGACAAAGCCGCTTCCCGAGGGTTTATTTGATCCAACGGCATTTGCGCCTAATGTCAATGTGTCTATAGGTAATTATGCTCCTGTGATCACCAATGAATTTCCTGATGTAGTACAGTTACTACAATTTGGTATGACACCATTTTGGGCGAAGAAGCCGACTTATTTTTTTAATGCCAGATCAGAAGGGGATCATAATAAAGAAGATGACCCCAACTATCGAGGAGCTATGGGTATCATTAATAAGCCAGCATTCAGACATGCCATACGGTATAAGCGATGTTTAGTGATCGTAGATGCCTTCATAGAGGGATCCAAGAAAGATAGACTCAACAAACCTTATCTTATATATATGAGAGAGCGTCGCCGTCCGTTTGCATTAGCGGGATTATGGGATGCATGGACCAACAAGGATACGGGAGAGGTGCTGCATTCATTTACTATCATCACCACCGTAGCCAATGATCTACTCAAAAAAGTCGGTCATCATCGGTCTCCTGTGATACTATCAGAACAGCATGAGCAAGAGTGGTTAGACCCCAACTTGCCACTATCAGAGGCAACAGCCTTGTTAAGGCCTTATCCTGCTGAGGAGTTGAATGCTTATCCCATATCTCCGAGGATAAAAAGTCCAAAAATTAATGACCCATATCTCTTAGAGCCTATGGGAGATAGAATATACAAAGAGTATGAGTATGAACTCTTTGAAGAGTTAAAGCTCGAAGGAATGGGTATGACCCCAGCACGACAGCGTAAAACTGCAGAACCTAAGATGCCACGTAAAAAGCCGCCACCTGATAATCAGGGGACACTATTTTAACCGATTATAAGTACGCCTATAGTTTAAGTAAGGGATAATCTCTAAAACAGTAATTAATCATCATGTATCTCAACGCACATAGTTGTTATAGCCTGCGCTATGGTCTAATCAAACCTGAGGAGCTGCTACAGATGGCATCAGATCAGGGCTATAGTCGATTTATATTGACCGATATTAATAATACTTCGGGATGCTTAGACTTCGTAAGACTATCATCGAAGTATGATATTGATCCAGTGATAGGTATAGATTTCAGAAGGGGCATTGAGCAATTGTATATAGGGATAGCTAAAAATAATCAAGGGTTTGAAGAGCTCAATACTTTTTTAAGTTTACATCTTACACAAGAAGATATACCACTACCTACTATACCGCCCGATTTTGTACATAGCTATGTTGTATATCCTTTTGGCAAACAGCCCGATAGGCCACTCAAAGAATATGAGTATGTGGGCATCAGGTATGATCAACTCAATAAGATTAAGTTAGGAAGTGTTGTACCAATAGAAAAGCTGGTGATCTTATCTTCAGCCACCTTTAGAAATCGTACAGACCACAGCCTTCATAAGCTATTGCGCGCTATAGATCTCAATACTATTTATACTAAAGTGACGCCGCAGGATTATGCTTCGGGAGATGATCTATTTTTATCTATAGATCAACTGATGTCAGCCTATCAGGATCACCCTATTCTATTATCTAATACACAAAAGCTCTTAGAGAGTTGTAAGATTAGTTTTGACTTCGATAGTGTCCAACCCAAGAATCAACGCACCTTCACTGGATCGGTGAGTAAAGATGTACAGCTGATAAGGCGTTTGTGTAGAGATAACTTAAGATACCGATATCCAGAACCAACAGATCAGATCATAAGCCGAATAGAGAAGGAATTGGATATCATCATCGAGAAAGGTTTTGTCTCTTATTTTTTGATTAACTGGGATATCACGACCTATGCGCGCAATCGTGGATATTTCTATGTAGGAAGAGGAAGTGGAGCTAATAGTAT
>JAHDDE010000069.1:0-2455 GCA_020629515.1 Saprospiraceae bacterium | reverse complement strand
CAACGAGGTCTTGCCAAGATCAAGGATGGATTACGACTGGTCCGTGAGAACAACCCTAATCATGATGCAATTGATATCCATGACCTCAAGCGATTCAAGCAGGATGATAAGGTTAAGGCTTTATTGCGTGACGGTCAGGCTATAGGCTGCTTTTATGTGGAGTCTCCAGCTATGCGTATGCTACTCAAGAAGCTGCGAGTAGACCATTATCTGGGGCTGGTAGCTGCGAGTTCGATCATACGACCTGGAGTGGCACAATCGGGGATGATGCGAGAGTATATACTACGTGAGCGGCAGCCAGAAAAAAGAAAAGAAGCTCATCCTGTCCTGTGGGATATAATGCCTGATACTTATGGCATCATGGTCTATCAAGAGGATGTAATCAAGGTAGCCCACTATTTCGCTGGTTTGACGCTGGGAGAGGCAGATGTGCTCAGGAGAGGGATGTCTGGCAAGTATCGTTCTCGAGCGGAGTTTGATAGAGTACGTGATAAGTTTTTTAGCAACTGTCAAGCGAAAGGTTATGATATCAAGTTAGCTAGTGAAGTATGGCGACAGATCGAGAGTTTTGCAGGCTATGCATTTGCCAAGGGGCATTCTGCATCATATGCTGTAGAGAGTTATCAGAGCCTTTTTCTCAAGGCTCACTATCCATTGGAGTATATGGTGGCTACTATCAATAATGGAGGCGGATTCTATCGTGCGGAGCTATATATTCATGAGGCTCGTATGAGAGGGGCTATTATCCATCCTCCATGTGTCAATCGAAGTGGATATATCTGTCATATCAGGGGTAAAGAAATTTTTATCGGCCTGGGATTCGTTCATGGGATAGAGTCTGATTTTGTTCAGCGAATGGTCTATAAACGAGAGTTGTCTGGAGCTTTTGCAGACTTGGTGGATTTCGTGGAGCGTACGCATATTGGCTTAGAGCAGCTCACTACTTTGATCAGAGTTAATGCTTTTAGGTTTACAGGTAAAAAGAAAAAGGAATTACTATGGAAGGCACACCAGCTGCTTAATAAAGCGAAGAAGCCTCATGTCGAGCAGACTAAACTATTCAGACCTCAGCCGAAAGAGTATCGACTCCCATCATTAGAGTTAGAAGAGTACGAAGAAGCATTTGATCAGATAGAGTTATTAGGGTTTCCACTTTGTAGCCCTTTTGAACTCATCGATGATGCTGAACCCAACATACAACTCGTCGCTGCGGATATGCCTCAATATTGTAATCGAGTTATCTCCATCATTGGTTATCTTATCACTGTCAAGGATACGGGCACCAAGAATGGTAAGCGTATGAATTTTGGCACGTTTATCGATCGAGCAGGACATTTTATTGATACGACTCATTTCCCAAATGTAGCTCGGGATTATCCATTCAGAGGTCGAGGGATTTATAACATTACTGGTAAGGTGGTCGAAGAATTTGGATTCTATAGTATAGAAGTTACTAAGATGGAGAAGCTTTCTTACATCACCGATCCGAGATTTAATGAGAAGAGTTATCAAATCAATGGTAGATCATTCAGCAGTCGCCGAAGAAAAACCCTAAAAGCAACATAATTTATGGAAGAACCCTATATCACTGGTCGAGGAGCACAGATTAACACCCCCAATCCATTTGATAGTAATCACTACAGTCATCATGGTCTACAATGGAATGATGATGAAGACATTAAGGCACAGAAGAGGACTAACCATATCACAGTATATCCTAAGACTGTCATCAATAAAGTAGATAGTCCAGATATACCATTTGGATACTCCTTAAACCCATATCAAGGCTGCGAGCATGGCTGTGTCTATTGCTATGCCCGCAATACGCATACCTATTGGGGTTATAGTGCGGGTATAGAGTTTGAGCAAAAAATATTAGTTAAAGAGTCCGCACCAGAGCTATTAGAGAAAAAATTAAAGAGCAAATCTTGGAAGGTAGCACCGATCATGCTATCAGGTAATACAGATTGTTACCAACCAGCAGAAAGAACATATAAGTTGACTAAGCAAATACTCGAAATATTATGGAAATATCGACATCCAGTAGGTATCATCACAAAGAGCGCTCTAATCTTAAGGGATAAAGAACTATTATCTAAAATGGCATCCGAGCAACTCGTACATGTGGCTGTGTCAATAACAACACTCAATCAAGAGGTCTGGAGGAGATTAGAACCGAGGGCTTCCTCTGGTCAAAAGAGAATCGCCGTGGTACAGAAACTATCTGAAATGAATGTGCCAGTGAGTGTCATGTTTGCCCCTATTATACCTAGTATCAATGATATGGAACTATTCGAAATAGCAAGATTGGGCTCAGAAGCAGGAGCAATCCGATTCAATCATACTTTAGTTCGACTTAATGGTTCCGTAGGTGATATATTCAAAGATTGGTTGAAGAAAAATTATCCAGACAAATATGATCGTGTCATCCATCAGATCGAAAATTGTCATGGAG
>JAHDDE010000068.1:8627-14576 GCA_020629515.1 Saprospiraceae bacterium | reverse complement strand
ATACTTATGGTAATGGTTTCTCTGGAAACTTTGGATGGTTCTTCTCTAACTGGGGTCCTTCATTCGACGTGAGAGGTTCTAATGGTATAGCAGAAGATGGTACTATCGCTCACCCATACGATCAAGAGCAATATAATGATGATTATCCTGAGTTCATCGGGCAGAGATATCAGTATAGAGCTTATGAAAGTGTAGAAAATTTCTTTGGTAGAGGAGCTACGTATAATACTTCAGTAGGAATTCAAAAGAATTATGGAAGCTCTTCAATAGCTGCTAATTACTCTTATTTGGATGATGGTGGTTTTACGCCAAAATTAGAAGATGGAAGTGGAAGTAACACTTACAAAAAACATAATCTAAGTTTAGGTGCTTCTTCACAATTAGATAATGGGTTGAATGTGAGAGGTTCATTCAATTACATTACCTCTGGTAGAAAGACTCCTCCAGCTGCAACAGGTGGAGGTTCAGGACCGCAATTTGCTGGTGCTGCTAGTTTGTTCTCAGACGTACTATATACTCCGAGATCAATTGATTTGAATAATCTACCTTATGAATCTCCAATCGACGGTTCAAACGTTTATTACAGAAGAGGTTCTCCTATTACAAATCCATATTGGACATTGAATAATATTACACAAGAGGAGTCTATAAATAGATTTACAGGTAATATATCATTAGGATATGATCTTACAGATAATTTAAGTTTGAGTTACAGAATCGGTGTGGATCAGTATGATCAAGATAATACCTATAAAGCTAACAAAGGTGGTGCGGGTATCCCTGACGGATTGTTCACTCAATCTCAGAGGAGAAATGCGATCACAGATCAAGTAGCTAATTTACTGTACAATTTCCAAGTGACAGAAGATATATCTGTCGAGGGTATCGTAGGTATGAACTTTAGAAGAGAAAAGAATAATTTCTTAATAGACAGAAGTACTCAACAGTTTGTTTTTGATTTGTTTACTCATCAAAACTTTATTGAGAGTAGTACCGCATCATTTTCTACTTTAGAAAATAATATCGGAGCATATGCTACAGCGACTTTCGGTTATAAGAATTTCTTTTATGTTGGAATCCAAGCACGTAATGACTGGACTTCTACTTTAGAGCCAGACAATAGATCGGTATTCTATCCATCGGCAAGTGTGTCGTTTATACCATCAGAAGCATTCGATTTTGGAGGAAGTACAGTGAACTACTTAAAAGTGAGATTAGGATATGGTACTTCAGCTGGTTACCCAGATCCTTATCAAACTCAGAATGTGTTGAGTACTAACACAAGGTCTTTCATCACTAATAGTGGTGGAGTAGTGAATACTAATAGTATCTCAAATCAGTTGGGTAATCCTGCATTACAAGCTGAGAAAATCACAGAAATTGAATTCGGTATTGAGGCGAAATTCTTAGATAATAGGGTTGGGGTAGATTTATCATTGTATGATAAAGGATCAGATGATTTAATTATTCCTTTGAGTTTAGATCCTGCTACTGGCTTTACCACCACAACTGTTAATGCAGCTTCTTTGACTAATAGAGGGATCGAGTTAGGATTAACTTTAACTCCTTTCAGAGGTAAGTTTAACTGGGATGCAACTATCAACTATACGCGTAATAGAAATACTGTGGATGCCATTGCTCCAGGTGTAGATCAGGTATTAGTTACTGGTGGTGGATTTACTAACTTAGGTAACTTCGCTATACCAGGTCAGCCTTATGGTGTAATACAGGGATCTGCGTATGAGAAAAATGATAATGGAGACTTTTTAGTAAATTCATTAGGGGAGTACATAGAAACTCAAGGAATTGAGGTCATCGGAGATCCTAATATTAACTACACTGCCACATTAATTAATACTTTCTCATGGAACAATTTGGCTTTAAATGTACAATTTGACTATAGAGATGGTGGTGATATCTATTCTACTACCACAGCTACAATGCTTGCGAGAGGTAACACGATAGATACGGACTTTAACAGATTCTTGCCAGTTGTATTGCCAGGTGTATTAGCATCTGATGGCGCAACACCTAACAATATACAGGTATATGCGGGTGACGCTTTCTTCTCAGGATTTTTTGGAGCATCAGAGGGATCAGTATTTGATGGTACTAACATTAGACTAAGAGAAGTATCATTGTCTTATGCAGTTCCGACATCTTTGTTAGAAGGTACTCCATTTGGAGATCTATCATTTAGAGTTTTTGGGGAGAACTTATGGTTTAAATCTCCAAACTTCCCAGAAGGTGTCAACTTTGACCCAGAAGTATTGAGTTTGGGTGTAGGTAATGGACAAGGATTTGACTTCTTAACTGGACCTACAGCTAAGAAATATGGTGTTTCCCTTAACCTAACATTCTAAACCTAAAAATTAGAAATAGATATGAAACATATATATATATTAATTATCGCGTTCGTGGCGTTATTTTCATCAAGTTGTAACGATGTGTTTGACTTAGATATAAATACCAACCCTAATGCGGTTACACCAGATAACGCAGAACTTGATTTCTTATACAATCAAGTACAGCTATCTATGGAAAATGTATTCAGCAACACATGGTATCCTGCCGGAACAGCTTCTCGCATGAGGGCTATGACAAGTTTCTTTTATAATGAAGCCTATGCACCAACTACATTTGATGGTATCTGGAGAAATGCCTATGCTAATTTAATTCCAGATTTAGATGCTGTGATTGCTCAAGCATCAGCTGGAGGACTTGTAATTCACAGTGGATCGGCAAAAGTAATGAAAGCCTACACTTTATTATTATTGGTAGATATGTTTGGGAATGTACCTTTCAGTGAATTTGGAGCGGGTGTGGATATTATAGCACCGAAGGTTGATGATGGTGCAAGTGTATATGCTGCGGCCAACGCTCTTTTGGATGAGGCCATAGCGGAATTATCAACTGCCACGCCAACAACGGCCGTTCCTGACCTTGATATATTCTACGGAGGAGAAGAAGGATCTGAGCAAGGGTGGATTAAATTAGCGAACACTCTAAAGATTAAATTAGCCCTCAACACTAAAGATGGCGGTGCTATAAGTGCCGTGGTTAATGGAGGCAATTTCATCAGTTCTGCATCGGATGACTGGCAATTTCAATACGGTAACTCGAGGGATAATCCAAATTCTCGTCATCCATTTTATAACGACTCTTATGAGGCAAATGACGGCCAATATATGAGTAACTATTATATGTGGCTGTTAGACGGAAGTAAATCAGTGGAGGATCCGAGATTGAGATTATACTTCTACAGACAAGATGGCAACTTGACTAATGAGGATCCTAATATTTGGGATTGTGTATTGACACAGACTCCATTTGACTTGATTCCTCCAGGTCAATTTGACCATTACTTAGCGGTAGATCCTAATTTACCTTTCTGTATTGCATCTGAAGATGGTTATTTCGGTAGAGACCATGGTAATGGACAAGGTATTCCACCAGATGGCCCTATCAGAACTGTTTATGGTTTATATCCTGCAGGTGGTCTTTGGGATGACAACTCTTTTGATTTTACTCAAAATGATGGTGTAGACGGTGCATTAGGAGCTGGCATACAGCCGATACTACTTTCTTCTTTCGTGGATTTCATGAGAGCAGAGGCTGCAATCGCCGCTAACTCTGGAGAGGATGCTAGAGCATTATTAGAGAGTGGAGTTAGAAAGTCGATTGATAAAGTTTTATCATTCATGGACTTAGTACCTGCTAGTGTGACTGGTAGAGTGGTAGGAACTGATCCTGTTACAATGGAGCCTATCACAGCTGCACAAAACTACGGTGTTACATCTGATGACATCGAAGCTTATGTAGCAGAGGTAATGGGTAATTTTGATGCTGCAGATGCAACAGGTCAGCTAGATATCATCGCTACAGAGTACTACATAGCACTTTGGGGTAATGGTCTTGACGCATACAACCTGTACAGAAGAACAGGTTTGCCGTCGAATATGCCACCACTTATTGATCCACAGGCTGCTACTTCTTCAAGTTTTGTAAGAAGTCACTTATATCCTGCAGTTCATGTTAACTTGAATTCAAATGCTACGCAGAAGAATACAGATACTCAGGTATTCTGGGATACTAATGCAGCAGGATTCATTGATTAATCTAAAAAAGAATAATAGATGAAAAATATTAAAAGTTATATAGTTGCTTCATTGGCTATTCTTATGTTCGTTTCATGTGCTGATGATTCATTAGGACCGGTATTAACATTTGAAAAAGCAACCATTGGAGCTTATGTAAGATTAATTGAATTAAGAACTGGTGAGTTCGATTTGGCTAATCCTACTACTTCTGCATTAGACTACTCAGTTGACTTTGTTGACTTAGAGGATGGTGGATTAGTGTCACAATATGTTATCGATGCACAGTTCTTCGATAATACTCCTGATAACGGAGACAATTCAAAAGCAAGAATTGAATACAAAATTTTTGATTCTGGAAGCTTTACTACATCATCTAAGGGTAATCCTGGAGTTGATGTTCAGATTCCTTTGACAGAAGTCGCAGCGGCTTTTGGATTATCAATTGATGATCTTTCTGCGGGAGATAGATTTTCTTTCTTTGGTAGAGTTAGACAACAAGATGGTGCTGAGTATACATCAGTTAACTCATCAGGTACGATTAGAGGATCTGCATTCCAAGGATACTTTGATTTTAACGGTAATGTAACATGTCCTTTACCAGATGCGATGTTTACAGGATCATATGCATTGACTCACGTAGGTGATGCAAGTGCAGGATTCGGTCTTCCATTTGTTGAAGAGACTATTACATTAAGTACAGTGCCGGGATCATCTACATTGAGACAGATGACGATGAACTATCTTCCAGCTTTCGGTCCTTTCGCTGTTGAAGGCGTAAGAATTGACTTCATATGTGAAGTGGTAGAATTCCAAGGATTGGATTCTGGAGTAGGCTGTGGTGGTGGATCTATCACTGTAGTAGGTGCTCATTTACCAGATTATGGTACTCCTTCTCCTCAAGATATTACTGATGATAGTGTGATCATCTTAAATCTTGTAGAGTTTGATTCAGATGGCGGTTGTAGTGTTCCACCAGCTCCTAAGACTATTCAATTAACTAAGGTTTAGTTTTACTAAAATATCTGTAAAAGGGGGAGTTTTAAAAAGATTCCCCCTTTATTATTTTATATTGGGGTATTGTTAATCTTTAAAAAAAATACATTATGAGGTGTTTATTTATTTATTTTTATTCTTAACAAGTTTGATGCTGAATGGACAAGATTGTACTACTCCTAGGCTATATCAATGTCCGTCCACACTCCAAATTTTTAATTGTACCGTATCCATCGCTTGCTTTAATAGTCACAGATGGGATATGGGAGATGGGACTGTAAAAACTACCTTAAACGGAATAAGACATAATTATAGGAGTAACGGAACCTATACTATTAGAAGAGATGGTCAAGTATATAGTAGATTTACGATTTCAGGGTGTTCTTCTAATACTCCAATACCAGAAACAGATTGTAGTAGTGATCAGGTTATAATTAACAAACAGACTTGTCCGGGTTATGATAATGATGGGTGGCCAAGGAATAAGTTTTCCATTTTAAATCCAACTTCTGAGATTGTTTATATTACATCACTATACGGAAATGGAACAAATCATTTTAATGCTGATCGTGTTACCACTGAAGTTGTGCAACTAGGGCTCAGTCCAGCAAGATCAAGTAAACGAGTATTTGATAATCCTAATAAACATATCTCATTTCCTACTGTTAATCAAATTGGTTTACCTTTGCCAAGTGGGAATTATGTATTGTATTTAGATTTAGAAAATTGTCATGGACAAAAGACGGTCGAAATGGATTTTCAAATAACTCGACAGTAAGTATTATTAATAGATATATGGGTCTCCATTTTTTGGAGGCCCTTTTTTAGTTTATAGACTTATGTGATCACACAGGAG
>JAHDDE010000068.1:0-8527 GCA_020629515.1 Saprospiraceae bacterium | reverse complement strand
GAATGTGGGTATTTATGTTTTGTCAATAATAGAGTGATCATTCATGGATCGACTTACTCATCTTATTTTTTTGAATTTACTGGCCACTACCATTTTTAGTCAGTTTGAGAATATCACTGAACGTGTAAATATGGTACATCACCATCTATCACCAACGCTGATAGGTGGAGGTATTGCATTTATTGATGTGAACAATGATGGTTGGGAGGATTTATATATGACTGGAGGTTCACTCAATGATATATTATATCTCAATGATCAAGGCAAAAACTTACAAGATGTAAGCGCTGAGTATATTGCACCATATATTAGATCAGGTACACAAAATAGTGGCGTAGTAGTAGGGGATTTTGATAATGATGGTTGGGATGACCTTTTTATTACTACTTTATCTGATGGATCAGCTAATTATTTGCTTCGCAATAGCAAGGAAGGTTTTTTCATTGATATCAGCAATGCAGCCGGAATTATTGAAAAAGGGCCAAGTACAGGGGCGGCACTAATGGATGTGAATGATGATGGATTTCTTGATATATATGTGATTAATTACGTAGAAGAAGTCGTATTTATTAGGGATTCTACAGATGCGGTAGTTGGTTTTGATCATATTTGTTTTCCTAATTATTTATATATCAATAATGGCGATATGACATTTACAGAAATGTCAGCTTCGCTTGATGTAGCTGGCATCGGTTGTGGACTTGCAGTTACAGGAGCTGATTTTTTGGATACGACAGGTATATATGTGGCTAATGATTACGGAGAATGGGTCCAAGAGAATGAATTGTTTTTAGTGACTAATGACAGTGATTCTTTGTGTGATCAGGCGGCTGCTTTTGGATTAGATATAGCTTTGTACGGTATGGGTATAGCCATTGGAGATATAGATAATGATTTGGACTTTGATTTATATATCACCAATATCGGCTCGAATGCTCTTCTGATTAATGATCAAAAGATATATTCTGACCGGGCCAAAGAGTGGGGAGTGTCCAATCAATATGTGATTGAAGATAGTCTTTTAGCAACAGGATGGGGAGCGATTTTTTTAGACTATAACAATGATTCATATCAGGACTTGTATGTTGCAAATGGTTATATTCCCTCTTCGAGATTTATTCCAACCTTTTTTTTGGACCCCAATAAATTATATAAAAACATAGGTGGGGGCTTTAGAGACTTTAGTGAGGCTCAAGGAGTAGATTTTTTAGGAGTCAATAGAGGGGTGATTAGTGGGGACTTTGATTTAGACGGAGATTTGGATTTAGTAGTTTCTACAGTAGTAGCTGGAGAGCCAACTGATGATAATCTACAGAAATCTCAATTTTATGCTAATCTTAATCTTCAGGGAAATTATCTCCGTGTAGATTTGGAAGGAAGCATGAGTAATAGAAATGCTTACGGGGCAAAAGTTGTATGTTTTGTTGGAGACAATAGTTATATGCAACTGGTCTATTCATCAGGGACCCACGCTTCGCAAAGCAGCCAGTACCTGCATTTTGGTTTAGGAGAGCATGAATCAATTGATAGTATAAGTATTACTTGGCCGTCAGGTATCAATGAAGTAATTGCTGATATACCTATTAATCAGTTTATCAGAGTTGTCGAAAACACCAAACGATTTGATGTGCTAGGTTGTACTGACAGTACATCGAAAAATTATAATCCATTAGCCACAATCAATTTTGGATGTCGTGATAAGACTACGAATATTAATAGTGAGATTAGTCAGTCAATCGTAAAGTTGTACCCAAATCCTGCCAGCAGTCAAATAGAAATAATGCTGAAGAACGAACATTTAGATTACCCTGTCATAAATGTAAAACTCTATACTATAGAGGGTGTTTTGTTGAAGACATTCGAGTATAATGAAAGGCAGATATATGATATAGAAGGATTGTCTGCAGGAGTATATTGGGTTAAATTAGAGGGCGAAAAAAATATCCCTATTTTTCAAGAAAAACTTATTATATCTAAATGATTAATAGGAATTATATCATTGTGATATTGACGTTATTCGTCTACACCGTCCAGGCTCAGTTTGTTAATAGGACAATAGATGCTGACTTGGATCACTCACACCACTCCACAAATACTTTGGGAGGAGGAGTGCTTTTTTTTGATGCCAATAACGATGGTTGGGAGGATATTTTGATGACTGGCGGTAATGAAGACGACGCCTTATATATTAACAATACAGACGGGACTTTTTCTGATTATTCTAATAATATGGCACATAATCGGGGTAAGAATGTACAAACAAGTTCGTGCGCTGCTGCCGATCTCAATCGAGATGGATTGACAGATTTGTTTTTTGGGACACTCAATGCTGATGAACCTAATATTTTATTGCTCAACATAGGTGACAATACATTTCTCAACGTATCAATTCCCGCTGGCATAAGTCACCCTGCCCAAACTATGGGAGCCACCTTTTTAGACTATAATCATGATGGGTGGTTGGATATATATGTGATGAACTATGTCAGAGAAGATCGGTATGAAAGAGATGGGAATAATGATATCATAGGATATAATCATGACTGTTTTAAAAATTTTTTATACCGCAATGACGGAAATATGGAATTTACAGAAGTCAGTGAGCAATTAGGATTGAATGGAGATGGGTGTACATTAGCCGCAACCACATTACCTCATAAAGGAGATCCTTTTGCTCTTTATGTAGTGCATGATTTTGGAGAATGGGTTAAGCCAAATGAGTTTCTGATATATGACCAAGATTCTAATCGATTTAAAGATATCGCACAGGAGTTAGGATTAGATATTGGTCTATATGGTATGGGCGTTGGGGTAGGTGATATCGATAACGACTTAGACTTAGACCTTTACCTATCTAATATCGGTCACAATTATCTCATGGAGAAAGGTGGAGTAGTTTATAAGGATATCTCCACTGAGTTAGGTGTAGATAATACATTTGATATAGACAATGATTTGTTCAGTACCAGTTGGTCCAATTTCTTTTGGGATTTTAATAATGATGAATTGCTGGATCTATATGTGGTCAATGGCCATATACCGGTGGCATCTTTTTTAGAAAATTCAAGGCGAGATAACAATAAATTATATCAAAGAACACATCAAGGATTTCTTGATAAGTCGGAGTCGTCTGGATTGGATTATGATTATGTCAATCGAGGTGCTTCTGTGGGTGATTTTAATAATGATGGATTTCAAGATGTCGTAATCGCTACTACTCGGCCTGGAGGGGCAGCTATTTTGCCTGAGCTCAATTATCAGTTGTATAAAAATGATCTCCGAAGTGGTCATTTTAGTCAAATCAAGCTTCAAGGAAGCGAAAGTAATATAGAAGGCTATGGATCGTCGATTTATCTATTTTCTGGATCTTCTAAGCAGTTGAGATATGTTTATTCAGGTGGAGTTCATGCTTCTCAGAATAGTACTATCACTCATTTTGGATTATCAAATCGACAATTTATAGATTCTATTGAGGTTAGATGGCCCAGTGGTACTATAGATATAGTAAGGAACCCTCCAATTGATCAAAGATTATTGATAGTAGAAGGCCAAAATAGTTATCAAGTATTAGGTTGTCAAGATCCAGAAAATAGAACGTATAATTCATTGGCAACGATTAACACAGGTTGTGCCACTACCACTGTAAATACATCAGATGTAACAGATGAAATAGACATAAGTGTCTTTCCTAATCCAGCAAAGGATTATCTTAATCTTAATAGGTCTTCACAAATATCAGAGGAAGTTATTCGATTAGAAATTTATAATGTTTTAGGACAAATGGTAACAGAAATAAAAAGCGATCCAAATAAAATAAGTACCGTAGACATATCCCAACTCTCCACTGGACAATATTGGATAAAAGGATTTCTCAGTTCTGGAAAATTCTTTCAAATCAGTTTCAGCAAAAATCATTGATATTTGCATAGAAGTAGTTTAAGCATACAATGATCATTTATTTACAAATTTTTGATTTCCAAATATTACAGTCGTTTATAATCTCATAGCTGGAGCTATGAATCTAAAAAAGTGCTTAATCTTGAAAACCAAATACTTACAACTAATTTTAACCTGAATTCTTAAATTACTTCATATAATTTTGTCGCAATATGCAAAGGTTCGCTCTACTGGTTTTAAGTTTAATTGTTGTCATAATTGCCTGTAATAACGAGTCATCTACTAGTAAAAAGAGTTCTTTTGGATTCAAAAAAGTTTCTTCAGGCCATTCTGGAATTGACTTTGTTAACGTGCTTAAAGAGGATGTATCTACTAATGAGAATCTTTTTGATTTTGATTATTTCTACAATGGAGGCGGGGTAGCCATAGTCGATATTAACAATGACGATCTCTTAGATGTAATTTTTACTGCTAATCAGAGCGAAAACAAAATATATCTGAATGAAGGTGGCCTTAAGTTTAAGGACATAACGAGTCAATCAGGGATTAATGTTAACAAACATTGGTCTAATGGTATAACCACTGTGGATATTAATAACGATGGATTGCAGGATCTATATATCTCTCAGGGTGGGCCTCATGAACGAGACAAAAGGAACAATTTACTTTTTGTCAATAATGGTGATTTAACTTTTACAGAAAGGGCAGCAGAATATGGATTAGCCGATCAAGGGATTAGTACCCAATCTGCTTTTTTTGATTTTGATAAGGATGGAGATTTAGACTGTTTTGTGATGAATGAGAGTTTGTTGTACGGCTATGATCCAATTAGCTTTCAAAGAAATATACTCGAACAGACGGCTGCAAATTATGTTAGCTTTTCTCACCTATATGAGAATAAAAATGGAACTTATGTCGATATCTCTGAAGATGCGGGGATCACAAAGCCTACTTATGGTCTTGGATTAGCCATAGCTGATATCAATGATGATGATTATTTAGATATATATGTAGCTAATGATTATTATCTGCCGGATAATGTCTATATCAATCGTAAGAATGGAACTTTTAGAGACAGAAGTAAAACGCACTTAACCCAAACGTCCTTCTTTGGTATGGGTGTAGATATAGCAGATGTTAATAATGATGGACATCAAGATATTTATGTTTTGGATATGGCGTCTCAAGACCATGTTAGGAGTAAGACTCTAATGGCGTCAATGGATGTTGAATCCTTCGATCTATTGACTGACAAATTTGGATTTTTACATCAGTATATGTTCAATTCTCTGCAGCTTAACAATGGAGAAGGGAGGTTTAAGAATATTGCGCACAGCGCTGGTGTAGCCAAGACGGATTGGAGTTGGTCGGCATTGATAGAGGATGTCGATTTAGATGGGTATAAAGATATTTTTGTGAGTAATGGCTATAGAAAGTATGCTTTAGACAATGATTTTAAGAATGAAGTGGTAGCGGCCAAAAGAAAGTTTAATGGCAAGGTGCCATTGAATATTAAGCAAGAACTTTATGATGAGATGCCGACAGAATCGCTGCCTAACATTTTATTTCACAATAATGGTGGGTTGAGTTTTGAGAATATAGCCAGTGAAATTGGATTGAGCGAACCAACTTATTCAAATGGGGCAGCTTTGGCCGATTTAGATAATGATGGTGATCTTGATTTAGTCATCAATAATATTGATCAAGAGGCACTGCTTTATGAAAACAATGCAAGTGAGTCGTCAAATTATATTATCGTTCAATTACCAGATCAACATAATGAATTTGTTGATGTGTCTATAAAAAGCTCAAATGGGATACAATCTAAAGAAATCAGAAAGGTCAGAGGGTATCGATCATCTATCGACTCAGATGTATTATTTGGATTAGGAGATGTCAAGGTGATTGATGAGTTAATAATAGACTGGAAGGATGGGACACACTCCATTTACAAAAATACGGCGGCTAATCAGACAATTGAGGCTGATAAAAACATCGCTACACAAAAATCTGCTCCTCAGAATTCGAGAAAATTCAATCCATATTCTCCTATTGCACTGGGATTGGACTATGTACATAGAGAAAATAGTTTTAATGATTTTGAAACAGAAATATTACTACCTCAAAAACAATCAACTTTAGGGCCTTGTATATCCCAAGCGGATGTCAATGGAGATGGGCACATTGACCTATTCATAGGTGGTGCTTCAGGTCAGGCAGCGACTCTATATCTGTCAGATGGAAAGAAATTTATTAAACAGAAAGTTTCCGCTTTTGACAATGATGGTAAATATGAAGATATATCCTCTGTGTTTTTTGATTTGGATGGGGATGACGATTTGGATTTGTATGTGGTAAGTGGGGGTAATGAATGGCCAGAGAAAAATGAAAATTATAGAGATCGTCTTTATATCAATGATGGATTAGGCTCTTTTGAAAAAGCTTCTTTTGATTTAGGGGTAGAATCTTATGTATCAGGTGGAGTGGTGAAAAGTTTAGACTTTGATAATGATGGTGATTTGGATTTATTGGTTGGTAATAGGATACGGCCACAATCTTACCCTATCGCTGCTCCTTCCTTCTTGCTCCAGAATAATAATGGGATATTAGAAAATGTGACCGAAGAACGCTTCGCTGATTTGTCCAGCGATATAATCAACGATATCGAAATTGTAAATCTGAATAATGATGATTATCCAGATGTAGTAGTGACTGGAGAGTGGTCGGGCATCAGGTTTTACAAGAACGAGCAGGGGTCTTTCGTTTCAGATCTAAGCAATGAGTCATTTCGTGATTCTGTTGGATGGTGGTTTTCTGTTACCCCTGTAGATATAGATCATGATGGATTGGAAGATTTATTGGTAGGTAATGTGGGCACAAACATTAAACACAAGGCATCCCCTAAGAAGCCGTTTAAGATTTATGCCCATGATTTTGACCAATCTGGATCCTTGGATATAGTATTAAGCAATCAGTACAAGAATAAAGAAGTGCCTGTGAGAGGTAAAGAATGCTCATCTCAGCAGATGCCGTTTATATCTGACAAGTTTCCTAAGTATTCTGATTTTGCTACCTCCTCTTTAATAGATATATACGGTGATGAAAATATTAATGCAGCCTATGATAAAAGCGTTAATGTTTTTAGGTCTTGTTTCTTAAAACAGACTACTCGGGGCAGATATGAATGGCTTGAGCTTCCTGCCGAGGCTAATCATGCTCCTATTTTGGATGCATTATCCATGGATTTGAATGGAGATAAGATAGATGATATAATCTTAGCAGGTTCAATTTATAATACAGAGGTAGAAACTCCCAGATTAGATGGAGGTACAGGATCTGTCTTGATATCATCAGGAAGTCACGACTATAGCTATGGGCCTTGCCCAGATTATTGTTTTTATTCAAGCGGTAATAACAAGAAATTAGAACATATTAGGATCGGAGAAAAACAATTTTTGCTTGTCCTTAAAAATAATGAAGAACTGTCTATGTTCGAGATTAAAAATCAGGAACAATAATTGCTATTATATTATAGTAATTTGCAATATGAAGGAGATAGAAAAATTTCGTAAGTATATACAATTTGAAAAGAGATACTCGACACATACTGTAACATCATATATCAACGATCTGCTGCAGTTTAATACTTTTCTTCTTTCAAATTTTTCTATTGCTGAAGAGTCCATGGTGCGACACACACATGTTCGATCTTGGATGGTTTACCTGATGCAAGACAGTTATAATGCCAAGTCAATTAATAGAAAGATATCTACGTTAAAGAGCTATTTCAAATATTTGAAAAAATTAGATATAGTAAGATTAAATCCTATGTCTAAAGTAATTGCTCCTAAAATTCCGAAAAGACTACCGAAGGTTATCCGAGAGGATGCATTGGATACGCTATTTGCGAGTAAACCAGAAGAAAATGAATTTAAATCAGTCCGCAACCACCTTGTTATAGATTTGCTTTACTCGACTGGTATGAGGAGATCCGAATTAATAGGTATTAAGCTAAAAGATTTAGATCTTATCAAGGGTCAGATTAAGGTATTAGGTAAAGGGAATAAGGAACGAATAATCCCGATAGGCGAAAAGCTTGTTTTACAAATTCGAGAGTATTTGGAAATACGCCAAATGGAATATAGTTCAGATTATCTATTGGTCAGTGATAAAGGAAAAAGGCTGTATCCGAAATTAGTCTACAACATTGTAAAAAATGAGTTGAGTAAATTCTCAACCTCTCCACACAAGAGTCCACACGTATTGCGACATAGTTTTGCCACTCATATGGCTAATAAAGGAGCTGAGTTAAATAGTATCAAAGAGATTTTAGGACATGCTAATCTCTCAGCCACAGAAATATATATGCACAATAGTATTGATCGATTAAAATCGGTGTATAAAGGGGCGCATCCGAAGTCCAATTAAAATATTTAATTTTTTTTTATTTGGACGTTTACTAATTGCATTAAAAGTTCTATTTTTGCAGTCACTTTTCAGGAAAGCTCTGAAAAGTTTGTTTTTTATGACAATTCAAAGCAGCTTTTTAAGCGTCTAAAAGATTAAAAAGCCAGCATAGCTCAGTTGGCCAGAGCAGCTGATTTGTAATCAGCGGGTCGGGGGTTCGAAT
>JAHDDE010000067.1:9672-14827 GCA_020629515.1 Saprospiraceae bacterium | reverse complement strand
CGAACAGGTAGTACAATGCTTCGACATTTGTTGGATAGTCACCCTTCTATAATATGTCATGGAGAGGTGTTTTTAGGTAAAAGTAGATGTAGGGCCTTGTTAAGTGATCGAAGACGATATTGCTTATCACCACAATATCAAGACCAATTTTATCATGCATTTAACACACACCAGATTGATGACTTTATCCAAAACCATTTGTTGATATCAGTCGATGCAGGTATAAAAGCAGTTGGATTTAAATTTAAAACAGACGAATTCTTTTTATCTGCTTTTCAAGATATATCAGAGAGCCTGAAGACAAATGATGAAATACGTGTAATCCATTTGAAACGTAAAGATTGGTTAGCTCAATATTTATCCCATGAGATGGTCAGGCGAAAGAAAACGAAAACCGTGCTCCATGAAACTGTGAAGAATAATTTAGAGCCGATAACTCTTAATAAGCGAAGTCTCTTTAGATATTTTGATGACCTTTCTAATAGGGAAGTTAAAATCAAGAAGGAATTTTTAAATCACAAAAAGATTGAAATCTATTATGACGATTTAGTTGATAACACTAACGAGACAATAAAAAGTATTTTTGAGTTTCTGCATGTTGAGGAAGGTCAAGTTGTGACTCCTACAAAAAAAATTATAAGCAATTACCCTTCGTTGATTGTCAACTACGATGATGTGGTAAATTGGATTGGGTCGTCAGAATATGCTGAGATATTAAATAGATGATTTTAGATCAAAAATGAAACAGAAAGCTATCATAACCTTAGGTATGCATCGCAGTGGCACCTCTGCCGTAGCTAAATGTATCTATAGCGATCAATTAGACTTTGGTAAATGCTTGTTAAAAGAATCATATGATAACCCAAATGGATTTTATGAAAATGAGAAAATCGTATCATTTAATGATGAGCTGATCGAGTATTATCAAAAATCATGGGATAGCTGGTATCATGTTACATCAGACTTGGGACAGCTGAATTCTTATTATGATAAGGCGATCAGTATAGTGTTGTCTGAATTTTCTTTAAAGAAAACACTATTTATCAAAGATCCCAGAATAACTATCCTTTTGCCTTTTTGGATAGAGGTATTTGATCGCCTTTCTATTGAATGTAAGTACATAGTTGTTGTTCGTCATCCCAGAGATATTGCAGGATCTTTAAATAGCAGGAACTATTTTAAGAAAGAGAAATCATATCTGCTTTGTTCGTCATATTGGATTTCAATGGTGCAACACTTGAGAGGGGAGGATTTTTTAGTAATTGATTTTAACCAGCTTATGAATACTCCTGGCTTAATTAAGGAGTATTTTGATGATTATTTTAAAAAATGGGGAGTTAATCTAAAATTAGAATCTCTTAATAGTGATTTTGTTCATCAAAATGACATTCAAGAGTTGGTTGGCGATTTTTACTTTTTAAATGAGTTATATAAAGATATATGTCAACTGACCACTGAAAATATTTTATCATTTGATGTGAAAAATGACTTTTTAGAAAAGCATAATCGAGTTCTGTCAAAGCAAAATATAAATCAGATAGATGAAGATGAATTCGTTAAAATAATTTTTGATTTTGGCGAAGGGTTTACTGAAAAGGACACCATTTTGGTAAAAAGAGTTGGTAATAGATTCAAGAAGGTGATACCCGTTAATGTCCAACAGGCCGTCCAAGCTGTGAAGATTTTGATGGGGAATAAAGTCAAATCCATAGAATTAATCGAATTGAATGTCAGGGGTTCGAGTAGGGCAGTCAAGTTTTCATTATCGCATAATTCTATACTGCAAAAAAATAATTTAATAGTTTACAATGATGATTACCCTCAATTGATATTGAAATTAGCAGACAGAGCTAAAATTGATGAAATTTTCTTGAATTTCAGTTTGAACTCGTCAAATCATCATTCAACTTCATTGAAAAAACAAAAGAGGAAAAATCTACTTCTTGATCTAATTATTACCGCTTTTCAAAATCCAAAACGCATACTAAGCATACTCAATAGGGAGAATTTTAATACGCTTAGATTGGCTTTAAAAAGGGAGCATCCTAAAGAGATTGTTAAAAATCTTAAGAAACTAATCACTCAAGAAAAAGATCAAAAAATTATTGAGTCTTTTAGATCAAAGAATCTAATTGAGTTAGGTAGTAAATCTTACAAGAAGGGGAGAACTCGGTCAACTGTTTCTGAGAAGCTTTTACTTAGTATATTGTACATAGCTCCCGAAATTCCGGATAGTACTAAGTCCAGTGGAGAAAAGAGAGCAACGGCCTTGTTACAATTATTAGGCGAGAAAAATGAGGTGGTTTTTTTGTCAATAAAGAAAATAAACAGCGACAAAAGCATTGTTAATAATGGGGTTAAAGACTATTTTGACTTGACTCAATTGACAGAAGTTAAGAGAAAATACCACAGGATAGATTTTATTGTATACAGCTTTTATTACACCTACGATTTGGCTAAGCAGGTGAGAAAATTATATCCCCAAACCAGATCTATCATCGATACGGTCGATGTGCATTGGGTGAGAGAAGGTAATTCTATTGAAGTTTGGGATGGGATAAACGAAACACAATTTTTAGCTAATAAAGCGCAAGAGAAAAGTGTTTATGAAAAAGCAGATAAGATATGGGTGGTAAGCGACGAGGATAAAATTTCTCTATTACAAGAAGTCCCAAAAAAGCAAATTGATATTATTCCAAATATTCATCAATTATGCGAAAACTCGTCTCCAACTCGATCCAATCGGAATATAGTTTTTATCGGTGGCTATAACCACTATCCAAACATCTCGGCTGTCAAAGTTTTAGCTCTTCAGATTTTTCCGAAAATCCGTGAAGTGATTAAAGATGCTCGCCTCTTAATAGTAGGATCCAATGCCCCGCTTGAAGTGGCTAAGTTGTCAGAACATGTTGGAGTAGAGTTCTTAGGATATGTAGAAGACCTTCAGCCAATATATGCCAATGCTAAAATGACCATAGTTCCACTACTCGCAGGAGCAGGAATGAAAGGGAAAATAACAGAGGCTATAAAGTACAGAATTCCAGTAATAACTAATAGTATTGGTAATCAAGGAATTCATTTGGTCCATGAAGAGAGTGGACTAATCACCGAAGATGTGGATGAAATGGCGCAATATGCGATCAAAATTATCGAAGGGAAGTATGATATTAATGATATGACCAATAACGCTTATGATCTATTGAAAGAAATAGTAGATCCTAAGATTGTTGCTAAGCACTTAGAGAAATCTTTGTTTAGAAGAGTACACATCAATATTGTGACTTTTAATCAATTGTCGCTATTAAAAAAATGTGTAGAAAGTTTACTTCATAATACAGCTTATCCTATATACGACATCCAGATTTATTCTAATGGATGTGACGATGGTACTTCAGAATATCTTCGTGAATTAGCTTGGGATCACGATAATATCAAGATTATTATGAATGATAACAATGAAGTATTTGTAAGACCTAATAATCTATTGTTTCAAATTGGACAAAGAAATGCGGATGTTGTTTTATTAAATAATGATGTTGAAGTGGTTGAGGATTGGTTGAGCCATCTATCCAGGGATGCATTCTTAATGAAAAATATTGGGATAGTTGGATCGAAACTATTATATCCTAATGGTGCACTTCAAGAATTTGGTTCTGTTATTTACTCCGATGGGTCAGGTAAAAATTTCGGCAAAGGAGATTTACATCCAGATGAATATGAATATACGAAAATTAAGGCTGTACCCTATGTATCTGGTTGTGCAATGTACATCAAGCGGGAGGTGATCGATGCACAAAATGGGTTTGACGATATATTTCATCCGTGCTATTATGAAGATTCGGATTTATGCTACTCAGCATGGTTAAATGGCTTTTCAGTAGTCGTGTCACCACTAAGTGAAGTGATTCATCATGAAGGAGCCACGAGCGGAACGAATGAAAATGTGGGTATGAAGCAATATCAGCATGTAAATAGGGGCAAGTTTGTGGAAAAGCACAAGAGTAACTTTACTAAAGTGGCCAAACTCGTGTCTAAAACAAATAAGGAGTTAAAATTCTTCAATAAGGACTAATTTGACTTAGATAACCGTATTCATCTATGCGGGAATTATGATCTTAAATTGTATAAGCTCGATATCAATATTTAGTCAATTTTAAAATGTGGCTCAATGCGTTGTAAATTAATGATATTGATCCAAAGCAGATCGCTCTCCTTTGATTAAATAATTTAGCGCTCTTTTTAAATCTATCAGGATGAAAGAACGCATCAATAAAAAGATTCTGATGGAGGATATTTTTCTGATTGATTGAACAGATTTTCTTTTTGCCAGTGCCACATTTATATCACGCTTAAAAAACTCTTTGAATGATTGCCGTGTGATCCTGTTGATTTTTTTCTTTCCAAATAGGTATGAGGCGATAATTATAGTGCTTGTTCGCAATAGTATTACAGGAAACAAAAGGATCAATATAGTTTTTGGAAATAGTTTAAAGCTCGTGTAATAGATATTTTTCAAATTGTTAATGGCGTACTCTTCATTAAAAATTTTCGCAATTGATTGACCTCCTTTATGATATACTATAGCACTTGGACAATATTCTGATTTATATCCTGCCAATATAGATCTAAGCCCGAATTCAGCATCTTCAAAACCAGTATCAAAATGTGGATCAAAAAATCCAATCGTTTTGATCATTTTTAAATCATATAAGGCAGCTCCTGCACTAGGCCCCATATTTTCAAAAGGTTCTTTGTATTGATGTATTGATTGGCCACTTCCTATCGGCAAGATTTCTCCATTTCTAAGTACAGTGTGTCCGGCATTATCCATTGTACTATGATCAAAGTAATTAATCATTTTGGAACTAATCATATTTAATCCCGAGTGGCGCATTCTGTTTTCGCATTGAGTTAACCAATATTCGTCTACTACAGTATCGTTATTGAGTAATGCAATGAATTCATATTTTGGATTCAACTTAATCCATTCATTATAGATTCTATTATGTGCACCTGTGAAGCCTAAGTTTGATTCATATAAATGTACTTGTATCAGGTCATTATTTTCATAAAGACTCTTCAGTTTTAATCCCTCTCCTTTGTCTGAATTATTATCGATTAGGTGTATTTCGTAATTAGTATGTGCTAACTTAAG
>JAHDDE010000067.1:5635-9572 GCA_020629515.1 Saprospiraceae bacterium | reverse complement strand
ATTAGATAATTCCCTTAGTGATGAATTATAAGCAACGAGGCATTGTGCTCCACAGGCCGAAGCCTCTATAACAGGTAATCCGAATCCTTCGTAATGAGAAGCATAAATAAAGGCACGACAAAGGCTATAAAGTGCAATGATTTCATAGTCTGAAATGTAACCAAGTATAAAAATGTCTTTTTTATAAGGATGAGAATTTATTTTTTGATGAATAATTTCATTTTTCCAGCCATCACCTCCAACAATGATTAATTGAGAATTGGAATCGGAGTTATTTCTGAATTGCTCGTAAGCTTGAAGAATTCCAATATGGTTTTTTCGTGGTTCGATAGTTCCCACGGTTAGAAAAAAGTTAGAATTAATCCTAAACCTATTTAGAATACTTGGTAGAGGTTTAAATCTAAACTTGTTAGAGACTCCTAAATGAATCGAGTCAATGGCTTTCTCGCTTAGTCCAAATTGATCAATGATATCTGATTTGGTATTATCTGATACCGTGAGTATTTTATCTGCTTTGTTCGCAATCCTTCTGAGTAATAGTTTTTGCCAGAACCAACCATTGAAAGTGTGCCATTGTGGGTATATGATAGGAGTGATGTCATGGATAACAGTCACTCTTTTTACGTAAGGTTTAAGATTAAAAGGGCCAAAATTGGTCGGTTCTAATACAATATCTCCACCAAGTTGCGCTACAATTTTAGGTATCAAAAAGAATTTTCGATAAGTAGAAAAGCCAAGCATGCTTTTTATTGGTAGGATAACAGTATCAAATTTGGGATATTCTTTACCATCGTCCTGTCGGATCAAGATTACTTTTAGTGGTAAGTCTTCTCTGTTATGTAAATGATTGATTAGCTCTTTAGTATATACATGTACACCCGCCCATTGATTATCTAGAGGGTCGGCTAATATGATCAGTGTGGGTTTGATAGAGAATTTTTTACCAAGTTATGTATTATAGGCTTATTGATATTATTCCAGGATTATTTTTAATCGGATAAGTATACATTTGTGAAAAATATCGAATATGAAGATAGCCGTTGTTGGAACAGGATATGTTGGCTTAGTTAGTGGTACTTGTTTTTCAGAAACAGGCAATGAAGTGACTTGTATTGATATTGACAAAAGTAAGGTCGAAAAACTAAGATCCAAGGAGTTAACTATTTATGAACCAGGTCTTGAAGTCATTTTTAAAAGAAATGTAGATGCTGGGCGATTACATTTTACCACTGATTTAAAAGAGGGTATAAAAAATGCAGAAATTATCTTTCTGGCTTTACCAACTCCACCTGGAGCAGATGGGTCAGCTGACCTAAAGTATATCTTAGGTGTTGCGAAGGATTTGTCTAATTTAATCACTGACTATAAGGTTATTGTAGACAAGAGTACTGTGCCTGTGGGTACAGCAGAAAAAGTACGAGACATACTTGCTCAAAAATTATCTGCTGATCACTTTGATGTAGTTTCAAACCCTGAGTTTTTGAGAGAAGGAGTAGCTGTTGATGATTTTCTTAAACCAGATAGAATAGTAATCGGCACGTCTTCTGAAAGAGCAAAAGAGGTCATGTCAAGATTGTACAAGCCATTTGTAAGGCAAGGCAATCCAATTTATTTCATGGATGAACGATCAGCTGAGATGACTAAATACGCAGCAAATTCTTATTTAGCTGCTAGAATTTCATTTATGAATGAAATAGCCAACCTATGTGATAGAGTTGGAGCTGATGTTGATAAAGTAAGGCTGGGAATGGGAAGTGATAATCGGATTGGGAAAAGGTTTTTGTTCCCCGGAGTAGGATATGGAGGATCTTGTTTTCCTAAGGATGTTCAAGCGTTAGAAAAAACGGCATCCGATAATGAGTACGACTTTAAAATACTAAAGTCTGTTATGGAGGTGAATCGAAAACAAAAAGATGTAGCCTTTGAAAAGCTTTTCAACTTTTATGATGGAAAAATAAAGGGGAAAACGATTGCTGTATGGGGATTAGCGTTTAAACCTAATACAGATGACATTCGTGAGGCTCCAGCTTTGTTCTTAATTGATGCTTTATTAAAAGCACAGGCAAAAGTTAAAGTATTTGATCCAGAGGCCACAGAGAATGTCAAGGCCATATATAATGATAAATTAGAGTATGGGAGAAATCAATATGATGTTTTAGATAATTGTGATGCACTTATGATCATGACAGAATGGGGTGTATTTAGGAATCCAGATTTTGACTTCATCAAGAGTCAATTAGGTAAAGGTTTATTATTCGACGGCCGCAATTTATTTGATCCCCATGAAATGATATCTAAAGGGTTTAACTACGTTAGTATAGGGCGTCCTACAAATAAATAACTGAATGAAAAGAGTATTAATAACAGGAGCAGCTGGATTTTTGGGTTCTCATCTTTGTGATAGAATGATTGCGGAAGGATTCGAAGTTATCGGTATGGATAATTTGATAACGGGCAATATTCACAACTTAGACCATTTAATGCCATTGGCTAATTTTCACTTTTATCATCATGATGTTACCAAGTTCGTTCATGTGCCAGGAGATATTGATGCAATTATGCATTTTGCCTCTCCTGCAAGCCCAATAGATTATCTTAAAATGCCTATTCAAACCCTGAAAGTAGGAAGTTTGGGGACACATAATTTGTTAGGATTGGCTCGTGCCAAAGGGGCAAAGTTTATGATAGCCTCCACCTCAGAAGTTTATGGTGATCCATTAGTGCATCCTCAGAACGAAGAATATTGGGGCAATGTCAATCCTATCGGACCAAGAGGAGTATACGATGAAGCAAAGAGATTTCAGGAGGCGATGACCATGGCTTATCATACATATCATGGGGTAGATATCAGAATAGTAAGAATCTTTAATACCTACGGGCCACGCATGAGAACTAATGATGGACGAGCATTGCCCGCATTTTTCTCGCAAGCGATAGAAGGCAGAGATATTACTGTCTTTGGTGATGGGAGCCAGACCCGTTCTTTTTGTTATGTAGATGATTTGGTAGAAGGAATTTATAGATTACTTAATAGTAATTACAATTACCCTGTAAACATTGGAAATCCTGTAGAGATAAGTATTAAACAAGCTGCAGAAGAGGTGATCGGATTAACAAAAACAAAATCAAAAATTGTTTATAAAGACTTGCCAAAAGATGATCCAAAGGTTAGAAAACCTGATATATCTAAAGCCAAAGAGATATTAGGGTGGTCCCCTAAAGTGGATAGGGTGGAAGGTTTTAGAAAAACATATACCTACTTTAAAGATGTTCTTTCTTAAGAACCAATAAAGTTCTGATATACTCGAATAGTTTTCGGGTAGTCTCGATGAGACAAAATGTCCTTTTGAATTCTTGCTTTTCTATTTTCTTTCTCCTCATTAGGAAGAGGTGAATCAAATGGAGAATTAGTAGAATTAGCCGTTTTTTGTTTAAAACTTTGGAATTCTTCTTTTGAAAAATTGACTTTTTCAAAGGATGTATCGAATCGTAGATTGATACTATTTACATGTGATATAGGGTCGTCTATAAAATGCTCGAATTGTAGCATCCAAAAATGCGCTTTCAATGACATGAGTGGCTGGTAGAACATGCGGTATGCTTTGAGGGCAATGCATATACTTAATGAATTATCCCAAGCAATCAATGAAGATATAGCACCTAAAGGATGACGTACCAAAACAATAATTGGAATTCCCCTTTTTATTGCTTTTTTAATACTTGCAGATGAATGATTGTGGTGAGCTACCTTAACATTCTTATTGTGACTGCTGAATAAGCGCTTAAAAAATGTGTTCCCACTTCTTTGAAAGCCTTCAATACAAATTTGTGTTTGTCTATTGACTTTTCTATCCTTATAATAACCCAATTTTGATCTAAGAGGACTATATAGGACTGAATTATTGATTATGGCCCCAGTAAGGAAAAGAATATTTTT
>JAHDDE010000067.1:0-5535 GCA_020629515.1 Saprospiraceae bacterium | reverse complement strand
TAAAAAAGGAGACTAAACCATCTTAGCCTCCTTTATATTATTTTAAGCTTTGGTTTTAATACTACAACCTATAGCTTTGGTCGTACTTGGATTAGGATCCATACCCTTGTCGATGGCTGCAATCGCTTCTTCCACATATTTGACTCCAACAGACTTGGAGTCTTGAGGATTGTCATCTATAGATCCTATATACTTTACTACATGATCTTGATCCAGCACATATACGTGTGGAGTTTTAGTCGCCCCATATTGTGGATATACCATCTGGCCTGCATCAAATAAATAAGGAAAGCTAAATCCTTTCTCCTTTGCACGTTCTTTCATTTTATCTACACTGTCTCCGGCTTTTACTTCAGGGTCATTAGGGTTGATGGCTATTACTTGATAACCGTTACTTGAATATTTCTCATCTAACGCTTTTATTCTGTCTTCATACATCACAGCGTAAGGACATGTATTACATGTGAATATTACAATGAATCCCTTGGCGTCTGGATAGTCGGACAGTGAAACAAATGAACCATCGATATTTTTTAAACTAAAATCAGTCGCTTTATCCCCAACAGAATATCCCCCACCAATGTTACCATAAAGTGCAATACTCGTGATAATAAAAATTAATGTAATTAAGTGTTTCATGAATTATTGATTTAATGAATTTATATCTTCTAAAATTTCTTCCTTGGAATGATATTCTTTTTCTAAAAAAATATGTTGCCCACCATAATAAATATAGGTGGCAGGAATTGATCCCGACCAATTGGGGTCTACTTTATCAATCCAGCTATTTACTTTTGGATCAGCCAAATGTATGACTTCCGATTTCAGGCCTTTTTGTTCTACAAATGGCCGCAATCTTGATTCTAACATATTAGCAAAATCCAGACTTACTAACTTCACTTTTATATTGCCTTCTCCTTGATTTATTTCCTCGAAGTAAGGGAGCTCTTTGATGCATGGGGCACACCAAGTAGCCCAAAAATTGATTACGTATATGGTGTCATCTTCTGTCGGAAGTAAAACAGATTCGAAATCTTCAAAAGACTCATATACTTTTATCTCTTGCGCTGAAATGGCATTAATAAGTAACCCACACACAAGGCAGGCGATCACATATTGTTTCATAGTGTAATAAACGCAAAAAGACTTTTTAAAGTTTTCGATAAGAATCCTATTTAACGCAATGTTAATTCAACTTATATGGTAAACCTAATCTACTCAATTGGTCAATAAATGCAGTGTCCACAGTGATTAATTGATCTTCATTTAATAAATCAATCTTTACATCTTTCTCTTTATCAACTACCTGCATTTTGAATTTATGAGTGCCCTCTTTTACATTGCAGATATTAGCTAATGACCCAATAAGAGATTTGTCAATATGCTTAATTGGAATTTGGATAGTTATTGACTTAGTCATTGACTTACCAATAGTATCTAATAGTTTGATGTCTTTTACTCTAAAAAAGTAATTATCACTATTATATCCTTTGCTATATATACCTTCTAAGTAAAGTATCTCTCCCATATTTATGAGGCTGCTAAAGTTTTTATAGGCTTCATTATATATACCAAACTGCATAGTGCCCTTAAAGTCTTGTAAACTGAATCGAGCATAGCCCAGACCTTTTCTCGTGGTTCCATGAAATACCTCTGATACCATACCTGCTAACTTAAGGGGGGTATCCTTTTTATCTTCAGCTTTATCTAATGGGCAGGTGGTGAAATTGACCAATTCCATATGATAATCATCTAAAGGATGACCACTTATGAAAATACCTGTTACTTCTTTTTCTTTATTAAGCTTGGTTAATTTATTCCAAGGCTCTGATTTAGGAATTTGTGGATCAGGCAATATCTGCTGTGTCATATCTCCAAAAAGCGAGTTGGCCATACTTGCTTTCTGATTTTGGAAGGCATTTCCCCATTTTATGGCATGTTCTATGACGGTATCATAATTCTCACTTGGCGCAAAATACTGTGCCCTATTACCTTCATTAAATTCGTCAAGCGCACCACCTTGTGCCAAGCTTTCAAAGCTCTTTTTGTTCACGGCCCTTAGGCTCAGTCGTTTGGTCATATCAAATATGCTGATAAATCGACCATTTAAACTACGCTCACTAATAATCTCTTCCACTGGTCCTTCACCAACCCCCTTAAGTGCAGATAATCCAAAGCGTATATTCCCTTTCTCATTAACGGTGAAGTTGAGATCACTTTCATTGATATCTGGCCCTAATACTTGAATCCCCATGCGTTTACTTTCTCTCAAAAAGAAGTTTAATTTACCTATATCTTGTTTGTTATGAGTTAACACTGAGGCCATGAATTCGGCAGGGTAGTGGGCTTTGAGATAGGCGGTTTGAAAGGCCACTATAGAATAAGCAGCTGCATGAGATCTATTAAATCCATACTGAGCGAACTTTTCCATTATATTAAAAATCTCTTCAGATTTATCTGCGGATACTCCTTTAGCTCCAGCTCCCTCGGTGAAAATCTTTCGATGTTTCTCCATTTCTTTGAGCTTTTTCTTACCCATTGCCCTTCTCAGCATATCTGCTTTACCAAGAGAATAGTCAGCCATAATCTGGGCTGTTTGCATGATTTGCTCCTGATATACCATGATCCCGTATGTAGGTTTCAAGATTTCTCCGAGCCATTCATGTGGATAAGTGATCTCCTCATCTCCATGTTTCCTCCTGATAAACGAAGGAATGTTGTCCATAGGACCTGGACGATATAAGGCGTTCATAGCGATGAGGTCTTCTATATTGGTAGGCTTTAGCTCTCTTAAGAATTTGCGCATGCCATCAGACTCAAATTGAAATATACCAATCATATCTCCTCGTTGGAATAACTCATAGGTTTTTATATCATCGAGGGGTATGTCATCAGGATCAATACGAGCCTCTTCGCCATGACGTTTTACTATGTTTTCTATTGCATCCTTTATGATAGAGAGAGTCTTCAGGCCTAAAAAGTCCATTTTAAGCATGCCGGCATCCTCAACGACACTGCCATCAAACTGGGTTACCAATAGGTCAGAGTCCTTAGAAGTACTTACAGGGATATAATTAGTGATATCATCTGGTGCAATGATCAATCCAGCAGCATGAATACCCGTGTTCCTTACAGTTCCTTCTACTTTACGAGCCAACTGCATGACTTCTCCTTCCAGATCTTTTTTCTGCTCAACTTTAAGAAGTTCTTGTATGTTTGAAAAGTCGTCGCCCGGCCAATCTGAACGAAGTTCTTTTTCTGACTTGCCAAAGATCTTTTTAAGCTTTGTCCCTGGACGAGTAGGTATTAGTTTGGCAATTTTGTCGGCATCGCTAAGTGGCAGAGACAAGACACGAGCGATGTCACGCACAGATGATTTAGCTGCCATAGTCCCGAATGTGATGATCTGAGCCACTTGATTTCTCCCATATTTATCAACTACCCAATCTATGACCTTCTGTCTCCCATCATCATCAAAATCAATATCTATATCGGGCATGGATACCCGCTCAGGATTAAGAAATCGTTCGAAAAGTAGATTATATTTTATTGGGTCTACGTTAGTTATCTTTAGACAGTAGGCCACCGCACTTCCTGCAGCAGAACCTCGACCAGGCCCTACAGCTACTCCAAGTTCTCGCGCTGCAGCGATAAAGTCTTGAACAATTAAGAAGTAACCATCAAAACCCATGTTTTTGATTATGTCCAGCTCAAGATCTATTCGTTCTCTTACTACTTCTGTTATTTCTCCATAGTTCTTTTTTGCGCCTTCATAGACCATATGCCTCAATAGATCAGGTTGAGTGGCGAAACCTTGTGGCAATGGGAAGTTAGGTAATAAAATGTCTCTGGCTAAGGTGGGCATTTCGATCTTGTCGAATACCTCCAAAGTATTGGCAATGGCATCAGGTACATCTGAGAACAATTGATTCATTTCTGCCTGAGATTTGAAATAATAGTCAGAGCTGGAAAATTTGAATCGATTTTCTTCCTCTACTTTTCTACCAGTATTTACACAAAGTATTGCATCATGAGCCTTCCAATCTTCTTCTTCTACATAGTGAGAATCGTTTGTGGCGATTAACTTGACATTATGTTTTTTAGCCAAGCGAATGAGATGTTGATTGACGTCCTCCTGACTAAGGTTAGAGTTGTCAATTTTTTCGATACCCCTATGACGCATTAACTCAATATAATAATCTTCACCAAAGATGTCTAACCACCACTTGAGTTGGGTCTCGGCTTCGTCATATTTTTCAGAGGCTATCAATCGAGGTATTTCTGCTGCCAAGCAGCAACTTGTAGCAATCAATCCTTCATGATATTGTAACAATAACTCTTTATCTATTCTCGGATATTTGCCATATAACCCATCAATAAATCCTAAAGAGCATAGTTTAGAAAGATTTTGATAACCCGCTTGATTTTTGGCCAATAAGAGTTGGTGAAACCTTATGTCTTTTTCGCCCTTAGATTTTAAGAAGCTCTTTTTGTGCCTATCTTTTACCAGATAAAATTCGCAACCGATAAGTCCTTTTAACCCTCTTTTGTTGGCTTCATTGACAAATTTGAAAGCCCCGAACATATTGCCATGGTCTGTGAGAGCTATCCCTTTTTGCCCATCGGCGACAGCCTTATCCATCAATCTACCGATATCTGCAGCGCCGTCTAACAAGGAATATTGAGTATGACAATGTAAGTGTACAAATTCAGGCATAGACCAAAGGCTTAAAGGTTATTAACAGTGAGCAAGATAATCTATCGTAAATAATAAATTATGATCTTCTTATTTTATCTTCCATAAATAACTGAAGAAACTGTTGCTATGGTTAAAGCTCCTCGAACTGTCGGAATTTTTTTGTTTGATAATGTGGAATTACTCGATTTTGCAGGTCCCATGCAGGTTTTATCTTCTGTAAATTATGTTAAGAAAAGTGCATTTGAATCTATTTCTACTATAGCCTCTAAGAGTAACATAGTTGTATCTAAGACAACCATGACTATCTCAATAGATGAAGTAATCTCAGAGGAATCGTCATTTGACCTTTTGATTATACCTGGAGGATTTGGTACGAGACCGATATTACAAGATGATAAAGAATTATACTTGTTAGATCAACTGATCGCTAAGTCTGAAGTTACGGCAAGTGTTTGTACAGGGTCTTTGATATTGGCTAAGTTGGGTTATCTCTCTGGATTAAAAGCGACAACTCACTTTGCCGCTACAGATTTATTGATGCGCTTAGATGACAGTATTGAGCTAGATAGATCAAAGCGATTTCATGATCATGATAAATACCTGATAGCAGAAGGAGTAAGTGCTGGAATAGATATGAGCTTATATTTAGTTGCTAAATACTTTGGTCAAGAATTATCTGATACGGTTAGAAGATATATCGAGTACTATCCTGAAAAAGAATAATCTGACATATTCCATTATTAAAATTTTAAACTCATATTTGCAATCCCGTTAGCCCGGGTGCTGGAATTGGTAGACAGGCATGGTTGAGGGCCATGTGTCCGTATGGGCGTGAG
>JAHDDE010000018.1:55741-69414 GCA_020629515.1 Saprospiraceae bacterium | reverse complement strand
CCCTGCTACCAGGATGAAAACCTGGCGTCCTAACCCCTAGACGAACGGGCCATTTTTCAATGGAGTGCGAATATCAAATAACTTTCTCTATTTTCAAAAAAAATATTAGTGATTTTTATAATCATTTTTTGAAGTTGTGGAGTTAAGATTAAAAACCTCTTAAAATTGGCAGAGCTACTAGGCTATTCATAAATTTATAGCATATTTGCAGCCGTCCAAAATTCCAAGATCGATTCAATAAAACCTATGCACCTAAATCGGCAGAATTTTCTTTTTGTGTTTCTCGCAATGATTATTGTATCTCCATTCTATGGCCAACAAGAGTATGGAGGTGTCCCTTCGATGCATGAGTATCCTAACATTAAAAGGAAGGTGGTCAAACTATCTTCCGTCGATCTCACAGAACAGTTAAAAACTTTAGAACGAAAGCATGCCGTAGCTGAAAATATAGTAGCCTTACCTGTAATAAATAAATTAAAGAGTTTAAATCAGTTAAATGAATTTAGCGAGGTTAACCAAAGGTTGTGGTATAAAAAAGTCCAATTAATTGAAAATGCAGAATCATATCTAAGATTAGGTGATTATAACTTGCCAAGGGGCGCAAGATTATATGTTATCGAAACAAAAACTAATAAAGTATTTGGGGCATTCACTAATGCTAATATTAGGAAAGAACATAATCTGTTAATTGGTCCAATCAACGGTTCTTTTATCATAGAATATAATGCTCCAGAAAGTATTAAGGAATTACCTTTTGTGGTGAACCAAGTCTACACAGGGTTAAATAATTACGGTGCAATGGAATTGGGCTATGGTAGTTCTTTTGATTGCATGATCAATATCAATTGTGACGAAGGCAGGCCCTATGATGTACAGAAGAATGGAGTAGTGAGAATTAGAATGGTGGGGGAGCAAGGTGTCGCTTTTTGCACTGGTACCTTGATGAATAATACGGCGGAAGACCAAGCGCCTTATGTGTTGACTGCTTATCATTGTGAGCGCCCCGCGGGTATTGATTTTACTCCATTGTATGATATGTGGTCTTTTGATTTTTCCTACGAAGGTAATAGCTGTGCTAATCCTGATACTGAGCCAGATTTCGTTAGTGTACAGGGAGCTGAAAAGCTATCAGAATGGGAGGATACAGATATGATGCTTTTACGTATAATAGATCCAATTCCAATCTCCGCCAATGCCTACTTTAATGGTTGGGATAGGAGAGAAGATTATTTTCCAGAAAATACAAGTCTTATCCATCATCCCAATGGAGATATCAAAAAAATTAGTCAGGATACTAATGCGATAACCATAGACGAAAATTTAAGATCATGGGATAATGGTACGGTTTCTCCAGCGGGATCACATTTTAGAGCTGAATTTGATAACAGCACCTTCCAACCTGGAAGTTCGGGTGGCCCCATATTCGATGATCAAGGATTGGTAATAGGTCAACTGCATGGAGGTCCGAGACCAGACGAGTTCTGTACTATTGCGATATCTTATAATGGTCGAATTTCAGAATCTTGGAATTCAGGTTCATCTTCGTCTGATCGACTTTCAGATTGGTTAGATCCATTAGGTACGGGGGTAGAACAGCTTGAAGGAGTGCAATCTGACGCACAATCTCAGTTGGTTAAGTTTATTGGTAGAATTTTAACTCCAGATGGAATTGCTGTTTCTAATGTTGCTGTTTCTTTATCAGGAGATCAGGCTTTTGATTTTTTCACTGGGGTAGACGGGCGATTTGTTTTTGATAATTTATCGACTAAAGGCAATTTTACATTTGAATTGCAAAAAAATGAAAACCCTGGAAATGGCTTGTCCTCGATTGATTTGATTTTAATTACCAACCATATCTTAGGCAAGAATGAGTTAGCTAATGTATTTCAACGATTGTCGGCTGATGTCAGCGGTGATGATAGGATTTCTGGTTTGGATTTAGTTCAGATCACTAATGTGATACTCGGCAAACAAGATTCTTTTCCAAATTCTCCTTCTTGGCGATTTGAACCTGATATTCTTCAGATGAATGGCAGTGATATCAGTAGTTCCGGTATAGAACTTGTCGTAATCGGTTATAAAATGGGAGATGTCAATAATAGTGCTAACCCAAGAAGATAAGAATCATTCCTTTTGGTACATAATTTTAGATCCCACGATGGTATAAAGTACTTCTGTATCCAGTATTTCCTCATCTTTACAAGTTAGTAGATTGTTACTAAGTATGGTGAAGTCTGCTAATTTTCCAATGGCTATACTTCCTTTTATATCTTCTTCAAAGGCGGCATAAGCATTTGAGGAAGTGTATGAAATTAAGGCTTCCTCTCGGGACATTTTGTTTTCAGGAAAAAATTCAAAACCATTGTCAGCTCTTTTTCTAGTGACGCTCGCATAGAACGACTCTAAAGGGTCCACATCTTCTACCGGTGCGTCAGTGCCATTAGCGATAATTGCTCCATTATCTAAGAGTCCTCTCCAATTATATGCTCCATGTTTAGCTCTTTCGTAACCTAACCTTTTCTCTACAAATGGTGCATCAGAAGTACAATGTATACCCTGCATGGAGGCAATAGTGTTTAATTGAGCAAATCGTGGTATATCATTTGGATGAAGGTGCTGACTATGTTCGATTCTCCATCTTAAATCTACTTTTTGAGATTGGTTGGTATATTTTTCTATGATATTGAGAGTTTCATGATTGGCCTTGTCACCTATGGCATGCACACATAGTTGCATTTCGTTATCATGTGCAATCTGAGCTATTTTGCTAACTTCTTCGAGTGTAGTAGTGTTTTGGCCATAAAAATCAGCTTTGTCGGCATATGGCTCCATTAACCATGCTCCAAAAGATCCCAGAGCGCCGTCTAACTCTGTTTTTATTGCTCTGCATGTGAATTTATTATCTCCAGCATTAATGACTCTGTATTTTGAAACATCTGCTCCCATTTCTTCTGATGATTCTCTTAGCATGGACCAAAGTCTAATTCTTAATTGATCTTTTTCGGCCATATCTCTATATCTTAGTATTTCATCAAAATGAGCTCCAGCATCCTGAAATGAGGTAATCCCTTTTTTAAAACATTCGTCTTGAGCAAGTTCAATTCCTTTATACCACAAGTCTATCTGTTCCTTTTGACTTAATCCTGCCAAGTATTCAGAGTAGAATTTTTTTATTATGTTTTCGGCATTTTCTTCAAATACTCCTATTGGTTGGCCATTCTCATCACGGACTATCCTTCCTCCAGTAGGATCAGGCATCTCAGAAGAAATTCCTGCCATATCCATAGCCTTTTTGTTCACAAAAATTCCATGACCACTGGCATGGTCCAGCATAACTGGATTGTCAGGAGATATTTTGCTCAAGTCGAAGTGCTTGGGGTAACCGTGTACATGATCGTGTACGGGTTCAGACCACTTTTCTTGATGCCATCCTCTGCCTATGATCCATTCTCCTGGTTCACTTTCCTTCACTTTTGCCTCTACCATAGATACTATTTCATCCCAGGATTTGGCTCTTAAAAAATTCAAATTCATGAGAAATTCTCCTAACCCAGAAAAATGACCGTGTCCTTCAATCAATCCAGGAGAAACAAAATGACCTGCAGCATCTATTACTGTTGTTTTATTGCCAATATATTTTTCAATCTCAATATTACTTCCTAAAGCTGTAATCTTATCGTTTTCACACGCAATGGCTTGATATACCATTTTATCTTCTGAATATATATCGCCATTGATGATAACTAAATCTGCGACTTGGGCCTCATCAGTGCAAGATGTAATTATTAACAAGACTGAAAATAGAACTACAGAAATTATTGATGAGAAGTTATTCATTATGATAGATTTAATTAATCAGAATTAAAGATTGCTAATTTTGCATGAGATTCAAAATCATCGAATGTATATCAACATCCCCAAGGCATTAAATCTCATTTCTCAGTTTCATATAGACAATAATCATGCTTTAAGCCCACCAGAATTATATGAACCCCGTAATTATATCATGGCAATGCCTGGAAAAAAAATGCGGGCATTACTGTGCCTTATGGGATATGGACTGTTTAAATCTGATGTGGAAAATGCCGTCGAAGTTTCTTACATAGTTGAGTTGTTTCACAATTTCACTTTGGTTCACGATGACATTATGGATGAAGCAGTATTGAGAAGAGGCATGGATGCGGTCCACGTGAAGTATGACCAAAGCAGTGCTATATTGTCAGGTGATGTAATGCTTATCGAAGTCTATGATAGATTAAGTCAATTGGAACATGTCAAGGACTTTTTACCTCTTTTTAATAAAATGGCCAGAGAGGTATGCGAAGGACAGTCTATGGATATGGCATTTGAAAAAAGAGACGACGTGACCATTGTGGAATATTTAAAAATGATAGAATTAAAAACGGCGGTTCTTTTAGGATGTAGTTTGCAGATGGGAGCCATTAAAGCGGGTGCTTCTTGTCAAGATCAAAATCATCTTTATCAATTTGGTGTAAATGCGGGTATCGGATTCCAGCTTCAGGATGACTTATTAGATGTTTATGGAGATCCAAAGCTTTTCGGAAAAAAAGTTGGTGGAGACATAATTCAAGGTAAAAAAAGCTATCTCTTTCTTAGAGCTTTGGATCTATTGGAAGAAAAGGATCGCAATAATTTTGTGTCCTTATACGAGTCCCAAGAGCTTAATGAAAATGAAAAAGTTAGTCGTGTTCGTTCTATTTTTGACGAGTTATATATTAGAAACTACTGCGAAGAGGCGAAGTCGGCCTATTTTCAGTTGGCTACAACTCACCTAAATGAGGTATCTGTAGATGATTCTAAAAAGAATGATTTATTGGATTTCTCTAAAGGCTTATTGAATAGGAAAAAGTAAGATACACTCTTATATTTCAGACTCAAATCAAATAATTATTTCACTTTTGTGCTTATTGAATCAAGTGAATGAAGGTTTTATACGCAGTACAGGCTACAGGTAATGGACATTTGAGTAGATGTATGGAGTTTTATCCTGCGCTTTCAAAATATGCAGATGTTGATGTACTGCTAAGTGGGATTCAGGGGGACTTGAAGCTCCCTTTTCCTATTAAGTTTAAAAAGCATGGCCTGAGTTTTATTTTTGGGAAAAAAGGTGGTATAGATTATATCAAAACGGCTCTAAGCATGAAGCCCCTAAGGTTGTGGAAGGATATAAGATCATTGGATTTAAGCCCTTATGATTTAGTAGTAAATGATTTTGAACCAATTAGTGCATGGGCGTGTAAAAGGGCAAAAAAAGAGTGTGTGGCCTTAAGTCATCAGGCTGCCTTTTTGAGTGACAAAACGCCAAGGCCGGAAAAGGCAGGATGGATAGCAGAATTTCTTTTTAAACACTTTGCTCCTTGCTCGAGATCTATTGGTTTGCATTATAAGACCTATGATGACAATATATACACCCCTGTGGTGAGGTCAGAGATAAGGGCTATACAAACCGATTATAACAATAAAGATATTTTGGTCTATCTCCCTGCGTTTTCGGAAGAACTATTAGTGAAAAAATTGGTGCAACTGAAGGACTATTCATGGAATATTTTTTCGAAACACGTAAAATTTGAAAGTGTCCAAGAAAATGTAAGAATTTTCCCTGTAGGAACGCCAAAATGGAATGAAGTAATGAAAAAAGCATCTTTTGCTTTGATAGGAGGGGGATTTGAGGGGCCATCCGAGATGCTATACTTGAGAAAAAAAATTTTGGTAATTCCCATGAATGATCAATATGAGCAGCTATGCAATGCAGCAGCACTGAAAGAAATGGGAGTGAAAGTCCTATATCAAATAGATGATACTTTTATCAATGAACTTAAGGATTGGCTGGCTAATTCTCAAATTCTTGATGTAGATTTCCCAAAAAGATCTGACTTGTTAGCTCAAAAAGCTTTAGGCTTGAGTGTTGATTAAAATATAATCTTACAATTCCACCAGTCTTTTTCTATTGTAGCCAAATTTTTATTGTAAAATTTAATAGCCGGCTCGTTCCAATCTAAAACCTGCCATTTGGCCATGGTGCAATTCTCTTTTTTTGATTGTTTGATGAATTCATCAAACAATAATTGCCCTATGCCTTTTTTGCGATGTTCTTCTCTCACTACGAAATCCTCCAAATACATCATTTTCCCTTTCCAAGTTGAGTAAGTTAAGTAATAGATGCACGTGCCCACTATTTCATCTTTATCTTTCGCAACGATACACCTAAAGATGTCATTACTAAAGCTATTCAAGTAATAGTCCAAATCGATAGTAACTTCATGTAGTGCGTTTTCATATTTAGCCAGCTCTTTAACCAAGTTGTATACCGTTGGTATGTCTTTTTTAGTGGCTTTTACTACTGTAATACTCATATATGAATTATTTCTCTATTTAATTAGTGATAAATTTAATTTACTGTGTTGATTAAAAAGAAAATAATCATACCTTTGCAGTCGCTTTTTCAGAAGCTATATAAATAATTATATGCCAACAATTAATCAACTCGTAAAAAAAGGGCGTAAAAAGATAGTTACGCCAAGTAAATCAAGAGCATTGGACTCTTGTCCTCAGAAAAGGGGAGTATGTACCAGAGTATACACTACTACGCCTAAGAAGCCAAATTCTGCGTTAAGGAAAGTAGCTAAGGTAAGAATGACTAATGGTATAGAGGTGATCGCCTATATACCTGGAGAAGGTCACAACCTTCAAGAGCATAGTATAGTGCTAATCCGTGGAGGTAGGGTGAAAGATTTGCCAGGTGTGAGATATACCATAGTGAGAGGAGCATTAGATACAGCGGGTGTTAATGATAGAAAGCAAAGTAGATCAAGATACGGAACCAAAAGACCTAAGTAGGTTCGAATAAATAAAAAGCAATGAGAAAAAGAAAACCGAAAAAGCGCATTATACAGCCTGATCCAAGGTTTGGTGACACGTTGGTTACTCAGTTTGTAAACAACTTGATGATTCAAGGAAAAAAAGGTACGGCATTCAAAGTGTTTTACGAAGCAATGGATGTGGTAGCAGAAAAGAGTGGAGAAGATCCACATGAAGTTTGGCAAAAAGCTCTAAACAATATATATCCACAAGTTGAAGTAAGAAGTAAACGAATTGGTGGAGCAACTTTTCAAATTCCTACAGAAATAAGAGGAGCACGTAAAGTGTCTATGGGAATGAAGTGGTTGATCAAGTATGCCAGAGCAAGAAGTGGTAAAGGAATGGCTGAGAAGTTATCTTCAGAAATATTAGCAGCAAGTAAAGGCGAAGGTGCAGCTGTTAAAAAGAGAGAAGATACTCATAGAATGGCTGAAGCCAACAAAGCATTCGCTCACTTTAGAGCATAATTATTTTTTAAAATCTACGATTCTAAGAATTTTTAAAAATGGGAAAAGATTTAACATATACGCGTAACATAGGTATTGCTGCACACATCGATGCAGGGAAGACGACAACAACTGAAAGGGTGTTGTTCTACACAGGGATGTCTCACAAGATAGGAGAGGTTCACGATGGAGCGGCAACTATGGATTGGATGGAGCAAGAGCAAGAGAGAGGTATCACAATTACCTCGGCTGCAACTAAGACGTCTTGGAAGTGGCAAGACAAAGAGTACGCTATGAATATCATAGATACTCCGGGTCACGTAGACTTTACGGTAGAGGTAAATCGATCTTTAAGAGTTCTAGATGGGTTGGTATTTTTATTTTGTGCAGTAAGTGGTGTTGAGCCGCAGTCTGAGACTAACTGGAGGTTAGCCGACAACTATAAAGTGCCAAGAATTGGATTCGTTAATAAAATGGATAGATCTGGTGCTGACTTCTTTAATGTGGTTAAAGACGTAAAAGAAAAATTGGGTTCTGAAGCTATTCCATTGCAAGTACCTATAGGAGCGGAAGAGACTTTCAAAGGCGTAGTTGATCTTATCACTAATCAGGCCATCGTTTGGAATGAGCATGACATGGGAATGACTTTCGAGGTCGTTGACATACCAGCTGATTTGGTCGATACAGTGAGTGAATGGAGGGAGAAGTTGTTAGAAGCAGTTGCTGAGTATGACGACACTTTGATGGAGAAATTCTTTGAGGATCCTAATAGTATCACGGTAGAAGAGATGAGAGCAGCTGTTAGACAAGCTGTTCTTGATGCTAAGTTTGTGCCAATGATGTGTGGTTCTGCCTTTAAAAATAAAGGAGTGCAGGCTGTGCTTGACGCAGTTTGTGAGTTTTTACCATCACCAACTGACATTGGAGCAGTGACTGGTACCAATCCAGATACAGAGGAAGAAGAGCAGAGAGAGCCAGATACAGATGGACCTTTCTCAGCATTAGCTTTCAAGATTGCTACTGACCCTTTCGTCGGTAGATTAGCTTTTTTTAGAGTTTATTCTGGAGCATTAGAAGCTGGATCTTATATATTAAATAACAGAACTGGCAAGAAAGAAAGAATCTCGAGATTATTTCAAATGCATTCTAATAAGCAGAATTCTATACCTCGTGTTGAGGCAGGAGATATTGCAGCAGGAGTTGGATTCAAGGATTTAAGAACTGGAGATACTTTGACTTCTGAAGATGCGCCGTTGGTTTTTGAGTCTATGGTTTTTCCTGATCCAGTTATTGGTGTTGCAGTTGAGCCAAAGTCGCAAAAAGATTTAGATAAGTTAGGTTTAGGGTTAGCTAAGTTAGCTGAAGAAGACCCGACATTTAAAGTGAGATATGACGAGGAGACTAACCAGACCATTATTAGTGGGATGGGAGAGCTTCATTTGGAGATTATCATTGATAGATTAAGGAGAGAGTTTAAGGTTGAGTGTAATCAAGGTAAACCTCAAGTTAACTATAGAGAATCACTCAACAAAACAGTAAGTCATAGAGAAAAATTAAAGAAGCAGTCAGGTGGAGCAGGTTTATTTGCTGATATGGAATTTGAATTAGGTCCTGCAGATGAGGAATTTTTAGAAAGTGATGACTTCAAAAATGGTAAGACTAAGTTACAGTTTGTGAATAACATCGTTGGAGGTTCTATTCCAAAAGATCTTATGCCGTCTGTTGTAAAAGGATTTAAGTCTATGATGGATAATGGTGTTTTAGCTGGTTATCCTATTGATAGCATGAAAGTAAGAGTATATGATGGTAGTACGCATACAGTGGATTCAAAACCTATTGCTTTTGAGCTTTGTGCTAAAGAAGGGTTTAAAGCTGCTGCCAGACAGGCTGGTCCTCAAATTCTTGAGCCAATTATGGCTTTAGAAATAGTGACACCTGAAGAGTATACCGGTTCAGTCATTGGTGATTTGAATAGACGTCGTGGGTTGCCTAAAGGGCAGGAAACAAGAACAGGTGGAGCCGTAGTGATTTCTGCAGATGTGCCATTGTCTGAGATGTTTGGATATGTGACAGATCTAAGGACAATTACATCGGGTCGAGCAAATAGTTCAATGATTTTCTCACATTATGCGCCAGTTTCTAAGAGTTTATCTGAAGAGATTATCGCAAGTGCTAAAGGAGAAGTAAAAGTTTAGAATAATAGTTTGCAAAGTAAATTTTAATATGTACTTTTGCACTCGCTTTTAAAGAAGTATAATATTTAATAAAAGGTAATGAATCAAAAGATTAGAATTAAGTTGCGTTCATATGACCACAATCTGGTAGATAAGTCTACAGAAAAGATTGTAAAAACTGTCAGAACGAGCGGAGCTGTTGTAACTGGTCCGATTCCGCTGCCCACTGAGAAAGAAGTATTCACCGTGTTGAAATCTCCCCACGTGAATAAAAAGTCTCGAGAGCAGTTTCAGCTGAGGACCCACAAGAGACTTATTGATATTTACACGCCGACACAGAAAACTGTAGATGCACTCTCAAAATTAGAGTTGCCAAGTGGTGTAGATATCCAAGTCAAGTTATCTTAATTAATTAACTAATAAAATTTATGCTCTCTATATTTTGTAGAGAGTTAACCATAAATATCTATAAATGAATGGCATTATAGGTAAAAAGATAGGGATGACCAGCATTTTTGATAAAGCTGGAAAAAATATTCCTTGTACGGTGATCGAGGCAGCTCCGAATGTTGTGACACAGGTAAAGTCTGATGAGACAGATGGTTATGCTGCGGTGCAATTGGGCTATGGAGAGAAAAGAGTTAAATCTACTTCGCAGTCTATGGAGGGACATTTTAAGAAAGCAGGTACATCTCCAAAATTAAAACTTGTCGAGTTTAAAGCATTTGAATTGGACAAAGCTGTGGGTGATGAAGTTGGAATTGCAGAATTATTTGAGGAGGGCGATGTAGTTAGTGTAATAGGGACTACAAAAGGAAAAGGATTTCAAGGGGTAGTTAAGAGACACGGGTTTAGAGGAGTCGGAGATGCTACTCATGGTCAGCATAATAGATTGAGAGCACCAGGATCTATTGGTGCCTGTGCAACTCCTTCTAAGGTTGTGAAAGGTTTAAGGATGGCAGGAAGAACTGGTGGGAATAGAGTAAAGACTTCGAACTTGCAGGTCGTTAAGATCCTTGATGATAAAAATTTGATTTTAGTTAAAGGCTGTGTTCCGGGACACAAGGGAGCCTTTGTAATTATTGAAAAATAGTGCGATGAAGGTTGATATTTTAAATACAGAAGGACAGTCAACTGGACGATCGTTAGAATTGCCAGAAGAAGTGTTTGGTGTAGAGCCAAATGAGCACACTATGTATTTAGCTGTGAAGCAGTATAATGCGCATCAAAGACAAGGTACGCACAAAGCTAAGGAAAGAGGAGAGATAGCTGGTTCGACAAAAAAGTTGAAAAGGCAAAAAGGAACAGGTACGGCGAGAGCAGGTTCTATCAAATCCCCTGTCTTTAGAGGAGGAGGTAGAGTTTTTGGCCCACGACCAAGGACTTATACAATTGACTTGAATAAAAAAGTTAATCGCTTGGCTAGGAAAAGTGCACTGTCACAGAAATTGACTAATGGTGAGATCAGAATAGTGGAAGATTTTACATTTGATGCACCTAAAACTAAATCATTATTAACTGTGTTAAACGGTGTTTCGAAAGCAAATAAGAAATTATTGGTGACCTCAGCACACGATAAGAATGTGTATCTGTCAGGAAGAAATATTCCAAAATCGGGTGTTATGACAGCTAATGAGTTAAACACTTACGCAATACTGAATTGTAATGATTTGATATTGACCGAGAGTTCAATTGAGGTTTTGAAATCTTTACTTTCTAAATAGTTCGATATGAATAAAGAAGTATTAGTTAGACCATTAATAACTGAGAAGTCAGAGAATTTATCTGAGGCGCTCACGCAGTATTCTTTCGTTGTGAATAGGAAAGCTAACAAAATAGAGATTAGACAAGCGGTAGAGGCAATGTATAACGTAACAGTAGAAGCCGTTAATACAGCCATCATGCCTGGAAAAAGTAAAGTTAGGAATACTAAATCAGGAATTCAACGTGGTAGAAAATCATCTTACAAGAAGGCGATAGTGACGTTATCTGAGGGAGAGGAGATTGATTTCTTTGGAGATATCTAATAAAAGAGAAAATGGCAATTAAGAAGTATAAACCAATTACTCCAGGTCAAAGAACCAAAACTTCCGTGGACTATAGCGGTCTGTCAAACGTGAAGCCTGAGAAATCTTTGATTGCTAAGAGTAAGAAGACAGGTGGTAGAAATCACGATGGTAAAATGACTATGCGTCAGATGGGCGGTGGTCATAAAAGAAGATACCGAATTATAGATTTCAAGAGGGATAAAGATGGTGTTGTAGGTACTGTTGATAGTATACAATACGATCCAAATAGGTCTGCTTTCATCGCTTTGATCAAATATGCTGATGGAGAAAAAAGGTATATAATAGCTCCTGATGGTTTGAAGGAAGGTGATAAGGTTAACTCGGGAAAAGGTGTATCGCCTGATTTGGGTAATGCAATGTTATTAAGTGAGATTCCCTTAGGTAGTTCAATCCATGCAATCGAAATGACGCCTGGTAAAGGCGCTGCTTTGGCACGAAGTGCTGGAACTAACGCCACTTTAATGGGTAAAGAAGGGAAGTATGTTGTTATTAAATTGCCTTCAGGTGAAGTGCGAAGAGTATTGGCGGTTTGCAAAGCGACTATAGGTAGTACATCTAATCCTGACCATGGGTTAACTGTTCTCGGTAAAGCTGGTAGGAAGAGATGGTTGGGCCGACGTCCACGTGTTAGAGGTGTGGCGATGAATCCAGTAGATCACCCAATGGGAGGTGGTGAAGGTAAATCTTCAGGAGGACATCCACGTTCTAGGACAGGTGTTATGGCAAAAGGACAGAAGACTAGGAAAAGTAAGCCGTCTGATAAATTGATAATTTCTAGAAGGAAAAAATAACTAAAATGGCAAGATCGATCAAGAAGGGACCATATGTTTATCACAAGTTGTTGAAGAAAGTTGAGAAGGCTCAAGAGTCTACTAAGAAAACTGTTATAAAAACTTGGTCACGATCATCAATGATAATACCGGGTATGGTTGGACAGACTATAGCTGTGCATAATGGAAAATCTTTCATTCCAGTTTTTGTAACAGAGAATATGGTAGGTCACAAGTTAGGAGAGTTTTCTCCGACGAGAACATTTAAAGGTCACTCTGGAAATAGAAAATAATATGGAGGCTACAGCAAAGTTGAAAAATTGTCCGATGTCTGCTAGGAAGATGAGATTAGTAGCAGATATGATAAGAGGAAAGTCTGTTGATGACGCTTTAAATATTTTAAAGTTTACTAAGAAAGAAGCGGGTGAATGGTTAGAGAAGGTCGTCTTATCAGCTGTTTCCAATTGGGAAAATAAAAATGATCTGCTTTATAGTGCGGCTGATTATGGTTTGGTTGTAAAAACAGCAATGGTAGATGAGGGGACTATGCTGAAAAGATTTAGGCCAGCTCCTCAAGGAAGGGCGCATAGAATTAGAAAACGCACTAACCATGTCACTTTAGTGGTTGAGAATACATTGGCTTTAGATAACGAAACTTCAGAAGAAGAATAAATTTATAAGAATGGGACAAAAAACAAGTCCAATTGGTAATAGATTAGGTATCATCCGAGGATGGGATTCTAATTGGTATGGCGGAAAAGATTTTGCAAAGAAGTTTGTAGAAGATGAGAGAATTAGAGAATATCTAAATGCCAGGATCCAAAAAGGCGGAATCTCAAGAATCGTTATTGAGAGAACTTTAAAGAGAATCACTGTCACTGTGCATACCTCGCGTCCAGGTATTATAATAGGTAAAGGTGGGCAAGAAGTGGATAGGATTCGAGAAGAGTTAAAGAAATTGACTGGTACTGATGTTCAAATCAATATCGTAGAAATACGTAAGCCAGAATTAGATGCTGCTATTGTGGGTGAATCAATAGCAAGGCAGTTAGAAGGACGAGTTAATTTCAGAAGAGCTATAAAAATGGCTATACAGTCAACAATGCGTGCAGGAGCTCAAGGAATAAAAATAAGAATAAGTGGAAGGCTCAATGGGGCGGAAATGGCAAGATCTGAAGAATTTAAAGACGGTAGAATACCGTTGCACACTTTTAGAGCAGATATTGATTATTCTCTCAAAGAAGCATTAACCGTTTACGGGAAATTAGGTATTAAGGTTTGGATTTGCAAAGGAGAAGTGTTAGGTAAAAGAGACTTGTCGCCTAATGTAGGAGT
>JAHDDE010000018.1:0-55641 GCA_020629515.1 Saprospiraceae bacterium | reverse complement strand
GGAAACAGAAGAGGAAACAGATAGTTTAACAATATAAATTAGGAGTAATGTTACAGCCTAAACGTACGAAATATAGAAAACAGCAAAAAGGGAGAAACAAAGGATTGGCCCATCGGGGTAGTACAATTTCTTTTGGATCTTTTGGTCTTAAAGCTGTAACTCGTGGTAGATTAACAAGTCGGCAGATAGAGGCGGCTCGTATTGCAATGACGAGATATATGAAAAGGGAGGGTAAAGTTTGGATAAGGGTATTTCCAGATAAACCGATTACTTCTAAACCTCAAGAAGTACGTATGGGTAAAGGTAAAGGTGCTCTTGATCATTATGTCGCGCAAATACAGCCAGGGAGGATTTTGTTTGAAATGGATGGTGTTCCACAAGTGGTGGCTGAAGAAGCTCTGAGATTAGCAGCTCAAAAATTACCTGTATTAACTAAAACAGTTGTCAGAAGAGACTACGTTCAATAGAAAGTAAAAATGGCTACTAAGAAATTTATAGAATTAAAAGAATTTAGTGACGAGGAGTTAAATAATGAACTCAACGTTACCATCGAGCAATATGGCAAGATGAAGTTTGAACATGCAATCAGAGGTTTGGAAAATCCTTTGACTTTGAGGGAGGTTAGGAGAGATATTGCAAGGTTGAAAACTGAAATGAGAAGTAGACAGCTGTCTGAAATCGACCCATCTACGAGAACTAAGATTAGATCACGAAGAAGGAGAAATAAATAATTCTTTATGGAAAAGAATAAAAAACAAATTGTGGGTGTTGTGACGAGCACTAAGATGGATAAGAGTATAACCGTATTAGTAGAAAGGCGGTTAAAGCATCCAATCTATGGGAAGTTCATTAGAAAGTCCAAAAAATTTATGGCTCACGATGAGAAAAATGATTGCCGAGAAGGTGATAGAGTGAAAATAATAGAATCTCGACCATTGAGTAAAAGGAAGAGGTGGAATTTAGTTGAAATAATAGAAAGGGCTAAATAATGATACAACAAGAATCAAGATTAGATGTTGCCGATAATTCTGGGGCCAAAAAAGTACTATGCATAAGAGTGCTTGGAGGATCTAAGAGGAGATATGCCTCGATTGGTGATATGATTGTGGTTTCTGTTAAAGAAACTTCACCAGGTGGTATTAAAAAAGGTACAGTATCCAAGGCCGTTATAGTAAGAACCAAAAAAGAGATTAGAAGAAAGGATGGTAGCTATATAAGGTTTGATGATAACGCAGTTGTTTTATTAAATACTGCAGATGAGCCAAGAGGTACAAGGATTTTTGGGCCAGTGGCAAGAGAGCTAAGAGATAAGGATTTTATGAGAATTGTTTCATTAGCACCTGAGGTGTTATAAAAAAATGAACAGGATGTCAGCAAAAAGATTTGCACCAAAATTAAATATAAAGAAAGGGGATCAAGTTATGGTCATTTCTGGATCATATAAAGGTACCAAAGGAGAGGTATTAGAGGTATTCCCTAAAAATTATCGAGCCACTGTTGAAGGTGTTAATATACAGAAAAAGCACCAAAAGCCGACTAACGATAATGCGGGCGGTATAGTTGAAATAAACGCTCCCATTCATATTTCGAATCTTATGTTGATAGATCCTAAGTCTGGTGAAGCTACTAAAGTAGGTCGAAAAGAAGTGGAAGGGAAATTAGTGCGATATTCTAAGAAAACAGGAGAAATAATAGGATAATGTCTTATACACCAAGATTAAAAGATTATTACAAGAAGGAAGTAACGCCGAAGTTGATGGATCAATTCAGTTATACTTCTGTAATGCAGGTTCCTAAGTTGGAAAAAATTTGCATCAATCAGGGTATTGGTGGCGCAACTCAGGATAAAAAATTAGTTGAAATATCTCTCAACGAATTAACCCAGTTGAGTGGTCAAAAAGCTGTGCCATGTAAAGCTAAGAAGTCGGTTTCAAACTTTAAGTTAAGGGAAGATATGACCATTGGTGCAAAAGTGACATTGAGAGATAATAAGATGTATGAATTTCTTGATAGATTAATCGCCGTAGCTTTACCAAGGGTAAGAGACTTCAGAGGGATTAATGACAAGAGTTTTGATGGTAGAGGGAATTATACGTTAGGTGTTAAGGAGCAGATAATTTTTCCTGAGATAAATATTGATAAGATTAATAAGATTAGCGGTATGGATATCACATTAGTGACATCTGCTAAGACTGATGGTGAGGCCTACGCTTTACTAAAAGAATTAGGAATGCCATTTAAAAATATGAGAAATTAGTAGCCATGGCTAAAAAATCAATCATAGCAAGAGAAAAGAAGCGACAAAAACTTGTTGCTAAATATGCGGACTTACGAAAGCAGTTAAAAGCAGAAGGACGTTGGGAAGAATTAGATAAGCTTCCAAAGAATTCTTGTCCTGTTAGACTTCATAATCGATGTCAGCTTACTGGTAGACCTAAAGGGTATATGAGGAAGTTCGGTATAAATAGAGTGACTTTTAGAAAAATGGCTTTGGAAGGTAAAATACCTGGATTAACAAAAGCAAGCTGGTAAAATAGATAGTATGGCAGTTACAGATCCTATAGCAGATTATCTGACAAGAATAAGAAATGCTCAAAAGGCAGGGCATAGAATTGTTGAAATTCCTGCTTCAAAACTGAAGAAAGGTATAACAGAGATCCTTTATGATCAAGGTTATATCCTAAAATATAAGTTTGAAGATGGTGTTCCAGGGGCTATCAAAATCGCACTAAAGTATGATAATCGAACGAAACTTCCGGTTATCAGAGAATTAGGTCGAATTAGTAAGCCAGGTTTAAGGAAATATGCGCCTTCTAATGAATTGCCAAGAATTATTAATGGTCTTGGAATATCAATAATTTCTACATCAAAGGGTCTTATGACCGATAAGCAGGCTAAAGCGGCCAATGTTGGTGGAGAAGTACTTTGTTACGTATACTAAAAATTAAGCGATGTCAAGAATTGGTAAAGCTCCTATTACAATAGAAAGCGGTATTACGATATCAGTTGATAAGTCTAATGTGGTTACCGTTAAGGGCCCTAAAGGTGAGTTAACTGAAAATGTTCATCCTGATATTACTATTAAACAGGAAGATGGAGTTTTGACTCTCGAAAGACCAACAGAACAGAAAAGACACAAAGCTTTTCATGGTCTTTACCGTTCTCTTATTTACAATATGGTGGAGGGAGTTACAAAAGGATATAAAAAAGAATTAGAGCTTGTGGGTGTTGGTTATAGGGTGGCAAATACTGGTAATATGTTAGAGCTAACTTTAGGATATTCGCACCCAATTTACTTCGTTGTCCCCAGTGAAATTAAGGTTGAAACCACTATGGAAAAGGGACAAACACCAAGAATAATTTTAGAAGGTATTGATAAGCAATTAATTGGTCAAATAGCTGCAAAAATTAAGGCTTTTAGAAAGTCTGAACCTTACAAAGGAAAGGGTATCAAATTTGTAGGTGAGGAAATAAGAAGAAAAGCTGGTAAGACGGCTGGTAAATAAATCATTTTAGACATGAGTTCAAAATTGACACCAAGAAGGAAAATTCAACTAAGAATTAGAAAGTCTATTGTTGGGACTTCGGATAAACCAAGGCTCTCTGTTTTTAGGAGTAATAAACAAATATATTGCCAGTTAATTGATGATTTGAACGGTCAAACGGTGGCATCATCATCATCTAAAACATTACCTGCAGGAGAAAATAAGATTGATACTGCTAAGAAGGTAGGTTTAGATATTGCTGACAAAGCTAAAGGAATGAATATCGAAGAGATATTATTTGATAGATCTGGTTATTTATATCATGGAAGAATACAGGCTCTTGCTGACGGTGCGAGAGAAGGTGGCCTTAAATTTTAATACTTATTAACATGGCAAAAGATAATAATAGAATAAAGGCTTCAGAAACTGAGCTCAAAGAAAAATTAGTTAACCTCAACAGAGTGGCGAAGGTTACTAAAGGGGGTAGAACCTTTAGTTTTGCTGCTGTAGTGGTAGTTGGAGACGGCAATGGTACTGTAGGTCATGGTTTAGGTAAAGCAAGAGATGTTTCTGAGTCAATAGCCAAGGCGGTTGATGATGCTAAGAAGAATTTAGTGAAATTCCCTATTCAGGGAGGCACTATACCTCATGAACAGAAAGGGAAATATGGTGCTGGAAAAGTATTGATAAAACCAGCATCTGATGGTACAGGTTTGATAGCTGGTGGTGCTATGAGAGCAGTATTAGAAATTGGTGGTGTTCAAAATGTATTGGCTAAATCACAGGGTTCTTCTAATCCTCACAATGTGATTAAGGCAACAATTGATGCATTGCAAAAATTAAGAAGCCCGCAAGACGTAGCTAGGCAGAGAGGGATTACTTTAGAAAAATTATATCAAGGTTAAGCAAGATATTATGAAGTTGAAGCTAAAGTTGGTAAGAAGTATTATAGGAAAGCCAGAAGATCAGAAAGCGACCGTAAGGGCGTTAGGTCTAAAGAAGTTAAATCAAGAAATAGTAAAAGATGTAAATCCACAGGTTGCTGGTATGGTGGCAAAAGTGAAGCATCTTTTGAATATTGAAGAAGTATAAAACGCAACCAAATGGAATTACATACATTAAAGCCTGCAAAAGGCTCCGTTAAAAATGGTAAGCGAATAGCTCGAGGTCAAGGTTCGGGAAAAGGGGGAACGGCTACAAGAGGACATAAAGGTGCTAAAAGTAGATCTGGTTGGTCACGAAAAAGAAACTTTGAAGGTGGTCAAATGCCATTACAAATGAGATTACCAAAACGTGGTTTCAAAAATCCCAATAGAAAGGATTATACCGCTCTTAATCTTGATAAAATTTCTGCATTGGTTGAAAAATATGGACTTACAGAGATTACTCCTGAAGGATTGAATAAGTTGGGATTAACGAAAAAGTCTGAGATGATTAAGATTTTGGCGCAAGGTGATTTAGCAAAAGGAATGAAGATAGTGGCGCATGCCTTTTCGGCAACGGCTAAAGAAAAAATTGAGTCAGCAGGCGGTAGTATAGAACAAGTCTAATAAACTGTTATGAAAAGGTTCATAGAAACTCTAAATAATATATGGAAGATAAAGGAACTTAGAAATAAGATCCTTTATACTTTAGCCCTAATTGCAGTATATCGCTTGGGGTCATTCATTGTTCTTCCAGGGGCTGACCCTTCTGCCTTGGCAGCAGCAGCTGATAGTAGAGGAGCAAACGATATATTAGGACTCATAAATACTTTTGCAGGAGGTGCCTTTAACCGTGCCTCTATTTTTGCATTAGGTATTATGCCCTACATAACCGCTTCCATCATTATTCAGTTATTGGGTTTCGCAGTACCTTATTTTCAGCGACTTCAGCAGAAGGAAGGAGAGAGTGGAAGAAAGAAGATTACACAGATAACAAGGTGGTTAACAGTGGCGATTACTTTAGTGCAAGGCGGGACCTATTTAGGATATATTTCCTCTATACAGGGGGCAGTAACACCTGCGATTAGCCCTACAATATTTTGGGTGAGTAATATAATCATCCTTTCTACAGGAACTATATTTGCTATGTGGCTCGGGGAACGTATTACGGAAGAAGGCATAGGAAACGGTGTATCGCTTTTGATAATGATAGGTATAATTGCCACGCTTCCAACAGCTTTTTTCGCAGAGGTAATTACACAACTTGATAACAACATTCTTCTCTTTTTGATAGAAATGATTGTGTTGTTTCTTATAGTGTTAGCCTGTATTATGATAGTACAAGGGGTAAGGCGAATACCTCTCCAATTCGCTAAGCGAATGGTAGGTCGTGGAGGTGGACAGGTTCCTATGGCTGGTGCCAGGGATTATATTCCTCTGAAAGTGAATGCAGCAGGTGTCATGCCAATTATCTTTGCGCAGGCGATTATGTTTTTACCTATGACCTTGGCTACTTGGGCTGCTGGATCAGATGCAGCACAAAATAGCTTTCTAATGTCATTGAATAATTGGAAGTCTTTACCATATAATGCGATTTTCTTTCTTTTGGTAGTCGTATTTACTTATGTATACACTGCATTACTAGTAAATCCCCAACAATATGCAGAATATCTCAAACGCCAAAATGCTTTTATACCAGGAATAAAACCTGGTCAAGCGACACAAGAGTTTATAGATACGTTGACGACAAGGGTAACCTTGCCAGGATCGATATTTCTTGGATTAATATCAATATTTCCTGCGATCGTTGCTCAATTTGGTGTGAATGATGCGTTCGCTTTCTTTTTTGGCGGCACCTCTCTATTGATTTTAGTTGGGGTTGTCCTAGACACATTGCAACAAATTGAAAGTCATTTGCTAATGAGAAAGTATGATGGTCTTGTCAAATCTGGGAAATTGAAAGGACGTAGTGGTATGCAACCAATTGGTGCTGGCATGTAATATCTAAGATGTCCAAACCAATTCTAAAAACTAATGAAGAAATAGAGTTAATCAGACAAAATTGTCTTTTAGTTACTAAAACTCTATCCGAAATAGCTTTGCATCTTAAAGAAGGTGCAGTAGGGTCGAAGCTTGATACGCTGGCAGAAGAATTTATTAGAGATCATGGTGCAGTACCGGGATTTAAGGGCTTATATGGATGTCCGTCAACTTTGCTGATTTCAAAGAATGAAGTAGTCGTTCATGGTTTACCCAATGATGAGCCTTTCAAGGTTGGAGATATAGTATCCATAGATTGCGGAGTATATCATAATGAGTTTTATGGAGACGCTGCCTATACATTTGTTGTCGGGGATGTGTCAGAAGAGATCATGAAGTTACTAGTAGTTACCAAGCAATCTTTGAAATTGGGGATTGATCAGGCGAAAGTAGATAATAGATTGGGTGATATTAGTAACGCCATTCAAAGTTATACAGAGCGTGAACATGGTTATAGTGTTGTAAGAGAGCTTGTGGGGCATGGTTTGGGTAGAGATTTACATGAGAAGCCAGAAGTGCCAAATTATGGAAAGAGAGGAAAAGGAATAAAGTTAGAAGAGGGATTAGTTATAGCAATAGAGCCGATGGTTAACATGGGTACTAAAGCGGTGAAGCAGGCAGAAGATGGCTGGACAATATATACGAAAGATAAGAAACCGTCTGCGCACTACGAACATACTATAGCGGTTACTAAATCTGGTCCTGATATATTATCGGATCACGTGATGATAGAAGAAAGTATTGATAAAAATGAAAATTTGAAGAAAATTTCATTAAAAAATTAGATATTTGCACTCCCAAATTTGATATGTCAAAGAAGAACTTAATAAAACAGGACGGAATCATAGAAGAATCGCTTTCAAATGCGATGTTTAGAGTTAGGTTAGAGAATAATCATATGATAACGGCTACTATATCCGGAAAAATGCGGATGCATTATATTAAGATTCTTCCTGGTGATAAAGTAGCAGTTGAGATGTCGCCATATGATTTAACAAGAGGAAGGATAACCTTTAGATATAAGTAAAATGAAAGTAAAAGCTTCAATTAAGAAAAGATCTGCAGATTGTAAGATCATAAGAAGAAAAGGGAAACTTTATGTGATTAACAAAAAGAATCCAAGATTTAAACAAAGACAAGGTTAATAATAGTTATGGCAAGAATAGCAGGTAACGATCTACCGAAAAATAAGCGAGGTGTTATTGGTCTGACATACATTTATGGTGTAGGAAGAAGTAGAGCAGGAGAGATACTAGACAAAGCTAATGTGGATCACAACACAAAAATCTCTGATTGGACAGATGAGAATATACGTATTATCTCTAAGATGCTTCAGGATGAGTATAAGGTAGAAGGAGAACTTAGAAGTGAAGTTCAAACAAATATCAAGAGGTTAATGGATATTGGTTGTGTGAGAGGTGTAAGGCATAGAAAAGGTTTGCCTGTAAGAGGTCAGAGAACCCAAACTAATGCAAGAACTAGGAAAGGAAAGAAGAAAACAGTTGCTAACAAGAAAAAGGCTACTAAATAATGTCTAAAGTTAAAAAGTCTAAGAAAAGAAAAGTTGTTGTTCAGCCTGAAGGTATCGCCTACATTCAAGCTTCATTTAACAACATTATTATCTCTTTATGCAATAAACAAGGCCAAGTTATTTCTTGGGCAAGTGCGGGGAAAGCTGGCTTTAGAGGTTCTAAGAAGAACACACCTTACGCTGCTCAAATGGCAGCAAATGATGCGGCTCAAACTGCTTACGATGCAGGTTTGAGATCTGTGGAGGTTAATGTTAAAGGACCAGGTGGCGGAAGAGAAGCTGCTATAAGAGCAATTGACTCAAATGGAATTAAAGTAACAAGAATAAAAGACGTTACTCCCGTTCCTCATAATGGTTGTCGTCCACCAAAAAGGAGAAGAGTTTAATAATTATTTTGAATATTAATTAGATGGCAAGATATACAGGCCCAAAGGCTAAAAAAGCTAGAGCATTAGGAGAAGCTATTTACGGACCGAGTAGAGAGTTTGATAAGAAAAAATATCCTCCTGGTCAACATGGCCCTTCAAAAAGAAGAAAGCAGAAATCAGATTATGCTTTGCAATTAATGGAGAAGCAAAAGGCCAAATATACTTATGGAGTTTTGGAACGTCAGTTTAGAAATATATTTGCTAGAGCGAATAGTAAAAAAGGTGTAACTGGTGAAGTATTACTTCAAATGCTAGAAGCAAGATTGGATAATACTGTCTTTAGATTAGGGATCGCACCTACACGTAGAGCAGCTCGTCAACTTGTGAATCATAAGCACATTTGTGTCAACGGTATAGTCTCGAGTATCCCATCACATACACTGAGACCTGGTGATGTTGTTCAGGTAAGAGGAAAATCACAAGCCTTAGAAGTAATTACTAATAGTATAGCTTCTTCTAAGACTGATGTCAAAAAATGGCCGTGGTTAGAGTGGAATCCTGATTTGAAAGAAGGTCGATTTTTAGAATTGCCGGAAAGGGATAAAATCCCTGAAAAAATTAATGAACAACTTATCGTAGAATTATACTCTAAGTAAGATAGCTACTCTTATTTTATCATTGGTAAAGACCATAAATTAGTTATGAGCATACTTAATTTTCAAAAGCCTAACAAAATACTTTTACAAAAAGCGGATGATTTTGATGGTTCGTTTGAGTTCAAACCATTGGAGCCTGGTTTCGGCCAGACAATTGGTAACTCTATAAGAAGAGTGTTGCTTTCTTCTTTGGAAGGTTGGGCAGTATCGGCAGTGAGAATTGCAGGAGTAGAACACGAATTTTCCACTATCAAAGGAGTTGTAGAAGATGTGATTGATATCATCCTAAATCTCAAGCAGATTAGACTCAAAAAGCTTATTCAGGATGATGATTCTACAGAAGAGAAGATTTACTTGACAATCTCAGGACAAGAGCAATTTAAGGCAGGTGATATTGAGTCATTCACGAACGTTTTCAAAGTAATGAATCCAGATCTTGTGATATGCAACATGGAACCATTTGTGAGTTTGGAGATTGAATTTGTTGTCACGAAAGGAAGAGGTTATGTAGCAGCGGATGAAAACTTGCCAAAAGACGCGGCTATTGGGGTTATACCAGTAGATGCTATTTATACTCCTATTAAAAAGGTGGCTTACGATATTGAAAATACTCGTGTTGGACAAAAGACTGATTATGAAAAGCTAACTATCAGTATAAAGACTGATGGTACAATTCATCCTGAAGATGCTGTAAAGGAAGCCTCCAAAATCCTAATCCAGCATTTAATGTTGATTACGGATGAAAATATAACTTTTGAGGATAGTACTAAGAGAGAAGAAGATATCGTCGATGAACATATTTTGCATATGAGAAAGCTATTGAAGACATCATTGGAAGATTTGGATCTTTCGGTGAGAGCTTACAATTGCTTAAAAGCTGCTAAAATCAATTCATTGGGTGAATTAGTGAAGTTCGATACTCATGAGCTGTTGAAATTCAGAAACTTCGGTAAAAAGTCATTAGTCGAAATAGAGGAACTTCTAACTTTGAAAGGTCTTACATTCGGTATGGATTTGTCGAAATATAAATTAGAAGAAGATTAATTGTTTATCTCTATATAAGTTTAGATAATGAGACACGGAAAGAAATTTAACCATTTAGGTAGAAAGAAAGGACATAGAGATGCCTTGCTGAAAAACTTGGCGGGATCTTTAATAGAGCATAAAAGAATTAATACAACTGTCGCTAAGGCAAAAGCACTTCGTGTTTTTGTGGAGCCTTTGATTACTAAGTCTAAGAGTAATACTACCCATTCAAGAAGGAATGTTTTCAGAAAATTGCAGAGTAAAGATGCGGTAAATGAATTATTTTCTACAGTAGCAACAAAAGTTGCTGATCGTCCAGGAGGCTACACAAGGATTATTAAAACTGGCTTTAGAAAGGGTGATGGAGCTGAAATGGCAATGATTGAATTAGTAGATTTTAATGATACTTTGTTAACAAGTACTGGTTCTACAAAAGGAGCTAAGAAGACCAGGAGAAGCAGAAGACGGTCTTCACAGAATACACCGCCGGTTGTTACGAATGAAGAAGAGTAATATTAATATATTATAAAAAAGATAAAGGTGATTACTAAATGTTAGTGATCACCTTTTTTTATATTTGCCGCCGTTTAAAACTGTCATTATGAATCAATCGAGTAGAAATGCCGTACTCATTTTAGAGGATGGGACAACTTACGAAGGAGTATCTTTTGGAAAACCTGGTATAAGCTCAGCTGAAATTTGTTTTAATACTGGAATGACTGGTTATCAAGAAGTATTTACTGATCCATCATATAACGGACAATTGATGGTAACGACGAATGCACATATAGGAAACTATGGTGTCCTTAATCAAGAAGAAGAGTCGGATACTATACAAATAGCAGGACTCATATGTAAGAACTTTACTTATGACTATTCTCGTCCAATGGCCACTACGGATATTAAGTCATATTTCGAGGATAAAGGGGTTGTAGTTATTGGTAACGTTGATACTCGATCAATTGTTAGGCATATACGAAGTAAAGGAGCAATGAATGCTTTAATATGTTGCGAAATAGATGAAGACATCAAGAACCTTCAGAAGAAATTAAAGAGTACTCCTTCAATGGAAGGATTAGAATTAGCCAGTAAGGTGAGTGTAAAAGAACCTTACACATTGGGAGATCCTAAGAGCTCTATTAAAATTGCAGTACTTGACTTGGGTACTAAAAAGAATATTCTAAGATGTTTTGTTGAGCGTGGTGCTTTTGTAAAAGTTTTCCCAGCAAAAACGTCATATGAGACAATTTCGGCGTGGTCCCCAGATGGATTTTTTCTTTCGAATGGTCCTGGAGATCCTGCACCTATGAATTACGCAGTAGAATTTACCAAAAAGGTTTTGGAGAATAAAAAACCGTTGTTTGGTATATGTTTGGGGCATCAGATATTAGCTCTCGCATTGGATATTCCTACTTATAAAATGCATCACGGTCATAGAGGAATAAATCATCCCGTCATAAACATCGAGACAGGTAAATGTGAAATCACCTCGCAGAATCATGGCTTTGGAGTTAGCCCACAGGCTATTGAAGAAAAAAGTGATATCGTTGAGGTCACACATATAAATTTAAATGATAAGACAATAGAAGGTATAAAACATAAGTATCTACCAGCTTTTAGTGTGCAATATCATCCAGAATCGTCGCCTGGGCCACACGATAGCAGATACTTGTTTGATCAATTTATTGAGTTAATAAAAAAACAATAATCATGAGTGAAATAGTCGACATCATCGGAAGACAAATATTGGATTCGAGAGGAAACCCAACTGTTGAAGTAGAAATTATTACTGAAAATGAAATAGTCGGTAGGGCAGCAGTTCCTTCTGGGGCCTCTACGGGTAAATATGAAGCAGTAGAGTTAAGAGACGGAGACAAAGGATTTTATGGAGGAAAGAGTGTAATTAAAGCTATAGAGAATGTAAACGCCGATCTTTTAAATGCGTTGGTAGGTGTAAGTGTTTTTGATCAGAGGGCTATTGATCAAGCTATGTTAGAAATTGATGGGACTCATAATAAAGGCAAGTTAGGAGCTAACGCTATATTAGGTGTATCGTTGGCTGCCGCTCATGCAGCTGCAGCAGAACTAAATTTACCATTGTATAGATATATAGGTGGAGTAAATGCACATACTTTACCTGTACCTATGATGAATATTTTAAATGGAGGTTCTCATGCTGATAATAGTATTGACTTTCAGGAGTTTATGATTATGCCGATTGGTGGTGATACATTTTCTCATTCATTAAGAATGGGTGTGGAAATTTTTCATACTTTGAAGGCAGTGCTTAAATCAAAAGGATACTCAACAAATGTTGGAGATGAAGGTGGTTTTGCACCTAATATTAAGTCTAACAAGGAGGCAATTGAAATAGTGCTTACTTCAATAGAAAAAGCAGGATATAAGCCGGGTGAAGAAGTCATGATCGCAATGGATGCAGCAGCATCTGAGTTTTATGATGAAAAAGAAAAACAATATGTTCTTCATAAATCAACTGGAGATAAACTTACTACTGATGACATGATTTCTTATTGGAAGGAATGGGTAGATAATTATCCGATTTTATCGATCGAAGATGGATTACATGAAGATGATTGGGATGGATGGGTAAAACTGAATAAAACCATAGGGGGTAAAGTGCAAATCGTTGGTGATGATCTATTTGTGACTAATACCGAGCGATTGTCAAAAGGAATTGAACTTGGTGCTGCTAATTCGATCTTAATTAAAGTAAACCAGATTGGAAGTTTAACTGAGACAATCGACGCTGTAAGTATGGCAACAAAACACTCATATACAAGTGTTATGAGTCATAGGTCTGGAGAGACTGAGGATACAACAATCGCAGACTTGGCAGTAGCGTTAAATACGGGCCAAATTAAGACAGGATCTGCATCAAGAAGTGATAGAATCGCTAAATATAATCAGTTGCTTAGGATTGAAGAAGAACTTGGAGACAGCGCTTTTTATCCTGGCAAAGATTTACTGAGATAGAAGTACATATTATTATTTATCTTTATATGATAATATGTCATAAATGAAAATATTGAAATTCGATTTGGCCAAATTTCGCTGGGCCAATAAATACACTTTGACAATACTTTGCTTTATTGTTTGGATTGTATTTTTGGATAGTAAACATAGTATTGTTAAACAATACAAACTAAATCGTCAAATTAACGAATTAAAAGAGAATAAAAGTGACTATCTGATCAAGCTTGAAGAAGCTAAGATGGAATATAAAGACCTTACGAGTAATCAAGAGAAATATGCTCGTGAAAAGTATTTTATCAGTAAAGATGGTGAAGATGTCTATATAATAGAATAAATTATGAGTGTATTATTAAATAGTAATAGTAGAGTAGTAGTTCAAGGTTTTACAGGAAAAGAGGGATCTTTTCATTCGGAGCAGATGATTGCATATGGTACGAATATAGTAGGAGGTGTAACGCCAGGAAAAGGAGGGATGACCCATTTAGACAAGCCAGTGTTTAACACAGTTTTTGATGCTGTCAATAAAGAAGGTGCGGATACATCAATTATTTTTGTTCCACCAAGATTTGCTGCAGATGCTATTATGGAATCTGCAGATGCAGGTATCAAGGTTATAGTCTGCATAACAGAAGGTATACCTGTTCAAGATATGGTCAAGGTAAAATCTTTTTTAGGAGATTTTAATACAACACTGATTGGGCCCAATTGCCCTGGTATAATTACTCCTGGAGAAGCTAAGTTGGGTATTATGCCTGGATTTATCCATAATCCTGGTACAATAGGAATAGTGAGCAGATCAGGTACCTTAACCTATGAGGCTGTAGATCAAGTTACAAAGGCGGGTTTAGGACAATCAACTTGTATAGGCATTGGTGGCGATCCAATAGTAGGAACCACCACAAAAGAAGCTGTGGAACTACTCATGAATGATCCAGATACAGAAGGGATTATTATGATAGGAGAGATTGGAGGAGGAATGGAGGCTGAAGCAGCACGTTATATTAAAGAAAATGGCACTAAGCCTGTTGTAGGGTTTATAGCAGGTCAAACAGCTCCAAAAGGACGGACGATGGGCCATGCAGGAGCAATCATTGGCGGAGCAGAAGATACAGCAGAGGCTAAAATGCGAATAATGAAGGAATGTGGTTTGCATGTTGTCTCTTCACCAGCACAAATAGGAAGCACGATGATAGAAGCTCTTAAATAGAGCTTCTATCGTTGCATTTTTTCAAATTGTTTATTAATTATGATATAGTGTATTGTGTACTAATGTGTTTCCACATTGGCTACATGCTATAGCACTGCCAGCCCCACCACTGCATCCATTTGAACATGTATAATGCCAAACTCCGGCAGCATTCTGATCGGGTTCTGGTGTTGTTGTAGTTGCAGATTGACCTGTAGTTGGCGTATTGTGATACGCCTGATTGTGTATATACTCAGTACCACAAACAGGACATGAACCCGCTGTATCTCCACCACTTCCTGCGCAACTGTTAGGACAGTAATAGTGTTGTACCGAAGATATCGCACCACCTTCAGGTATCACACTTTGTTCTGTAATTGACTGCTGTTTTGCAATTTGTTCTGTTGTTAACACTGGATCAGGTCGATCTACTTGGTTTCCACAACTGATAGACAAGCAAATAGCATAAAATAATACGAGATATTTAAATGTTTTCATTGTAATGTTTAATAGCTTAACGAAGTGCCCAAGCACTTCCAATCTCAGAATAATCCACACAAGGTAAGTATTCGCCAGGTACTGGTAGATAATTAAGAACTTCTTTTGCTCCTTTTTCAGAAGTGAAGAATAAGTAAATCGTTAAATTTTTAAGACCATCAAAAATACTGTCGTCTTCTTCTGACGCTAATTCATTCATTATATCGGTCTTATTTTCATCACTTAGATGAGCAAATGACGCTCCATATGAGGTTTGCGATATATTGTTTATATGCGACAATCCTTCCACGAATCTTTTTTGATCTTCTTCTGAAAAATTGTCATTTATATGCAAAGCCAGATCTTCAGGTACTCCGGCTTCGACTGCACCGGGAGTATCAGTCTGCGGAATTATGATATCCACCAAAGCTCTTATCTGTTCAATTTGATCAGAGCTTATCACACCATATTTTGATACCGTGGATTCTGATTTGCAACCAGATATAATTGATGAAATTGTCGTAGCCGATAATCCAGCCGCTGTTAATAGGCTCGTATATTTAAGTGCGCTTCTTCTTTTCATATTCCAAAATTATAAAGAACCATTATTTAATTGTTTAACAGCATAATCTGCTGCTCTTGCTGTAAGGGCCATGTATGTAATTGATGGGTTTTGATTAGCCGCAGAAGTCATACAAGCTCCATCAGTTACAAAAACGTTTTTAACAGCGTGTATTTGATTCCATTTGTTTAATACCGATGTCTTCGGGTCTTTTCCCATACGAGCAGTACCCATTTCGTGAATTCCGTTACCTGGAGCATTCTTTTTATTATCATATTCTTGGATGTCTTTAAATCCCGCTGCATCAAGCATCTCTGCCGCGGTGACACTCATATCTTTTCTCATCGCCCATTCATTCTCTTTCCATTCGACATCAAGATCTATAGTAGGAAGGCCCCACTTGTCCAATTTGTCATATCTCAAGGTCATTTTATTTTCATGGTAGGGTAGGCATTCACCAAAGGCTGTCATGCTCATTCCCCATTTCCCAGGGTGTTTTAATTCTTCTTTTAAAGCCACGCCAAATTTTGCTTCAGCAGGTCTATGCCATCCCTCTCTACGGGCCCCTCCTTGGAACCCATAACCACGAATAAATTCTTTAACAGTACTTCCACTATCAATATTTCTAAATCTTGGTATAAAGAAGCCCGCAGGTTTTCGTCCTTTATAGTATTTATCTTCGAATCCTTCATAAATGCCTCTTGCACCTATTTGAAAATGATGATCCATAACATTATGACCGAGCTCACCGCTATCATTACCCATTCCATTAGGAAAACGATCAGACGTAGAGTTCATCAAGATTGCCGCAGAATTAAGGGCAGACGCATTACAAAAAATTATTTTGGCTTTAAATTCAAAAGTTTCTTTAGTCACAGCATCTATTACATTTACTCCAGTAGCCTTTTGACTATCATTGTCGAAAGTCAATGAATGAGCGATAGAGTTAGGACGAATAGTCAAGTTGCCCGTTTGTTCAGCAGGAGGAATCGTTGCCGCATTTGAGCTGAAATATGCTCCAAAAGGACAGCCTCTGATACATCTATTTCTAGTTAAACAAGTTCCTCTTCCATTATGGCCACCAGCTTTAGTAATATGAGCTACTCTTCCAGGAGTAATTATACGTGCTCCTCCAAAGGCTTTCATAACTGCCTCTCGAGCAGACTGCTCTACACAGTTAAGTTTAAATGGTGGTTGATAAACTCCATCTGGTGTTTGTTTATGCCCTTCTTTTTGTCCACTGATACCTGCAAATGCCTCTACGTAATCATACCATGGCTTAATATCGGCGTACCTTATTGGCCAGTCTACACCTATACCATCTTTTAAGTTGGCATTGAAATCAATATCAGACCAACGATAGCAGTGTTTGCCCCACATTATAGATCTTCCGCCAAGATGGTATCCTCTAATCCAATTGAATGGTTTAGTCTCTTCATACGGATGTTCTGTATCTTTTACCCAAAGATGTTTGGTGAATTGTGTAACAGTATAACCTGTCCTTCTTTGCTTCGGATAGTCTATCCACTCTTTTTCCGTCAATTTTCCTCGATTAGGCACATCCCACGTATCCAAGTTGGCAGTTGGATAATCTCCATGCTTCAGCATTCGACCTCTCTCTAATAATAGAACTTTTAGTCCCTTTTCTGTCAATTCCTTGACTGCCCATCCTCCACTTATTCCAGAGCCTATTACAATAGCATCGTATGTGATTTCATCACTTCCTTTTGAGTTAAAATACATTTATAAAATTTTATATCGTACAAATATCAACTCCTTCTTTTAAAGAAGCCAATGGATCTTTTCCTTTAGGTATAAATTCTTGAGCCACATATCCATCGAACCCTAAATCGGTAATTGCCTTAATGATAGCGGGATAGTATAACTCTTGTGTATTATTTATTTCATTTCGACCTGGTACACCACCAGTATGAAAATGACTTATATAATTTTGATTTTCTCTGATGGTTCGTATTACATCACCTTCCATTATTTGCATGTGGTATATGTCATAGAGTAATTTGAAGTTTGGTGATCCTAATTTTTCAACCAATTCTGCACCCCAAGAGGTGTGGTCGCACATATAGTCTTTATGATCTATTTTACTATTCAATAATTCCATGACGATCGTGACATTATACCTTTCGGCTAATTTTATCACTTTGTCTAAACCAACAGCGCAGTTTTCCAATCCAGTTCTGTCATCCATTCCATTTCGATTACCAGAGAAGCAAATTATTTGAGGAATTCCTAATTCAGCTGCTTGTGGTATAATTTCTGACAATTCATAAAAGAGTTGCTCATGATGATCTGGATTGTTAAAACCTTTAGTGATACCCAAGGTCCCACCATTGGAGACTGCGCAATTTAGTCCTCTACTTAAAACAGTTTTCCATTGATCTGGGTTGAGCAGTTCTACTGAGGATATACCGATATCCTTACAGCGATCAACAAACTCTTCAAGCGGGATATCATTATAGCACCATTTGCATACAGAATGCTTAAAATTTACATTGTTATTAGCGGTACTTGTATTATTACCTAAATCGCATTTGTCCAATAGGCCCATGCCAATACCAGTTAGCGTTAATGCTTCTATAGACTTTCTGCGATTCATAGTTAGATAAATTCCTATAATGTTAAGCTTTTAATTCGATATTTCAGAACGGACATTTCATAAATTTTTACTAAAACGATTCCGAATTAGATAAGGTCTTTTTTTATCTACTTCAATATTACTTTTCGATTCAATGGCTATATTAGTAATTACCCTAAAAGTGGTATAAAATGTTGTACAATAAAAATTAATATGTATTTTTACCCCATTAAAGATCTTGTCGACTAAGATCGCTTAATATTTAAACTAAATGATGAAAACGATTTTTGCAACCCTTCTTTGGGTATGTGCGATGTGTGCATATACCTATCCAGTGCAAGCTGCTGGTGTTAGTTTCGATGACGCAGCAACTTCTTTTGCAGATCATATTGATTGTACTAATGCTATACTTATAGAGTGTGGCGATAAACTCAATAATGTAACCAATAGGTATGGTGAAAGTAAAGTTGAAAAGTATGGCTGTGATGGTGACTTTCACGACGGATATAATGGGAAAGAAATGGTTTATCGGTTTGAATTAGAAAAAAGTGATGAGATCACTATCACATTGTCTGATATAACAGAAAAACTCAATTATGATCTTTTTTTATATGAAGGCAATTGCGACGATAATAAGTGTTGGTCTTTCGGTACTCAATTAGAAAATAAAACTGAAACCATTTCAAAGCAGTTAGAAGCGGGCACCTATTATATAGTTATAGACACATGGGATGGCGAAGAAGGAACTTTTGACCTGAGTGTTTCTGGATGTACAGCACCTCCACCGCCTCCTGCTCAACCTGTAGACAAGTTGGATTGTTCTCGGGCCAAAACCATTTCATGCGGCGAGAAACTTTTTGGAGAAACCAACAAAGATGGCCAATCGAATGCGGCTACATATAGTTGTAAAGGGAGCACTTATAAGGATTATTGGGGCAAGGAGATGGTATATCGATTTACCTTGGATCGAACAGAGAATATTGATATTCGATTGACGGATATTGGGGGATATGCCATTAATTTTGATATGTTCCTGTACAAAGATGGCTGCGATACTGGTGATTGCTGGGCTTCGAGTAGAAGGGCAGGACAGTTAGATGAAACAATTAGTGAGCGACTAACTGCCGGCACCTACTATGTTATAATTGATACTTGGGAAGGCGAAGAAGGTAGCTACACTTTGCATATAGATGGATGTGATGAACCAGATGCTAAGGCGGATTGTACTTCTGCGAGAGTTCTTGAATGTGGAGAAAGATATGAAGGTTCAACCAAAGGAAAGAGGAATAACTTCAACAGGGATCATTATCGATGCGATGATACAGCTTATTCTTATGATGGACCAGATGAAATATTCAAAATTGAAAAAGAACATTATTCAGGGAGAATACAAGTTCATCTTTATACAGAAGATCCAGACTTGAACATATTTTTAATTAGTGGTTGTGAGGCCAAAGCATATGGCTCTTCTACGCCGCCGAATTGTGTATTGAAAGGAGAGGATTTTGAAGGAGGTAAGTATATTGACGAAGGTGACTATGGACTGGCAGCTGGTGAATACTATGTCATAGTGGATGGTAAGTCAAGTTACTCTAATGGATCATACATGTTAATCACGACCTGTGGATCCGTAGATATGGATACGGACGATGAGCTATCATGCACTAACAAATTGACAGATCAGAGATTAGATCACGGATCTAATAATATGAGTGTCTATGGATGTTCCTCTCAGCCTCAGATGGGTTATATCAGTAGTGAGAGAGTATATCGCATAGATATGTCTGAGAGTCAGCAGATGACTATTACTTTGAGCAACATGTCATATGGGAGTGAGATGGACCTTATGCTATTTGATGAAAGTAATCGATGTGTAACAGTAGGGAGTAGTAAAGATGATGAAAAGGTCATATCTAAAATGATGGATCAAGGAACCTGGTATGTTGTTGTAGACTCTAAAAATGGGGGCAAATTTGATTTAGAATTGTCAGGATGTCCATGTGAACCTGATGATATTCTGGAATGTGGAGAAGCTATCAGCGATAGGACAACAGGAGCAGGTAATGACGTAAGTTCTGCAGGATCTGGATGCTTTGATAAAAATTTTGCTCTGGGTGCTCAAGATAGGATATATGAGTTTACCGCTCCAGAATCAAAAAATTATTCTTTCAGGTTATATAATTTAGATAGGAATTTAGATCTATTCATTTATTCTGATTGTCAAGATCCGAACTCATGTTTAGATTACTCCACCACATTTGGTTCTGATCTGATATCAATAGATTTAGAAGAGGGGCAGACTATTTATCTATTAGTGGATAGTTATTCACGTAATGTCACGTCTTCTTTCACTCTTTTAGCACAATGCTCACCAGAAGATTTTGATATAGACTTTGATGGTGTAACTGACCCTAATGACAATTGCCCTACAACTCCTAATCCAGACCAGGTTGATACGGATAGTGATGGACTCGGAGATATATGTGACCCAGATGATGATAATGATGGTATAGATGACGAGAGTGATTGTGCTCCACTTGATGCAAGTATAGCTGTTGAACCTGGGGATTCATGTGATGATGGCAACAATGCTACTTTGGATGATATTGTAGACGCTAATTGTCAATGCACTGGTATATCTGATAGAGATGAAGATGGTATAGCAGATATTTTGGATAACTGTCCAGATACAGCCAATTCTGATCAAAATGATTCGGATGAAGATGGTATAGGTGATATATGTGATCTTGATGATGACAATGACGGAGTTATGGATGATAGAGATTGTGATCCATTTGATAATACTATAACGCTATCTCCAGGGGATATATGTGATGATTGGGATCCCACAACAACTGGAGATATGATCGATGAAAATTGTGAGTGTGTGGGGAGACCTGATACGGATATGGACGGGATAGCCGATGATGAGGATAATTGTCCATTAATGGCTAACAATAGTCAAAAGGATAGTGATGAAGATGGTATAGGAGATGTGTGCGAAGACGATCTTGATGGAGATGGTGTCCCAGATGATATAGATTGTGACCCACGAGATAGTTCTATTGTATTAACCATCGGTTCTATTTGTGATGATGGAGATAGTCTAACTATTAATGATGTTGTTACTATAGATTGTATTTGTTTAGGTAATTTGGATAGTGATGGTGACGGCATAGCCGATAATGAGGATAATTGTCCAGCCGATGCTAATGCTGATCAAGCAGATAGTGATGGAGATGGCATAGGGGATTTTTGTGATACAGATGACGACAATGATGGAGTTTTGGACAATGTTGATTGTGCCCCATTGGATTCAACAATTATGACTCAACCTGGAGGTATATGTGATGATGGTGACGATAGTACCATCAATGATGTTATAAATGGTGCTTGTGAGTGTCAAGGAGAAAATGATCTTGATGGAGATGGCATAGCCAATTCTATAGACAACTGTCCAGCAATAGCAAATGCGGATCAAGCTGATTTTGATGGAGATGGTTCTGGTGATTTATGTGATACTGACGATGATAATGATGGAATAAATGATGAATTAGACTGTGCTCCATTTGATGCTTCTATTGCCACCACTGTTGGCGATAGTTGTGATGATAATGATGAAGACACTACTAATGATATAATAAATGAGAATTGTGCATGCGTAGGTGAGCAAGTCAAAACTGGAGTGTTAACAATAGGTAAAGCATTTGGCAGCCAAGGAGACACGGTGTGTGTGGATATCACGGCTGATGGATTAGAGAATATTACATCTTTAGAAGTAAGCCTTACAGCGGACACTAATGATGTCAGATTTATTGAATTCAGATCTTTAGATTTGTTTGGTTCTGCTATAATGACACATACAGGTAGTGGTTCTGTATTGGGTTCAAATTCTTTTAATTGGTCACAGGCTGATACTTTATCAATAGAGGATAATACGGTTATTGGGCAAGCGTGCTATGAGATAGCTTCTACTTTCGAAAATACTGTTATCTCATTTTCGGATACAACTTCTGCAATTAACACCGACTCTATATCTATTATTGGTGCTCTAATTGATGGTAGTATTTGTGCGGATAGTACAGTTATCTTTGATCAAGATGAAGATGGTGTGGCAGATGACGAGGATAATTGTCCTGAAATAGCCAACCCCGCTCAAATGGATTCTGACGGTGATGGTATAGGGGATTTATGTGATGCGGATGATGATAATGATGGTTTAGCAGATGCTGATGATTGTGCACCTTTGGATTCGTTAATAACATTATCAATTGGAGATTTATGTGATGATAATGATGATGAAACGATCAATGATGTAATCAACGCTGATTGTCAATGTGAAGGTATTAGAATAAAAACTATAGTAGCTTCAATAGGCAAGGCTTTTGGGCAGCCTGGTGATGTGGTTTGCGTTGATATAACTGTAGAAGGTTTTAGTGACGTGGCAGCCCTAAATATTGCATTGACATCAGATACCAATGATATTACATTCGTTGAATTTAGAGGTTTAGAATTGTTCGAGGATAATTTAGGTACTGATACGGGTGGGTCGTCTGATGTCGGCCTTAATAATTTTACCTGGTCATCTCTCGATACAACCCTAAGTGTAGAGGATGGGACTGCTATAGCCCAAGCTTGTTATCGAATAGAAAGAGTATTTGAGAACTCATCAATAACATTCAGTGAACTTACTGAGATAACTAATCCAGATTCTCTTTCTATCATTAGTAGATTGCTCAATGGAGGCATCTGTGAGGGAGAAACTACTATAGCTGATGCTGATAGTGACGGTGTAGCTGACGATGTAGATAATTGTCCTTCAATGGTTAATGAAGACCAATCTGATGTAGATATGGACGGTATTGGTGATGTATGTGATCCTGTAGACGACAGGATGAGTACAGTATCTAAATCGGTATCTCTTCTCGTTGATACAGAGACAGTAGAATTTGGTGATACTGCATGTATGGCCGTTGATGTGGTAGGATTTGATTCTATTTCTTCCTTTCAGTTTTCTGTAAGATTAGGTAGTGACGCTGGACTTATTACAGATATTAAAAATGTGGGATTGACAAGTGGAGAATTTATGCCACAAGTTAACCTCGATAATGTAACCGATGATAATTTATTAGCATCTTGTGTGAGATGGGTTGCTGGAGAAGATCAATCTTTCGCAGTCGAAGATAGTTCTACTTTATTCGAAATATGTGCGGTTTTCCTCACGGATACTGTAGATTTTGTCGATGTTCTTATTGATAGCTCACTTAAAGATATTGAATTCGTTGACGTTAATTTGGATAATGTAACCACTTCTATTAGTAATGGCCAGATGATCATTGATACCACGGTTTTTGTTAATGAGATGGATGAAGTGGCTGGACTAATTACTACGCCGATGGATGAAGCTATTCCTTCAGTGACTATTCAGGCAACAGGAGAAGATATGTCCTTATCTATGCTTTCAGCAGACGATGGTTCTTATAGTATGGATTTGATCTCTAACGGCAGTTATATGATTGAGCCTTCAATGATTGATGAAAGTATGAATGGGATAACCCTTGTCGATGTATTGATCTTAAGACGTCACCTCAATAGGCAGCAGTCATTGGATAATCCATTTAAGTATGTTGCCGCTGATATCAATGGTGATGGCAGATTGACTACTGCAGATGAACAGCTACTATTATTAGAGATGATGGGCCTTGTCGAAGATATGTCTACGGTTGATACGTGGAGGTTCGTGCCATCGACTCATGATTTCCCAATTGTTAAAGACTTTGAGACAAGAGGAGAGTTATTTGACTATCCACAAGAGGTCATGATAGATCCTTTAGTTGAGAGAGAAACTATTGATTTTACAGGTATACGAATTGGCGATCTTAATAATTCTCTTGATGTATCCGATTACATCGGGCGTATAAGATCAGGTAAAGAAATAATGATTGTGTCTGATCGTAAGGTTGCTGCTGGTGAATTGTTCCATGTAAACCTTAGGCCAGTTTCATCTGGTATTCAAGGGTACGCAATGCAGTTGTCATTTGATGAAAATCAATTGGAGTTTTTGAATGGAGTCGGAGTTATAAATGCAGATGAAGAAACAATCTCACTAGCTGTTTTAAATGAAGATGAACATAGTACTAAATTGACATTTGTAGCCAAAAAGTCTGCAATGATCAGTGAGATGCTACACATCGGGAATGCCGAAGTTGCTCAGATAGTAATGGAAGATGGTTCTCTTAGATCAATCGATTTGGAGTATCAAATTGAATCATCTGGCTTCAATCTTGAATCTATTGTGCCTAACCCTTTTGATAGTAGATCTGTAATAACATTGAGCAGTTTTGATAACCATGAAGGAGTTATTTCCTTTTATAATGTGAATGGACAGCTGATATCTAAAAAGCCTGTAACGCTAATCAAAGGTCATAATGAGATCATCGTAGATGAGGATGATTTAGAAGATAATACTGGTGTGATTCATTTTATGGTAGTTGGTTCAGATCAAGTAGTTCAAGGAAAGTTTTTGAGAGTTGAATAACTCTTTTTAGGATAGTTGTTATAATGAATTTTAAATCGCCTTCAATAGTTCTTTCGCATTAGCGATAGCAGCTGTTGAAGGCGGATTTGTACTTAGCATTTTTGCTATTTCTTCCACTCTTTCATTTTCATCAAGTACACTTACATGGGTTATTGTTCTCTCAGAAGTATCCTTTTTATAAATAAAGAAGTGCTTGCCTTGTGAAGCTGCTACTTGTGGCGAGTGCGTGATACAAATCACTTGATGTTGAGAAGACATTTCATTGAGAATATTACTCAATTGAAGGGCTACAGCTCCAGATATACCACTATCAATTTCATCAAATATCATTGTAGGGACTTTAGAATGTCCTGCCATTAGACTTTTTACGCTTAAAGCTAATCTTGATAGTTCCCCTCCAGAGGCGGTTCCTTCTATTGACTGCGGGTTTATCCCTTTGTTACTACTAAATTGCAAATCGATATAATCTAAACCATGAACTTCAAAATCTGGAAGCTCTTTTATAACCAATTGAATCTGTGCATTTGGTATGGCAAGATCTCTAAGACTTTTTTCAATGTTATTTTGCAACTTATCTTTACAGCTTAGTCTTTGTTGAGTTAATAATTCTGCTTTATTCCAAAGTTCCTTTTTAGATTCTTCTAATAATTTTTCGGTTTTTAGTATCTGTTTTTCAAGGTCGATTGTACCACCTGTTCGATCCTCTAACTCTTGTCGTAACCTTATTAAAGCATCAATTCCCTCTATACTATGTTTTTGCTCTAAGAAGTAGATTTGATCCAAAGTTTCTTTAAGCTCAAGTACCCTTTGCGGATCATTTTCTATAGTGTCAGCGATGGATGATGATTCACGTTCTATGTCTTGAATACTTTCGATTATACTCTCCATTCTTTCACCTAGCTGGGACAAAGGTTTGCTATATTCGGATAAGGACGATAATTCTCTATTCAGATCTATCATCCTTGATTCAATAGATAACTCATTTTCTGTAAGTTCATGGCGCAGTTGTCCAAGAATTTTTTGAATTTCTTCACTATTACTTAACGTAGTATACTCTTCTTCGAGGGCGGTCTTGTTCAATTCATCAAGAGGAATTTTGTTAAGCTCTTCTAATTGATATAATAGGTAGTCCTGATCTTTTTGTCCCTTACTTTGACTAGCATATAACCTTTTAAGCTCAGATTTAAAATGGATATATCTATCGTATTCTTTTTGGTAATTGGTAAGCTTATTTTCAGCTCCTGAATAGGCATCAATTATTTCTCTTTGATATTCTTGAGTAGTAATACTTAGTGTGTCAAATTGATTATGGATATCTACCAAAGTAGATGCTACATTTTTTATATCTGTTAGTATAACTGGCGTATCATTGATGAATGCTCTTGATTTTCCCTTATTATTAATTTCTCTTCTTATGACAACATCGTCATCTATATCATAATCCTCTGATTCTAATTGGCTTTTTAAAGACTTTGATAATTTTGAAAAAGTAGCCTCAACTATGCATTTCTGATCCTGGTTATAGAGAACTTTCGTATCCGCTCTATTTCCTAAAATGAGTCCTAACGCACCGAGCAAAATTGACTTTCCCGCTCCAGTTTCTCCCGTAATAACATTAAAGCCCTCATCAAATTCTAATTTGACTTCATCGATTATGGCGTAGTTACGTATATACAAAGTCTTAAGCATGGACAACTTTATTAGCTATACAGATAATATTAACCTTAGAAGATTAAGTACTATTCTGTTACAATTTGATTTTGAGTAGGTTGTTGTAAAATTAGCTGCAATTTCTCGGATATACCACTCATGCTGGGTTCTTTCGTCTTATGACATTTTTGTTTTGGATGTTTTTGTAATATATATGCACAAGTTGTATCTCCAAGTGTGATGATGTTTTCTGCAGTACCTCCATTGTTGACAAAAGAATCATAGTTTAAGGGGCTGGTGATAATGGCTATATCAAATTTTTGTAAGTTTATATGAGTACGAGGAGTATTTTTATATACAATGAGATCAGAGTGATTTTCATGAGGCCCCAAGATTTTTTGTATTGAATTCATTGAAGTCTCACCTCTTACAAAACATATAGTGTCAGTACCTATTGTTTCAATCAATTGATTCGCATTCGCCTCTTTTTCACCACTTCCTACCAAGTCTGGAAGATGACCAGTTAGATCGAATAAAAAATTAGCTGTACCAGAGCCAAAACAGGCTAATTTATGTGTTCTTAAGCGTGTTGTTGGTTTGTTCAAATAATAATACTTAACCCCATTCTTACTATAGAAATACAGCCATTCGGTCCAAGGATCTTCAAAAGGTACAGCACTAAAAGTTAGAAGTTGCTCACAGGTCCATTTAAACCTATCTCCATTGAATATTTTGGTAAGACTTTCTGCTTCATGAGCATTTCGAGATATGAATATTTTATTAGTCATCATCCTCTTCTAAAAATATATCATCAAAAGCTCGTGCTTTTTTGAGTGCGATAAAGCATCTTGCAGCGGCAATTACATCAGCACGGGCATTATTAGCAGGAGAGTATCCTTGCTTGAACACAGTTGTATGCATTTCCTGCAAGGTAGGCCACTTATATCCTCTTTTTCCGGGTATTTTACAGTAATAAGTTCCTTCATGCATCAAACAATATTTGTCAGCTGCTATCAATGGGCTCGGCATCGACGCTCTATAAAATTCTGACCCGACAATTCCTTCATTGTAGTTGAGATTGTGTGCAAAAACATAATCACATGAACGAACATCCTCATCAAATTTGGTCAAAGCTTCCTTAAGGTCAACACCGTGTTCCTTCATTTTTTCTATATCTATATGATGTTGGGTGAATGCATCAGCTTTAGGAGTAAATCCCTGCGGAACAATGAGACAATCATAGTCATGGATGGGTTTTAAGTCTTGGTCCAATTTGATCCAACTTAGATGCAATAATCTTGGCCAGTTAAAAAGGTCATCCATCGGAGCTTTATAACTTCGTGGTTTCCCATTAGCAGATGAGTCAAATACTAAATACATTAATGAGTTTGCTTTAATTGATTGACAATAGTTTCTGCCATACCTAAATGAGTATTTTGAGATAGATTGGTATGGATCAGGCCCTCGTTATTATCTGGTGAATAACATACGTAACAATGTAAATTACCTGCTAAATCCTCTGTGCAATAAGCGCCTAATGGTAGCTGACAACCCCCATCCATCAGATTTAGAATTTTTCGTTCGACATTGGTACACTTGGCAGTAGCACTCTGATGAATAGACCGCAATATTTTGCGAGTTTCGGTATCTGATGAATTACATTGATATGCTACAACTCCTTGGGCAGGGGCCGAGATAAATTCTTTGGGATTAAACTCCAATATGCGATGAGCAGTTAGGTCTATTCCTAAACGTTCTACCCCTGCAGCAGCTAATACTATGGCATCATACTCGCCATCTTCCATTTTTTTAATCCTGGTCGGAACGTTACCTCTTATATCTTTTACTACAATATTTTTATCAAAATGTAGCAGTTGTACTTTACGCCTGATAGAAGATGTCCCAATGGTTGATCCTGCCTTTATTTTAAGCGTACGAGTATCATCAACTGCAGAAGCTCTGATTATAAGTATATCGGAAGGGTTTGCACGTTTAGAAAGTCCTCCTATAACTAAGCCTTCGGGCATCTCAGTTGGAAGGTCTTTCATCGAGTGAACGGCTACATCTATATCTCCTGATAACAGAGAATCTTCTATTTCTTTGGTGAAAAAGCCTTTGCCCTCTAATTTATCAAAACCTAAATGTTGAATTTTGTCACCCTTAGTTTTAATAATAACTAATTCACTTTTGATACCTACCTTGTTCAATTGATCTTGAAGATCATGTGCTTGCCATAAGGCTAACTGACTTCCTCTTGTACCTATTTTTATCATTCTCATGCTGCTGTATGGCAAAAGTCAACCTTTTCGAGTTGATAATAAAATTTTTGAGCCATATTATCACTAGGCTATTTCTCATACTCTTCTATAGAGATAAATCGCTATATCAGGATTAGTAAAATTTTAGAATTTTAATTTTATGTCCTATGGGTTGTATTAATTATTAATTTTAATTCTTTAGCAAATTTATTTAGCCATGGTATTACATTCTCTTTCAAGAAATCTTCTCCTATTATTTTTAATTTTCCTTGCTCAAAATACTTTTTCACAAGCGTCATCTAATGATGAAGTGTTTGGTAGATGGGATTTGGAGATAATAAAAGATGGAAAGACATTACCCTCTTGGTTAGAGATTGAAAAGTCAGGATTTGGAACTCTCATTGGGCGATTTGTTTATGCATTTGGAAGTGCCAGACCGATAGCAGAAATTAAAAAAAATAATAATTCTTATTCTTTTACTATACCTCATCAGTGGGAACCAGAAGGCTATATGTCTTTAACTTTTGAGTTAGACGATAATAAGTTAAATGGAGTTTTGACCTATACAGATGGGCTCGAGTACTCATTTACAGGTAGCCGTCAAGTTAGTTTACCGTTCACACATGATCCCAAATGGGGTTCGCCGATATTATTGTTTAACGGAAGAGATTTAGCTGGATGGGAAGTGGAAGACAATTCTAAATGGGAAGTAGTTGATGGGGTCCTTAATAATGCGGGAGTAGGAGCTAATCTCATCACAAAAGATACTTATACAGACTTCAAACTTCACTTGGAGTTTAAATGTCCCGAAAATGGAAATAGTGGGGTTTACTTAAGAGGTCGCTATGAAGTGCAAGTAGAGGATGGCTATGGGCATGCACCTTCTCCTATAAAATTTGGGGGTGTTTATGGATTTTTAACCCCAAATGAAATGGTAGCTCTACCTGCTAATCAGTGGCAGAGTTTTGATATTACACTTATTGGCAATAGAGTGACTGTAGAAGCTAATGGCAAAAAGATTATCGTCGATCAAGTTATACCTGGTATCACAGGAGGAGCTTTAGACGCTGAAGAAGGCTCTCCAGGTCCCATTATGATACAAGGTGATCATGGCCCAGTCATGTACCGCAACATTATTTTGACACCTCGTCAATAGACTTATTATTAGCTGCCATGAACATTTTTTCTAATTGCAATTTTGTCGTTGGATGACAGATGTGGATAAGAAGAAGGTAGATGACGAATTGATTTGGTTGCATCGGACTGCAGAATTATTGGATAACAAGTTTAGACTGCCTGGTACTAATTTCCGATTCGGTGTTGATGCCATTGTTGGACTTATCCCTTATATAGGTGATATCATAACTATTTTAGTAGGAGGGGTTCTCATCATCATCATGTATCGAAAAGGGGCCAGTGGGAAACTGACTATTAAAATGTTAAGTAATGTCTTAATTGATACGGTGATTGGTACTGTTCCTTTTATAGGGGATATTTTTGATTTTGGATATAGATCACATTCTCGTAACGTCTATCTTATGATAGAGCATTACGAAGAAGGTAGACATCGTGGTAGTGCGTGGCCAGCTGTAATTTTGTTTGCTCTGTTGTTATTGTTTTTGATAACTGGTTTTGTCTATATGCTATTGATGATAATTAGTTGGCTCTTTGCTTAAAGGAGTATTTATACATATTTGAATGAATGTTGATCGATAGCCCTCATTGTTGCTAATATCCCATTGAGGTGATCGTATTCATGTTGCATGAGTTCGGAGAGGTCATCACTTAATGCCCAGGATTGTTCTTTCCAGTTTTCATCTCGATATACCAAATTACAATATCTATGTCTACGCACTTTAACTAACAATTCGGGGAATGACATACAGTCATCCCACAATTCTATCATTTCTTCACTACAGTTGGTTAGCGTGGGATTTATAATAGTTCTTTGACCAATGTGATTATAACATATAATTCTCTTCATAAGACCTATCTGTGGTGCAGCTATAGCCCTACCAGCATTATACTTGATCCTATAAAGTTTGATCAATTCATGCATTTCTACTATCCTTTCTTTTAGTCCAGGTAATTCATCTTGAGTAACTAAATCACACTTTTGATAGAGTAGAGGATTGCCCAGTTTAAGTATTCTTTCAAGTCCCATTTTTAGCTTTTCTGTGCATTTTTTACTCGTATGAGTAGTTCTACTGTCATCACTAATCCTAAGATGAATAGATCATCGTTTCCTTTTTTGATTGCAATTCCATAGCGAGGTTTGCTGATTACATTTTTGGCTACTTTAGCGATAGGTTCGTGCTCATCTTCTATAGTATATTCGTTACCCCAAAGATTACCTTCTATAAAGTACAAACCACCAATACTATTGATTTCTAATTTATTTTTAAAACCCATTTTGCTGGTGATATCCGCTCTGACCTCCTCATTGATTATTATGTTAAATTTCTTTTGAAACATTGAAAAGGGTCTCTTTATACGCAGCTTTTCGACGTCTGACATGTCATAGATAATCAATTCCTTTAACCACCATCCTGATTTTACTGAATAAATCTGCCTATCCCCAGAGAAGATTTTATAGTTTTTTGAGAAAAACCCATGTCGAGAGATGGTGTATTTGTTGATATCCATTATTGCATTATAAGTTCTAACTAATCTAATAAATTTAAATACCAAATTATCACTTTTTCTACCTGTTCAAGAAGCCCTTGGACGAAATAAAAAATGAATAGCTAGGATTAGTTTATCCTAATATATAACGCAATAAGAGCATAGATAAATAGTACCTTGAGAAGGTTTATGAGTGATATTATTGAAAATAAGACAAGTGAAGTAGCCAAGCGATTTGTGTTACAAACCCAAAAGAATCTTTTTTTAACAGGAAAAGCAGGCACTGGTAAAACAACCTTGTTAAGAACTATTCTTACTGAAACAAAAAAGAACACAGTCGTTGTCGCTCCGACGGGTGTGGCGGCAATCAATGCGGGAGGTATGACGATACATTCATTTTTTCAATTGCCCATTGCCACATTTATACCTGATCAGTCGGATTTGGGGCAGGAAGGATTTATGAATCGACATACGTTAGTCAAGCAACATAAACTCCGTAAAGAAAAGCGTAAACTGCTCATGGAGTTAGAGTTACTCATCATCGATGAGATAAGTATGGTTAGGGCGGATCTACTTGATGCCATTGATTTTACTTTGCGAAGGATTAGGAAAAGCGCTCATCCATACGGAGGTGTACAGATGATGGTAATTGGAGACTTATTTCAACTTTCTCCGGTAGTCAAAGAACGGGAATGGGATGTATTGAGGAGTTATTACAAATCTCCGTTTTTTTTCGATTCAACTTCATGGAGACAAGCAAGTGCAATTGCAATCGAATTAGATAAGGTCTATAGACAGGAAGATAATCATTTTGTAGAAGTGTTAAATAGGATTAGAATTGGAGAATCCACCGACGCAGATATCAATTTGATTAATGAGAAGTATAATATTTCAAATGAGAAGAATACCGCACTTCTACTCACAACTCATAATGCCAAAGCGGATAAAGTTAATCAAGAAGCACTTCATGCGATAGATGATAAAGTGTACCATCTCGAAGCAGAAGTGAGTGGTAAATTTAACGAGTCAGCATATCCTATGGCACTCAATATTGAGGTGAAGAAAGGGGCAAAAGTAATGTTCACACGAAATCATCCTGATGGAATATTTTTTAATGGAAAAATTGGAATGGTAACAGATATGTACGATGATATACTATTTGTACAGTCGGATGGGGATTCTGAAAAAATTGCTGTCGAACCAGCAGAATGGAAAAACCATAAGTACATAGTAAATGATAAAACTAAAGAGGTTAAAATTGAAGAAATAGGAAGTTTTAAGCAATACCCTATACGGTTAGCGTGGGCTATCACAGTACACAAAAGTCAAGGACTAACTTTTGATCAAATACAGATTGATCTTAAAAACAGTTTTGCGCCTGGTCAATTATATGTTGCACTTAGCCGGTGTCGATCGTTAGAGGGTTTAACTCTGTCATCCGAGATATCCAAAAGTAATGTCATTGTGGATCAAAGGATTTTGGATTTTCATAGTACAGCTCTATCTACTGAGACAATCCATGAAGAATTGAAATTAGCTATCAAGGAGTACGAAGAGTTGCAACTGATCGAGGCATTTAGTATGGAGAAGTTGTTGGCCTATCTTGAAATATGGGAGGATTCACTCAATGAAAAAGTAGGGGAAAAACAAGATGAGTTTTTGAAAATTGCTAAAAACGTCAAGCTCCTTTTAAAAGATCTTAACCAGACTTCTCAAAAGTTTTCGGGGCAGCTAAAGATGATAGTTGATTTAATAAAGAAAAATGAGAGCACAACTTCGGTATTACTTAATAGATCTAATAAGGGTATAGAATACTTCATCGACCAATTATATAACGGAGCAGTGATCCCTCTGGAGCACAAGTATGATAAGTATAAAAAAGCCAAAAGTTCGGTATTGGTTAAGAACCTCTCTGCATTCATTCACGAAGTATGGTTATTTATCGAAAGTTTGTATGACTTGAATTATCAAGGTTACAAAGTGTATCAGCTTGTGCCAAAGTATAAGAGGGTAGTGGTATTTGATGCATCAAAAATAAAAGAAAAGAGAGTTAAAGGGCAAACCTATGAGACCACTCTTGAGCTTTGGGAGGCGGGGAAATCTGTTGATGAAATAGCAAAGGAGAGAAATTTAGCTGTCAGTACCATTGAAAGCCACCTTGGTAAATTACTAAAGGAAGGGAAAGTAAATATTCAAAAATTAATGAGTAAAAGTGATATTGATAAGATATATCCTTTTGTATCCGAACATAACGAATTGGACCTTAATGATCTGAAGGCTAAAATTCCATTTTATACAAGTTACGCTCAATTGAGATGGATGAGGATATGGTATCAAGACACGATTAAGGATCAATTATGATAGTAGATCATTGATCCATCCAGTTTTTAAAATCCGACATACGATTTCTGCTAACTATAAATTCTGAATTTGATTTTAATGTTGGATTCATTAATACCTTAAGTCTTTGATTGAGATAGGGATGTACTTCATGGATAGCATCGATATTAACTATCTGACTTCTATTGATCTGATAGAATTTTGTAGTATCTAATTCTTCGAATAAGTTTTCTACAGTCTTTGAGTAAATGTGTCTTTTGCCATCTCGAGAATGGAGAAATGTAATACTATCTTCAGAATTAACAAATACTATATCTGAGACATCCACATATTCATAATGACCACCCTTTTTAACCAGACATCTATTTTTTTTAGGTTTTGAAATATTCTGAATCATCTTTTTGAGCATTGACGATTGGTCGTTGGGGCCTTTGTTGTATAATTTCTCAAATCGATCCAGAGCGGCAATCAGATCATCTTTATGAATCGGTTTTAGTAAATAATCAACACTATACACTTTAAATGCATCCATAGCATATTGGTCATAAGCAGTCGTAAAAATTATTGGAGTGTTAACTTCGATATGATTGAATATTTCGAAACTTAGACCATCTGCCAACTGAATATCCATAAAAATCAGATCGGTTTCATTTTGATATTTCTCTAACCAATTAAGGGATTCATGCACGTTATCTATATTAGCCAAAACTTCGATTTTGGGTTCGACCTTTTTTAACAATCCACTCAAATACTCAAAGGCATTTATTTCATCTTCTATTATCAAAACATTCATAACTATTGCTTTAGTAGAGGTATAGAGACTTTAAATTCGTCTTGATTAGATTCACATTTTATCTCTTTATCAGTAAAGTATGCATATCGCTCTATGATATTCTTGAGTCCCATACCTGTGGAACTAACGGCTTCTAACTTTTTTTGAAGGTTGTTCTTTACTGTGATATAGTCGTCTTGATCGCTATATTCGATAGTTATAGAGAGCGGTTGGTTACGTGATACGATATTATGTTTTACCGCATTTTCTATCAATAGCTGCAAGCTTAAGGGTAGAAGAAATTTATCACTCTGCTGGGGTAAGTCAAACTTATAATTAATGCCTTCTCTAAATCTGACACTTAATAGTTCAGCGTAGAGCTTAGCGCATGCTATTTCTTGATTAATAGGGACTTTTACTTCCTCTTGCGCACCAACCGAGAATCTATAAAACTTAGATAACTTCGATAGATAGTCCATGGCAGCATCTTGATCTGTAGGGATGAGGTTCATGAGGGTGTTTAGACTATTAAATAAGAAATGAGGATTAATTTGATTTTTTAGGTTGTCCAATTGAGTCTGAATGTGGACTTTTTCTAACTTTTCTTTCTCCAATAAGGATTCTTTATACTTAGAGAAATAATAGAAGGCCTCATATAATGCTACTATAAGGCCTGAAGGAAGATATATGTTGAGTAATGTCTGAAGATGGCTCGGCATGACCGTCTCGTCGAGATAGCAAAATTTCAATATTATTGCTATAATGCTGCTAAGGATCCATTTAATAATTGGTGCAGAAAGCACTATCACAAGTATCTCCGAAGTAACTCGTGTATGGGCTTGAGATAATTTTGGGAATCTTTTGTGTAAATAAATAATCACATATCTATAGAAAATCCAAAATCCAAAAACAAATACCATAGATTCTGGAACAAAATGAAACCAATACTCCTGCCAACTCGTGTAGTTGAGATTTAATAAGACTGGCATAGGTATAGATAAAAGTGGAATGCCAAGGCGCATTAGCCATCTATCATCAAATCCCAAAAATTCTACACAAGGCTTCATTTATTATTTTTCCCGAGGTGATTGACAAGAAAAGAGCAGTAAAACATTTCTTACTGCTCTTTACAAAATAACCGATTTTTTCCATTCTATAGAGAATTGGTAAATCGAATAGGTATATGAACTGTATTAACTCCTTGATATGTATCCTGATCGATATTTACTTTAGTTAGTTTGCCTAACGAATTTATAACTGCCTGATCTAATCCACTTTGTAGTTTTTTGATGATCCTCTTGTTAGATATTTTTCCTTCTTTGTCCATGCTCACTTCGACCACTATGGTGCCCTCAATATTGTATTCGACTGCTATATCAGTATATGAAAGTTGCGAGGAAATATGTTTTCTAATTTGCTCTATTGCTTCATATGTATGCAGAGAGCTTTTGGTATTGCTTCTGACTGAAGTTTTGCTGTTGATCACGCTACTATAAGTAGGTATGGCACTGGTCAATACTGCAAGATCTTCTTTTTGAGCGTTGATCATAAGAGTGGAACCCATGAATAACCCTAACCCTAATAAATTACGAGAAAACGATTTAACTTTTTTCATGATGACGACATTTGATTTAAAAAATTTTTATTTGAATTACCTTTTATTGATGATTCAAATATGTCGTCAACAATAGTTAAATCGCTATCTCATAATGTTGAATGGTATGATTATCCAATTGAATGGTCAAAAGTGATCATACTTTTGTAAGTACTATTTTTTCAGCAGCTTTATCTGCTGCTATTTTATATAAATTTTTTAGAGCAGGATATTCTCCCGGTCCAACATTCGTTTGTTTTACTGAAAAAATGTAGTAAATGATCAATTTACCATCTTGTTGTTTTACGTCATATCTAAATGTCGCCGCCTTAGTAGGAGTAGTAACACTTGTTGATTCTGGTATGCTCTCGATGATATACCCTTCAGGTATATTTATAGCTGCGATTGATTTAGTCGACACTTTATTATTATAAAAAATTGGATATTCTCGATTCTCTTCTTTAAATGGATTGTCCTTTATACCAAAGTCTAATGAACCGTCAATAAAGATTTTATTACCGATAATTTTAGAACAAGTATAAAGCTCCTCTTTGTATTCTAAAGATATTGGCTTGTAGATATCCTCAAGATTTTTCAGGCTGATTACTTCATAAGTATTATCAAGATTGTAGCTTTCGATGTCATCTTCTTGTTCTCCTTCTTCATCCTGATAATCTTCTTCCTCATCTATTTCGTTATTCTCTTTTTCTAAGTCCGCTCTAAACTTAGTAGCAGCATAATTACTTCGCTTTCTTTGGCTCGAACCGATCAAGGTATTGTTTTCGACGTCAACATCATATTCTGATACGGTTTGTACTTTGTATTGATTATTATTGACCATATTGATGATTTTAGCTCCATCAGGTCTCACCACAACTCCTGATATATTTAGTGCTCTTAGAGGTAACTCTCCCATAGGAGTCAATTTAGAGGTTGCATCAAGCAAGATATATTCGTCAGGACTTAATTCTACGTATACTATGCAATAGTCCAGTTCTGTCAGAGTCGGGAATGAAGTATTTAGAAGACCATCATATCGAGACTTCATAACTACTGGATGGGCTACAAGATTACTTTTTTTGAGGAGATTGACTAATAATAAGTTGATATCACCTACTCCCCCAGATTTATTACTTACTACTTTTTTTAAACCATCATATGAACCAATCCCATATTTTTCATTCCAAGTGTAATTAGATCTTACATATTCATATAAAAATAGAGCACGATCCTTTCGGTCTATTGTAAGGGCTTCTTCGACTATAGAATTTAGGTCCGAAAGTTTCTTTTTAATTTGTCGTCCAAAATAGTCAGCTTCATTGAGGTTTGTGGCTATAGCATTCCAATCTTTTGAGTAATATTCAGTAGGGCGATTTGGGAATTTTGTACTGAATAATTCAAACTTAATACCACTACGATAATCATTTTCATTTAGCACATATTTGTCCTTTTTATATGGTTTTATTTTAGTGCCAATTAGAGTATGACGGATTTCTCCGTGTTGAGATGACATCACAGGTTTTTTTTCATTACTTAATAATACAGAACCCGTAGGTACTGGAGTAAGAGTGAAATATTCCGGGACATCGATGATATAAGAGGAATAATCTGTTGGTATACTATTTTGAAAGTACCATTTGGGTATACTGTATACATATGGAGATGAGACTGTATATTGGACTTCTATAACTGACCCAGGTTTCACATTAGGTAATGCGAAAGTTACCTTTCTCCAATTTCCAGAAGTTTCTTCTTTATAAATATCTTTTTTGCTGAGTTGCTCACTCTTTATTTTACCATTGACGAGATTATAAGTTTGGGCTTTAATCTTTCTTACTTTCTCTTTCTTGCCCCCTTTTTCGTAGTAAGGCACCTGAAAAGTCCCATAGGATTCACCATCTTCATTATAGATTTTAATAACAAAATGGTATTTCATTTCTAAATGAAGGCCTAATGGATTGTCAAAGTTATATTCTATTTCTACATTCTTCTTAATGTAGGCAGCACTGGCAGTACTATCTAATGGATGGAATTTTTGAGTCAGTAACTCTTTGTCTATTCCTTTGGTATAACCGGTGAGACCTATGAATAACAAAAAGGCCGTAATCGTAAAAATTGGTTTAATCATGATTTGATAAATGTGATTGGTTTTCTTTCAGTTTTAAGGCATAAATCAAAAAAGGATTTAATTTTTTTATATTCCTTTTCATCATAATGTCCTTTAAAAAGGGTAAAGGATTTATTAATCTGAACAGCTTTCGATCCAGATTTTTGAACTGTAATTTTGTAAACTCCATACGTAGAAGTAGTATCAAAAGAAAGGTCTTCCACTATTTCTCCATCATACGGAAGCTCTATTGTTATGTTTTGAGAAGCGCTCATACTACGATTAAAAACTATCGGATTTTTTCTTTTTTTATCCTTTGGTAGTATGGGGATATCCAATGACGTTATTTCATGTGGGATGAAAAGATAATCTCCTGCTGATTCAGAGAAGTTAGCGAGAGACATGTTATAATCCCATTGAGTTATGGGTTCATTTTGGTTAATGTTAAGATTGAGCTTTTCAATTTTCTTTATTTTTAGATTATCTGATAGACGGTTATTTATATATTCCTCTTTCTCTTTATGGCTAGAATTATTGATACTATAGTCACTACCTATTTTAATTCCTTGATAAATTGATTTTAGAGTAGAGATTGCATTTTGATTTTCTTGAATCCGGATTTCTACAGTGTCTATGGCCAAGTTAATTGTTTCATTATATTCTGGGGTTTTGATTAGTTTACCACCATCTGCAGTGATTTCTAATGCAACTCTATCATCGGTGAATCTGCCTAAATAGTTAAATGGATTATCGTTCGAAGTGCAATCGATCCAAATAGTATCATTTTCCAATGGTATATTAACTATGATATGATTGCCTGGATAGGCGCTGGGATAATCTTCGAATAGATCATCTGTATACTCAACTCCTGCACATATCTCAACATAGTTCGATTCTATGTCATAAAGACTAAGCAATTCTTTTGTATAAAGAGATAATGCCTTACAATCTCCATATTTTACTTGATGTACCTTATTCGGTGACATGGGATTTAACCCTCCTTCTTCTAATGAAATACTTATGTATCGTGTATTAGACTGTACAAATTCATAGATTTTCTTGCTTATAGTATAATCGTTATCTGATGGGCTAATCAATTGCGCTAAATCTTTTTTGACTTCCGCAATATTTTCGATTTTTTGATCTTTTAAGAATTGGTTATATATCCAAGATCCATATCCCTTCCAAGTGTTAAACTGTCCTGGGTGATTTTCGTAATTAAAAATAGCAGGATTGAATATTCCTATTGGAAAAATATCTTTCGTGCTTGGAGCATATCTTTCTTTTGTTAAAGCATTTTGATGAGTCATTACGAAGTAATTACCCTTTTGAACGATGGTTTGAAAATTTTCAAAGTTTTTGAGTTTCGTCCTTATTTTTAAAGGAGAATTTAGGTCGTATTCGCTTTTAAGTACGGCAATATTATAATTGGAGATCGGGCGCCAGAAGGGGAGAGAAAGGGTATTCCTTGATTCAATTTTGTAGCTATACTCTATAGTAAATGGATAAGATAATGGGGTATAATCAAAATGCTTGAGTCTATAGTCCGTGACAATAGAATATCCATCTCCGCTGGAATAATCTTCTAATTCTTTTTCTTTTACATTTTTGATCAACTTATTGTCTTTATCAAAAATTTTAATGGAAATATTGGACAACTTGTCACTGCTCTCTTTGTAATACAGCGCAACTTGCCCGTGTTTAAGCCCTTTCTTGTTTAGGACTTTGATAGCTCTCTTATACTGTACAACATATTTTTTGGATTGCAGATGGTCTACTTTCGTATAGTCGCTTAGTACTATCGCATTAGCATTAGTCAAGAGAGAACTGGGAATATTATCATTGTCTTGGGCTATGACAGATACGCACAGCAGATAGACTATTGAGCAAAAAGCCCAATTTGACTTATTCATACCTTTGTTGTTTTTGGTTAATTTAGACAAAATTTATTCCAAAATGAAAAGAAATTTTAGAAGTGTAAAAACCTGATCATAAAATTCATCAAATACCTTTTAAAAAATGGTGACTATTATTAAACATTGTTTCTTATTGATTTTTTTGCTCAATCATCCTATTCAGGCCCAGAATGAGACTGACATAAATGAAATCAAGTCCAAAGTAAATACACTATTCGATGCTATGCGGGCCAACGATAGTATGATGGTGAAAGGACTGTTTGTAGATGGAGCTACGTTATCCTCTATATATATGGACAAGCGTACCAACAGAGTAGTGAAAAGATCTTCTCCAGTGTCTAAATTTGTGACTGCCATAGGTACCCCTCATGATCCAATATGGGACGAAAAAATTTGGTCCTATGAAGTGCAACAAGATGGACCAATGGCTTATGTCTGGACGGAATATACTTTTTATTTAGATCGACAATTAAGTCATTGTGGGGTAAATGTTTTCGAGATGATCAATACAGATATGGGTTGGCAAATCTCAGCGATAACAGATACCAGAAGAACTCAAAATTGTATATCAGACCCTGAGAATGATATACATAATCTTATTGACAATTGGCACAATGCAGCGGCCATAGCTGATGAAAGTATCTTCTTCGGGAGCATGACTGATGAAGGTGTCTATATAGGTACTGATGCCACGGAACGCTGGACTCGAGATGAAATGTATGCTCTATTAACCAAATATTTTGAAAGAGATTCTGCTTGGGATTTTAAGACAACCGAACGCAATGTAGTCTTAACGGGTGCTGGAGATATTGCTTACTTTGATGAATTACTGGATACCTGGATGGGGGTTTGTCGTAGCTCGGGAGTAGTACAATTAATAAATGGTCAATGGAAAATAGCTCATTATCATCTTAGTATTGCGGTACCCAATGATCAAGTAGATGGATATCTAAAATTAATTGGGAAGGAACGTAAATAAAAAAAGGGCAACTTCTATTGTCGCCCTTCATAAGAATAATTAATTTTTAATTCCAGGGAGCCCTGAAGGAGGTATGTCGCCAATATCAAAAAAGGAAGGCGCTTTCATCTGGCGGGGATATACCTCATCGAGAGTATCTCCATCATATAACCTGCCATTTTTCATTACCTGATTGACGGTATTAGTATTTCTTAAACTGATCAAAGGATCATTCTCCAAAATGACTAAATCTGCAATCTTACCTGTCTCAATTGAGCCTAAGTCTTTTTCTAAACCTATAGCCTCAGCTCCTAATATAGTAGCCACTCTTAAGGCATTATGATTAGTCATGCCTCCTGCAGCAACAGCCCATAGTTCCCAATGATATCCTAATCCTTGTAGCTGCCCATGAGATCCAACTCCCACTATACCACCATGTTCGACAATTTTGTTACAGGACTCAGCATGTTTTTGAAATACATGCTCTTCTTCCATGAACCACCCCGGCCTTCTACGTGTCTTAGCATCTAACTCCGCTTTTGGGGTAAAATGATTGAGTTTTGGGTCGTATTGTGGGTTTTCTCTTGAGTAAAAATAGTTCTCGGCCCATGGGCCGCCATATGCCACAAGCATGGTAGGGGTTACTGACATTTTTGATTCTGCTATTAACTTAGCTAAGTCATCGTATATGGGATATATAGGTAGCGCATGTTCGTGCCCAGGATATCCATCTAACAATTGTGTAATGTTCAATTTCATGTCTAAACCTCCTTCGGTAGTTGGCATAATACCTTGTTCTTTTGCGGATTGAATGATCCACTGTCTATGCTGTCTATTACCAGCTAGATACATCTTGATAGTCTTGGTATCATAATATTTAGAATATTGGGTCATGACGCTGTCGACATGCTCTTTACTTTTCATATTATAGGCCCAAAAGCCCACACCTGGTCCAGTAGAATATATCCGTGGGCCAGGTATCATGCCGGATTCAACCATATCTTCATAGGTAAGTACATCAGTCGTAGCCGTTTGAGGATCTCTTGTTGTTGTCACACCATATGCCAGATTGGCGGCATAGATCCACACGTTATTTTTGTGAAGTCCCCAAGTAGGCCACATGTGTGAATGCACATCGATAAATCCAGGCACAATTGTTTTTCCACTCATATCAAGTACTTCTGCACCTTCTGGTATTATTATGGAACCAGATTTACCAACTTGACTGATGCGATTATTGATTATGAGAATTTCACCATTTTCGATGACTTCTTCACCTTTCATTGTGATTATTTTGGCTCCTTTAAGTAGGACTTTCCCTTTAGGTATGTCGCGATCTACCCAAACCTCAATTCTTTTTTCTTGAGGTCTATATTTTTTCTCTTTCTCTTTCTCTTTCTCTTTCTCATTTTCCTTTTCTTCTTCTTCAGATTCTTTTTTCTCTTTTTCTTTGACCTCTTCTTTCTTTTTCTTCTTTTTGGCCTTCTTGTTTCTCTCGTTTTCTTCTTTTAATTCTTTAGCAGCTTTGATGTCATAAGTCATTAAGGCGTTGCCCAGCGAGAAGTATATCTTTTTGTTATCACCTGACCAATGAGGAAATTCTCCACCAGTAGTAGTAATTTTCTCTGAGGGAAATGCAGAACTGGCGGGATTAGCCACATTAATATTGGGTACTTCCCCGCCTATGATTGGCACATTCACTCTATATAGATCATTATTAATTTTAGCTAACACATAATTACCCGAGGAAGCCATTGTCAACAATGTCGCCTTAGATGGTTTTTTAGCGGGTTCTGTAGCGGTAGGGATCAGTAGACAATGTGATTTTCCAAGTTCTGCAGGATAGGTAGTAACACCACTAATTTTGACATGTTCCTTTTCATCGGTACCATCCCATCGCATGCTAATTAAACCTTTGTCAAATTTATTAAGATATATGCGCTCTTTACCCTTTACAAAATGCATGTTATATCTGCCATGAGCATGATCTATATATTGAATTTCTCCTCCTGTTGAATTTATCCAAGATAATTTGGCATTAGAACCAAATGCAAATGGATCAATTGCATCGACAAAGGTTTGGGCTACATCACTCTCAAAAGCGATCCTGTTAGTATTGGGGTCCCATGAGGGATTCTGATAGTATCCTCCTTTATTGGTTAAGCGCATAGGTGTCGCTCCAGGGTAAGCTCCGACTTTATAGATATGCCCTTCATTTCCTTCCCAAGATACATATGCAATATTTCGACTATCGGGGCTCCATGTGGGCATGGCTTCAGTATAGTCATTTCGAGTAACTCTTTTGGGCTTGCCATTGGGGAGGTCCATTACATACAAGCGATTCAATGCCGTGAAGGCTATTTTTTTGCCGTCAGGTGATACACGAGTATCACGTATCTGTGTTACTATCATTTTGGTACTATCGGATATGCGGTAGTCGAATTTGACTCTCGGACCATACCTCACAGTATCACTTACTTCAAATGGTATTTCTATTGCCTCATTAGTTGTAATGTCTATTTTATTGATTTTACCTCCATATGATGCTAATAGAGTTTTGCTATCTGGCGTGAAACTCATAGCAGGATAAACACCTAAAGGAGCAATCGACTCTTGATCATCTCTTTGTACAGGGTAGGCTAACCATGATTCTTCTCCAGAGGTCAGATTTCTTTTGATGATACCCGATTGAGCATTGTGTCTTGTAACATAAACTAACCACTGTCCATCGGGTGATAGTGTAGGAGCAAATGCTGAACCATACCTACTACTTTTTCTTTCTATTTCACCAGTTTCTCTGTCATAAGTAGATAGTTGGTATTGAGGAAGCTGGGCATTATAATTCCACGCCCCTCGTCGAGTGGAGCACCAAATGTATCTTTCATCAGGACCAAAAGTAGGTTCTGATATTTTCAGTGATTCAGGTTTTTTTATTAGTTGAGCGCCACTACCACCATCTTTATGGTACATATGAAGTTTCCAATTTCTATTTCCTTTGCTCGCTACTATATATTCTCCATCTGGTGTCCATTCTGCTGATTGATAGTGTTTGTCTTTATCCTTGGTGATGGCTTTCCACTCTGAACTATCAATATCATAAGTCCATATGTTTTCTGAGCCACTACGGTCTGAAGTTAGGACTAACGTTTTTCCATCAGGACTGAATTTGGGATGAGACTCAAAAGACAAATCTCCAATTATCTTGGTTGCCTTTCCACCTGTGATAGGTAGGGTGTAAATATCTCCTAATAGATCAAATGCTATAGTGGAGCCGTCAGGACTTACGTCCAAAGACATCCAAGTTCCTTCAGTAGTGTTCAGTAAAAATTCTCTCTCTGGCTCTAAAGGCAATTCTTTTGTTGCCCTTTTAATGGTATCTACAGTCGTAGTATCACTTGTCGCCTCCTGAGTACTTGCACTTTGTACCACAATAGCTAATATTAAGATCATAATAAGTCTCATAGTAAAAGGATTGATTTTATACGAAAAGTAGGGAAATGAGGAGTAATATTGGAGTTTAGCCTTCAAACTTTGCATTTTTTTGACCAAAAAGATGTTTTCCCTTAAATACTTTGCTTCAAGAGGATATCTTTTGTCGATATCCAACAATTATTAAAAACATGATTAAGAATAAGGCTAAAAGCAAACCCAAAGCAATTCTAAGGCTGCTGTAGTCAGCTATCCAACCTATAATAGGTGGCCCAAACATGAATCCTGTATAGCCAATTGTAGTCACCATAGATATACCAATTCCTGCGGGGACTCCTTTAAGATTTCCTGCAAGGCTAAAGGCAACAGGGACAATATTGGATAATCCGAGTCCAACAAAAGCAAATCCTATAATTGCGGGGATAACTTCTTCTGCTGTTGTAACCAGCGTCATACCAATGATAGCAATTATAGCACAACCAAAAAGGATATTGTAATCTCCCCATTTTGCTCGCCCTTTATCTCCAAATAATCGACCTACAGTCATGGCAACGGCGAACCCTGTAAGTCCATATGCAATGAGATGCTCTGGAGCATTAATAATGTTTTTCATGAAATTGGTACTCCAATCGGACATTGCTCCTTCTCCCATCATACAGCAAAATGTAATAATACCTATACCCAAGACAACTCCTTTAGGCCAAATAAAAATTTTTTCGTCTTTATCAAAATCGAAATGGGCATCTTCAATCATATATGATCTTGCAGCAACTATAATAGTTAAACCTATAGCTGCTATGATTAAGAAATGATGTAATAGATTAGTTTGTTGTGTTATGAAAAGTGAACTAAGCAAGCTGCCTATGACCATTCCTATGCTAAAAACAGCATGAAAAAAAGTCATTATTGGTTTTTGATAGGCTTTTTCTACCTCCACTGCTTGTGCATTCATAGATACATCCATTATACCAGTAGAGATTCCCATCAAAAAGAAAGGAATCAATAAAATCGTATAAGAACTGGATAGCATTGAAGAAGCATAAAAAAGAGTGAAAATAAAAGCGGATAAAAAAGTTACACTGCGACTAGTATATTTGAAAATTAGCCATCCAGTAAATGGCATAGCCAGAAATGCACCTATCGAATGAGCTAATAGAATAAATCCAATTTCACTATTATCAATACCATAGTGATCCATGATGTCGGGTATCCGAGTAGTCCAAGAAGAATAAATTAAACCATTAGTGAAGAAATATAGGTTGACGGCGAGTCTCGAATTCATGATACACTATAAAAGCAAGTGTAATAATAGCCATTGTTCAATGATATCAAGAATGATTTGTACCATAATTGTAAACTGAGTGAAAATGACGAGAAAGGCACTTATATCCCCAATTTTGGCTATAGTAATCCCCATTAATGGGGATGTTTATAAGGCTTATAACTTTTATCTTTAACCTGTGTTTGAGACAATTTAAAGGTAAGAATATTTTCATACGTCAACCCAAAAATAATTTTGCTCAACACATAATTTAGTTAGGTAATTAGTTTATAAAGGTGCAAGCGGTCAAAGCTTGCACCTTTTTATTTTAGGGAGTCCGATAATTTCACTTCTTTTGCCCCTTTAATTGCATACTATGACTTATTCAACACCTCTTATAGATAGAGAGATATTATTTGGCAATCCTGAGATTTCTGGTGGACAAATAAGCCCAGATGGGGCCTTTATATCATTTATCAAACCGTTAAAGGGAGTTAGAAATATTTGGGTTAAACGAGTGAATGAGCCTTTCGATAAGGCTCTGTCAGTAACTTCAGATGAAAATCGACCTATTAGCGGATACTTTTGGAGTAGAGATTCCAAGTTTATTCTATATGTACAAGATAAAGGTGGGGATGAAAACTTTCATGTTTATGCAGTTAACCCTAATGAGGCAACAGATCAAAAGATTCCAGAAGCTAAAGACTTAACGTCTTTAGATAATGTGAGGGCCTTCATATATAAAGTGCCGAAGTCAGATCCCACTGCGCTATATGTTGGTATCAACGATAGAGATCCCGCTTGGCATGACCTATACAAAGTGGATATGTCTTCTGGGGAACGAACCTTGATCTTGAAAAATGAAATTCAGTATAGTGCTTTGTATTTTGACCTCGACGATCAGTTAAGATTAGCGACAAGGACGATGCCTGATGGAGGAACTGAATTATTACAATTAAAGGATGAGTCGTGGGTCTCAGTCCTAACTTGCAGCCACGAAGAAAATTTAAGCCCTTCAAGATTTCATAAAGATGGTAGGGTATATATTGTTTCAAATATCGGTGAGGAGGTAGATTTAAGCACCTTATATCTATTAGATCTTACCAATGGAGAAATGGAAGAAATAGAATCTGATCCTGAGAAACAGGTGGATTTCGGGGGTATAGTGTATTCTGATTTAAGAGAAGAGCTGATCGGGACTTCTTATGTTGGAGATAAAAAGAGAATCTATTGGCAAGACAAATCATTTGAAGAAGATTATAATTTTCTTAGAGAAAAGTTTCAAAATGCGGAAGTGTCTTTTGGCTCCGGTTCTCAAGACGAACGGCTTTATATAGTTTATGCCAATTCAGATGTAGATCCAGGCTCGGCATACCTATTCGACAGAAATAGCAGATCTGTAAAGTTCCTATATAGGCCAAGGCCAAATCTGCCAATTGATTATCTTTCTAAGATGGAGCCTGTGACTTATGCATCTAAGGATGGATTGATGATTCCTGCTTATCTGACATTGCCTAAAGATTATAAAAGTGGAAAAATTCCTGCTATTCTTTTTGTACATGGTGGTCCATGGGCGAGAGACTATTGGGGATATAATTCATATGCTCAATTTTTAGCTAATCGTGGCTATGCTGTATTGCAGCCTAATTTTAGAGGATCCACTGGATTTGGAAAAAAATTCTTGAATGCAGGCAATGGCGCATGGGGTACAGCAATGCAAGATGACATAACTGCGGGTGCAGAATATCTCGTAGAGAAAGGAATATCTGAAGTTGATCAGATAGGTATAATGGGAGGATCATATGGTGGCTATGCTACCTTAGCTGGATTGGCTTTTACTCCGCAGGTCTATGCCTGTGGAGTATCTATAGTAGGCCCATCTAATCTATTCACTTTATTAGAATCCATACCGCCATATTGGGAGTCAGCAAGAAAAATGTTTCACTTGCGTATGGGAGATCCTAATACCGAAGAGGGTAAAAAAATGCTCAAAGAAAAATCACCCTTTTTTCACGCTGATCAAATTAGCTCACCTCTATTAGTAGCACAGGGAGATAATGATCCTCGTGTCAAGACTGCCGAGTCTGATCAGATTGTTATCGCGATGCGAGATCACGATTTAGATGTAATGTATATTAATTTTCCAGATGAAGGTCATGGATTCGCTAAACCAGATAATAGCATGGCATTTCTTGCAGTATGTGAGGAGTTTTTGGCTAAACATCTTGGGGGGCGATATCAAGAAAGTGTTCCCCAAAAGATAAGTGATATTATCTCTAAGGTTACTGTAGATATTCAAAAGTTAAAATATTAAGAACCCACTCGACCAGAGAAATTGATGTCTAATAAGGTTTGATTAATAGATTGGCTGTCGAGTACAGTAGGGTTTGAGAATAATTCTTTATCCTCGATCTTTAACAATTTAAAATTAACAGAGCCTTCGCTTGATCCAGATGTGAAGACATCCCATTCTAATCCAAGCAGGTGTCCGTTCCAATCTTTATCAATCGGTAAATATTTAATCTCTGCTTCCTTAGAATTTATATTGATATAATAGTCATTTGAATATCTTCTTATCTCTTCTGTGATCTCATTTAACTCATTTCCTTCTTGAGTATATAATTTTACCGACGCTTCTAAATCACTCCAAACGGGTAATGTCGTAGCCAATGTGTCTAAGGAGATTTTACTATTGATAGTCGATCGATCAAAAACATATTTGCCTATCACGCCTTGCCCATTCTTGTTATAATAATTGATTTCTACTCTAACCACATTTACAATGCCATCTTCTGACATAGTTACGTTGGCATCCTCGCTGCAGCTAAACATCCAAATGAGAAGGAATATCAGATAAAATCTTATTTGATTCATTTGAGCCCTTTTTATCATAACGTTTTAGTATTGACTTTTGTGAATATTGAATTCAGATGCTTATCTTTTGAAGTATGAATAAAAGAGCCTTTATTAAAGCTGGTATAATCGGTCTGTCAGGACTCACTGGAATGAAAGAGTTAGAGTCTATTTTTCATTCAGTTGAGCATTTGGATGGTCCCTCATTAGCACAGAATGAGGACTTCTGGCAGAGAATCAGAAGTGATTATATTTTAAAGCAGGAGTATATCAATCTTGAGAATGGGTACTATTGTTTTATTCCTCAGCCTACATTAGAAAAGTATATTGATCATATAAGGAATGTAAACAGAGAGGGTTCTCGGTACATGAGAACAGTACAATGGGATAACAAGGATAGATCTGCAGAAGCACTTGCTCATATAGTGAATTGTGATAAAGATGAGTTGATCATTACTCGCAATACTACAGAATCATTAGATACTATCATCAGTGGATATTCATGGGAAAAAGATGACGAGGCGGTTATGGCTAAACAGGATTATGGTGCGATGCTTAATCAGTTTAACCTAATGTCTAAGCGTTATGGGATGATCAATCGCCTCATTTCAATACCCAATCATCCTCGGTCTGACGGAGAGATCGTGGAGCTATATGAGAATGCCATAACTCAAAAAACTAAGTTGCTTATGGTATGCCATATGATCAATATTACAGGCCATATTCTTCCTGTCAAAAAGATATGTGATATGGCACATAGGCATGGCGTAGATGTCTTAGTTGATGGAGCTCATTGTATTGGTCATATACAGGTGGATTTAAAAGAGTTAGGATGTGATTATTATGGCACAAGTCTGCATAAATGGATGAGTGTGCCTTTAGGTGCAGGATTTCTTTATGTCAAAAAAGATAAAGTGAAAAATTTGTGGCCTATGTTTGCTGAATGGGGAAAAGATGAGAATGACATCAAAAAACTAAATCATACGGGGACTCATCCTTGCGCCACTGATTTGGCTATTTTGGATGCTGTCGATTATTATAAACTTATTGGTCCGCAAAGGAAAGAATCGAGGTTAGGCTATTTGAAAAATTATTGGGTATCTAAAGTGAGAGACGTAGAAGGCATAACTGTTAATACACCTATAGAAAGTTATAAATCTTGTGGTATTGCTAACGTCGGTATAGATAGGATATCGCCTAAAGAAATGGCGGATACCTTGATGAAAAAATATAATATTTGGACTGTGGCTATAGATGGAGCAGGGGTGAAGGGGTGTCGCATAACTCCAAATGTCTACACTTCAACTAAAGAATTAGACATTTTTGTCCAAGCTTTAAAAGAGCTGGCCTTAGCATAGTAGGGGATATCATTAAATAGAGAATGGAAGAGATAGACTTAGTCAAACTTAACTTTAGTCCACAAAGCCTACAATTGCTCAATGTCATTTTGGGATTTATAGTTTTTGGAGTTGCTCTTAATATAAAGCTTAGCGATTTCTCTGCCGTACTGCAAAAGCCCAAAGCGGCAATGATAGGATTGGGGGCACAGTTTTTTATTTTTCCAGCATTGACATATTTATTAGCGTTAGTGCTACAACCTGCTCCGAGTATTGTGATGGGTATGATATTAGTTGCGAGTTGTCCAGGGGGGAATTTTAGTAATTTTTTGACACAGTATGCCAATGGCAATGCGGCTCTATCTGTATCTATGAGTGCAATATCCACTGCTGCTGCAACATTTATGACCCCACTAAATATGACATTTTGGGCTGGATTATATATTGCGCAAACCGATTCTCTCAAAAGTTTTTCGCTGAGCTTTTATGATATGCTTGTCATTATCATAACATTATTGATATTGCCAACCATAGTAGGTCTATGGTTCGCTCATCAATATCCTAAGCTTACAAGTAAGCTTAGGAAGATCATGCAAAATGCATCAATCATATTCTTTTTGGTATTCGTTGTGATTGCCACAGCGACTAATTGGGATTACTTTTTGGATTACTATTATATCTTCTTTAGCATAGTAATTATTCATAATACTTTAAGCCTAATTACGGGATATTCTATCGCAAGCTTATTTGGACTGTCTCGATACGATAAGCGTGCAGTTACCTTGGAAGTAGGTATCCAAAATTCAGGATTAGGACTCATTATCATATTCAATGAGTTTGACGGACTCGGAGGAATGGCAATTGTCGCTGCAGCCTGGGGTATATGGCATATTGTAGCAGGGCTGAGTTTAGCGCATTATTGGAAGAACACTATTCCTACTCGTTGATTATAGTATGAGGTTGCAAGAAAATTTTCATGACTTTATCTATTTTTCATAAATATTGAGAGTCACATTAAATGTCATTTTTCTCGCTGATTTCTGACATGTAGCTTTGAATTTTAAGCATAGCTGGCATAGCATTGTCTCTCATTCTCTTGAGAATTTCATTTTTTTTGAGATCATCTGGAGCCACGTTTTTTACCATTTGGCTGAAACCATCTAATCGATTACCTCGTAGCCATTGCCTTAAATCTTTGTGCTGGGACCAATTAAATTGATTCATCATTAAAGTGCCCAGCATTCTAATCCAATCGGTGTCATGATTAGGTAAAGGAACAACAGAACATAAATTATTTTTTTCTTGATCCGATTCACGGGTTAATTCTATATGCGCTATAAATGCCGCACTAAACACCGGTTGATAGGATCTTACGGTCTGCGGAGTAATTATTCCTTCAGTAAAGACGGGTATATCTTGATGTGACGCTTTAATTGGTGTTGCAGAACAATCTATGTACACAGCATTGGCAGAAGTCGAAATGGTAGATCCGTCTAAGAATGTAATTTCTGATGGGTTCAATGATTTAATTCGACCTCTACGAATAACATGATGAATAGATCTCATATGCTTTAACTCTTCCATGGATATAGTGGCACCATGAAACATCTTTGGTTGAATGGATTTGTCAATCCTTACCAATACACCTTTAGATTCTAACCTTTCGAACAAGTCATCTATAGAGCTTGACTGTGCTACACATTCAAACTGATTAGCTTGATTACCTATGGTGTCTTCAAAGAATTCTTCTGTCGGTTGGGTCTTTTGTCTATCAAGTAACCAAGCATCACGAGACACCACCCAAGTAATTCTATCAGAAGGAACTTTATTAGATAGTAGCCAGAGGCAGGCATCAATGCCCGTTTTTCCACCACCTATAATCACATACTGATCTGGTGATTCTTGTATGTTGGGCAGATCATTAATCGCTATAAAGTTGACATTTTCATTAATAGTAAAGTTGGGTGTATGTGTTGAAGGGACTTCTGTATTCAAAAAGGTACAATTCACTATTTTTTTATTGACCTTAACTTGTTGTATTTCTCCTGTAAGTTTAGATTGAAACTGCCCATTACCTAAGTATTCGCACATAGGGAAGTATTGTACTTGACCCGAGGGTATGAATTGTTCTCTCATCACAGCATCATAATAGGCTAATATTTCATCTCCAGTAGCTAATTCATATAATCCCTTGTTCCAGCCAATAGTGTCTTTATTCCCATTACTTAATTCTCTCGAACTTACTCCATAAAATTGGCTTGGTTGATGCAATGTGACAAAAGGATATGCCTTATTCCAGTGTCCACCGGGCTTGTGATACCGATCCACCATTATAACACTGGCATTGGATTCGGTCACCAGTATATCGACAAACGCCATACCCATGGCACCACTTCCTACAACTAAATAATCGGCTTCAAGCATGTTTGTTAATTATGACTTTTTAATTAAATGTTCAATTCAGGTTTGGGATTTTACAAATAGATGTTCTTTAGACCATAAGTAATAAGTGATCATAAAACCCCCGACACCCAAACATGAATAATAGAATATAATAGGGCTTCCAATAAGTGATTTGAAATGTAGATATAAAGGGAAATTATAAAATTGACCAAGATTATGTAGAGTCGCTATAAAGCTACTGATTATCAAAAGTCTAATCGCTATATACCCAAAATGACTTATTGCTACTTTTCGATTTTTAGGAACCCGAAAAAGAATTTGATAGAATTTATCAGGAACTCCGTAATAAATATCGCTAACATAGGACGTTAGTTGCTTTGGAGGATTAGAGTAGTATTTTATTTGATATTTATAGGTATAGTAGTAATAGCCATATAATACAAAAGCTATGACGATGACATTGACCGCAACAAGTGCGGTCCAACCCATTCCTAATATTGAACTTATGGGGTTGGTCTCATATAAATGTCCACCATCCTGAAAATACCATAAACTGGTTGAATAAAAGTCGCATCCTCGACCTATTATCAATAAGAAACTATATAACAGAAATTTCAATTTCATGGTACTATATATGATTATTCTATGATGGCGACCGCTCGAACTGGTGATCCCGTTCCACCCTTTATTTTTAGTGGCAGTCCAATAAACTTAAATCGGCCTACACCCAAAAGTTGATTGAGATTAATCAAATTTTCGTAATGAGTGAAATTTAGTGCACCACAAATTTCATGAACCTGTCTATTGGAGACTCCAGACACACCTGGAGACATGGTCTCCACACCAAAAGCGGCAATCTTTTGAAGTCCTAACCATTCTGCTGCCTCTGCAGTAAGTCCTGGTCCATTAGGCCATTGTTGTGTGTCGTAGTGATTGATATAATGATCGGTACATATTAAAACTGTATCATTTTCATGTATTACTAAGTTGTTACGTGCTAACTCCGCAATTATTTCACTTGATGTGATTAATTCTTTTAAGCCTTTATTTCTAAAATCAAGACAAATACCGTCGGTATAAAACTTGGTAAGTGGCATCGTATCGATAGACTGTTTTGCATATGATATACCCATATGATTGATGGCATCCACATGTGTGCCAGTATGCTCACTCATCGTGATCTGGTGGACACTTGGCGTCGCAGTCCCTGAGTTAGGCTTGTCTTGCCAATCTTCGTGATTTAGGTGGACTTTCATATTGTATTGTGGAAGTTTTTTGTATACGGGCATGCCAACATAAATCATTTGGCTGAGGTCAATGATTTTTGCCATATTATGGATTAAGAGTTTGGCGTACTAACTCCTTTAGATGGGGCAAAACTTCTTTTGAGAACCATTCATTTTTTTTCATCCATATATTATTTCTTGGCGAAGGATGCGGTAGTACAAAAAATTGAGGTAAGTAATTTTGATAGTTCCTGACAGTTTCGGTGAGTGTTTTCATTTTTTGACCTTTAAGGTAATAGCCCTGAGCATATTGACCAATTAGCAATATGAGTTCTACATTATTCAATTCTGATAAAAGTGATTGATGCCATTTAGGTGCACATTCTTTTCGAGGTGGAAGATCGCCAGATTTTCCTTTACCAGGATAGCAAAAACCCATCGGTATAATGCTTACTTTATGATTGTCGTAAAAAGTGGCTTTATCTACATTCATCCATTTTCTCAGATTATCACCACTTTTATCATCCCATGGGATACCTGTGCGGTGAACTACGGATCCAGGTGCCTGGCCAATAATGATCATTTTACTGTCCCTATGTACTGATATGATAGGTCGTGGGTCATGATTTAAGTGAGGAGCGCACAGAGTACATCGGGCGATGTTAGATAACAAACTTTGCATAGCTTGTAAATTAAAACCTTATTTTGTTACTGACATACTGAATTTACATTTAAAGTGAGCTTTATAATAAGCGATCAATCGTCATGGCACAAATGAAGAAATACATCTTAATTACTATAGCTATACTATTCATAGGATTACTATCACTCTTTATATGGCAATGGCCATGGGGTAATGCTCCTGCTCAAGAATATTTTAAGCCAGTAGGAGAACGTCAACTACAAAAGGATGAAATAGGCCAGTTTAATTTTGTATATCAGCAGTATGAGCATATGAGTTTCACGGGTGATGAATTCAAAGGCTGGGACGTAGAAGATCAACCTTTATGGAGATATGGTATAGCTTTTGGCGCTTATGCAATGCCATCTGTAGCGATGATAAGTCCAGAATATGCAGATCGAGCTAAGCATTGTCTATCTCATATGATAGATAAGATGAAGTCTAAAAAAGTTTGGGGAGACTGGACGGAGTATGGGATGGGAGATGATCCGATATCCATAGGTAATATCATGTATAAAGGTCATCTCAATCTTATGTATGGACTGTATCAATTGATTTCAGGTAGAGAGACCTATAGTCAGGAGTATACTTGGCTCACTAACAAGATAGTAGCAGAGATGAGACTACATCATATTGAGGGAAAACATGAAGGTGCTGATTGCGAACCTGGACGTTATTTCGCTCAATGTAATTCAATTAGCTTATTAAGCTTGAAGATATATGACAAGCTTTATGGCACTAGTTATGCGGATGTCGAAGCACGATGGACTATTGATTTTATTAAGAATAAAATGACTGATAAGGATTATGGTTTTTATCTAAAGATGTATCAATCGGATGTGGGCTTTTGCAATCCTATGCTGTCTGGATATACTAATGCTTGGACCATGGCTTTTCTTCGGCCTTTTGAGCCTACCTATAATGACAGTTTGTATCCAGTATGGAAAAATTATTTTACTAAAACCATTGGTCCATATGCCTATGTAAAAGAAGATCCAGAGGCTGGTCCATCGCCATTAGCCACAATGACAGGTATGATGGCAGCTAAAGAATTTGCGGATGTCAAATTATGGGGCAAAATCAGAAATGCGATCGATCGAGACATCTATCAAAAAACTGATAGTTATCACTACCTATATGATGGAGTAAATAATGCCATTTACAATGGTCCATTGCTGTGGACCAAAGTACATGTAGGTTGGCAAAATATATTAGACTATGATTGGGATACACCGGCTCAGTATGCTATACCGAATACAGAGGATATGCAATGGACAGATATATTATCTCAAGAATTATTAGTTATGTCTGATATCTTGGAGTAGTGTTGTGACCTATTCATTTGAATTTATTATTTCCATTATTTCCATTATTTCCCTAAAACTTGCCAAGCCTGATTCTATATTTTCTATTATTTCGTTTGCTAAAATATCTGGGTCTGGTAGATTATCTAAATCAGTTAAACTCTTGTCCTTTAGTCAGAAGATATCTAAGCTTGTTTTGTCTCTTGTGTTGACTTCGTTATAAGGGAATATTTTATTTTTTGTATTCACAAATGATATTACTAATCAGTGATACGTTCATCTTCATCTCATTGTTGCCATCGTTTAATCCATGTAAGCCAGTCCCGGATATCTACGTATTGGCTGGCATTGGGCTTCCCGTCATCGTGAGAAATCTCCGATAACAAATATTATTATTTATTCATTGGATTTTCATTTTAAGTAATTTACTGATATCAACTCCGATTACTTCACTCCGCTTGTATCATTCAATTTAAATTTATAATATTGCTGTATTAATATACTAATACAGTAAAATAGTAAACTATGATCCACATAAGTCAAA
>JAHDDE010000098.1 GCA_020629515.1 Saprospiraceae bacterium | reverse complement strand
ATGGTCTCATCCTGAACCACCATCGATCTGCTTTGGCAAAATCCATAACCAGTGATGTCTATGTCAGTTATGATTAGCTGAGCATTCGTGACTAACTGAAAACTTAAAGCCAGGAAAATAAGTGATGTTCTAATCATTGAGTATCGATATTTTTCTGGTTTCTCTCTCACCTGTGGCATATTCTATGATTAGAAAGTAAAGACCTGATGCATAGTCATCGGTATTTAATTTAGAAAAACCTTTTAATCCCTCAATGTGATCAATAAGAATACCATCACTGCTAAAGAGTGAAATTTGATAGCAATCTCTTGCGTCAATATCAATGTGTAGAGTTCCTGTTGTGGGATTGGGGTAAAGCTTAAGCTCATCGGATTTTTTTTGTACTGACCTTCGAGAAAACTTATAATCGAGTAAATCTATATCTGGATATATTAATTCGTCATTAACAAGATGTAGAAAACTTCGTGCATAAGCTGCTTTTGGATGAATGGATTTTGCAAAGGCGTGTAAGAAATTGTTTTCTTGCGCTGTAAGTAAAAAGTCTTTACCATTTTGCAATCTTCTAATGTTTATTTTTTGATACGCTATGTAGTCTTTCAGTTCTTCAGTTTTTGTTTTATCCTCATGATCGATTTTTAGCGAATTGGCATAATCAAGTGCATCAACATATTCTTGGTTGACAATCATGATATCAATTAAAGATACTTGAATAAACAAATCCTCACTTTCGCTTAAAGCATTATAAAAAGACCTACCACAATATCTTCCTCTCAACCAAACTAGTCTTATCAGACAGCTTCTGTACCTCTGTAGTAGATTAGCCTTTACAGACTTTGACAAATTGGTGTTATTTAAGATACTCTTATATAATCTGGACATTTCACCAACCGCTTTTATATAGCTGGCGCAATCTTTGATGCCACCGAAACAGAATGGTTTCACTGTGGTTACAGGAGGAAAATCAGACCCACAATCGCTATTATTAATACGATCCGCTTCCTCTTGAACGTAAGCGCTTTCATACACGGGATCAAAACAGCTTCCTTCTAAGTCCAGAGGAACATGGTATTTAAAATAGGATTCACTATTGATATCGATGACACCAGGTCCAGAAAAGCAGTTTCCAGCTCCGACTTCCTCATCTCCTTGATCTTCGAAAATGTCTCCAGCGACATTAATGTCTTCTGAGCGGGAAGAAAAACAGTTGTCATAAAATTTGTATCCGGAGTTTTGGTTCACAGTGTGGATGCCTATATCTGAGTTGATATAATTCTGAAATTGCTCGGTAAGACCTCCACTAGTTGAATAGACTAGAGATCCGATAATAGAGTTGTTAAAATCATTTAAATGGATATAAAATTCGTTTTCGCCATCAGCTAGAAAACCATATTGGGAGCCGTTGAAGGAATTATTTACACATTCGACAGCAGATAAACCAGTTGACCAAAAATCTATATTGTTGCTAAAGTTATTGGAGCTTAATCTAATCGGAGCATAACTTTGGCTTGTAAACGATGTTTTAACTCCTACATCACTGCCATGCAGTGTGCATCCTTGTATATCTAGGGAACCACTTCTAATTAAAACTCCTATTTGGTTATCATCAAAATTAGAATTTGTGATTACTGCTTCGCCACCAGTCTCAATTGCACGACCCGCATCCTGAAATATACAATTGTCTATCTCTATATATCCACGTGCATTGATTTGCTTTTCCCCACCATAAAACTCAGTATTTTCTATTTTTACATTACAATTTCCATCAATTTGAATTGCCGAATCATTTATGGAAATAAAAGTATTTGGTGAGCCGCTGTTGTTGCCTATGTTGAAATTCGTACCTTCATCAACGATTGCAATACCAGAACCTAATTCACCGTACAATTCAAATGTAGTACCTTCAATGTTAATATTGTCACCATCTAAATTACTATGTAAGTGTAAGATATGAGAATATTCACCTCCGATTAGATAACAATCCTTCATATCGAAAGAAGGTCCGTTGAGGTGAAAGATCTCTTTACCTATTATAGTTGTGTTTCTAAAAACAAACTCTACGTTTGGAGTCTCATAATCCGTCCAGGACGATACTCCTACACCACCTCTAAATCCATTTAAACCTCCAGAACATGAACATATTGTGCAATTAATAAATTCGTAAGCACCATTTATATTTTTCGGCTCATCATAATAAATGGCTTGATCCACTCTAATTTCACAATTGACAAAAGATATTGGCGAGAGTAAAGCGAAGCTGTTGTCAATTTCAATTTTCTTATTAGTTATTGTTGGATCTGCTAAAAAGTCTAGAATATCGTCATCTAGCCATTCAGAAGAATATTCAAGAATATAATCTGGAGTCCAGCTACTGCAGTCCGAACAATTTTGTGCATTGATAGATAAATAGGAAAAGAATGAATGGAAAAGAATAAAATATTTGAAGCATTTCATAGCTTAAATTTGGTTAAAAAATAAAATTTGATTGAAATGATTTTCTGATCTTGTTAGAATCAAAAAATCTATTAATAACCAATATACATTTTATAAACTGATCTAAGGCAATCTCCAT